>CAYVSX010000004.1:20175-63953 GCA_964454245.1 uncultured Candidatus Saccharibacteria bacterium | reverse complement strand
GAGCTACAGTGCCGTGAATTAAATAGATTGTGGAAGGTTCTAGCCGTGGCTTGCATACGATACTTTAGCGATAGCTGGTTAGAGCGATGCAATTTTTATCGCTGAAGGCTCTCCAACTGAGCTACAGTGCCGTATTTACTCAGCACATTATAGCAGAGGTGGTGGCAGAATTCTAGTGGGTAAATGCGTGGTGGTGGGCGGCGGCGCGGGCGAGCACCTTTTCTAGGTGGCCCAGGTCGCGCCAGTCGTGAATACGGTATTCGTTGGCGATGTGACGATTGTAGCCTTGGGTGTAGTGGGCATGTACCCAGTCGGCGTCGGTGGCACCGGCAACTTCGGGGCGGTCATCGAAAAGAATTATACCACTACATAGGGATTTATTCTTACCTATGAAAGCCTCATCGGCGGCGCGTTGGCCAAAATATTTTTCTACAGTGGCTAGCTTTTCAGGAATGCTCCATGGGTTGCTAGATATTGGTGCAGAGCAAATGCGTGGGTAGAACCCGAGCGAGTCAATAAATTGCCAAGCTTCGATAGCACCATCAATTGGTTGTAGTGATGCGAAAAAACCTTTTGAACGCTGCAGATCCCGGGCAAGTTGCATATGGTCTGGATCTCTAAGGCGATCGGTTACATAAAAGACGGTGCGTTCTGAAATAGCAACGCCAGATTCTTCTAAATGTTGTTCCACACGAGCATCAAAGTCAAAAAAGTTGCCGTCCATGTCAAACAGCACCACCGGTTTGCCTGCATCTTCGGGGTGCTCGGCCATGCTTTGCAAATACATCAGTTGCTGCACGCTGTTAGTTAGGCGGGTGTAGCGGTCGCGGGTGTTTTGGTTGGCCATTACGTACTCGCGGGCATCTACCGGCGCCGGGGCTGGCGTAAATTCCTGGCCAATTGGGTATTGGCTGCGCGATAGGTCGATGATTTGGCCATCGATTTGGTTACGGTAATGGGTTTCGGGCGCACCATTGTACACGGTAGCTAGGCGTTCAATATCGCCGCCTAAATAATCTTGCACCACTAGCGAGGTTGGCACGCACTGGCCGCGGGCGGGCGTTTGGTCGCTCCACTCGGCTGGCGAACTGGTGGTATCAAGCGACCAGCTGCTAGTAATGGCGGTAGTTAGGCGTTCGGTACGCGTAGACATATGTAATTTCCCCTGCTTGTCCACCCGTTGATTACCCTTAAGTATAACAAGGTGACTGCATGGTGTCTACTCTTCGGGCACAAATATGACATCGGCAAAGTAGGAGCTGTTGTTGTATGAACCGGTGGGTTTGGCGGCGGGTGTGGTGGTGTAGCGGCCAGACTGGAGGCCGGTGATGGGCAGGTTGCTAACTGGCCAAGTGGCGTTTTGCTGCGATACATAGCGGCCAGAGGTGTTGAAAACTTGGTAAGACACCAGATATTCGCCGGCCACGACGGCCAGTGGCGTGGTAAGCTCTTCCATAATCCACTGGGTGGTGCCGGTGGGCTCACCAGATGTTACCTGCAAGGCAAGCACAGTATCGGTGCCGCCATCCCATAGTTGTAAGGTGCGGCTGGTGGCGGTGTCGGTGGCGGCCTTAAAGAAGCCTAGGTGGGTAATGGTGCCGTCGCTAGATAGACTAAATGGCTGGCCAAGTGAATAGCTGGTTGCGTCATTTTGGATGGAATAAGTGCTAGGTGCGGCTGGATACCATATGGAGTACTCGCCTTCGGTTGGTTCTTCGCCACCGCCACCGCTTAGGTTGGTTTGGACGTTCCAGCCGTTGTCTTGCAGGGTGGTTTTGGCGGCTAGGCCGGTGGCCGATGGTGCGGCGCTGGTGCCGCCGCTAAGGTCTACGGTGTGCCAGGCGCCGTTGGTGATGGTGCTGGCCAGAGTCGTAAGTATTAAGTCAACCGACGCTTGGTCGTAGGCGTTGCCATAGCTAAGGTAGCTGCGTAGTAATGTTGAGGTTGGCGCATCGCTGGTGGTTTGGTCGGTGTTCCAGGCCCAGTGTTCTTCTATCACTGGCAATTGGGCGTGCGGGATGATATTGTGGACGGTTTGGTCGCGGATGCAATAGTGGTACAGCTGCGTCATTGAACCACCGAGCGTAGTGAATGTCAGAGAGTGCGGTCCGCCGGGCTGACCTTCGTTTTGGACGGCGGCGCGTAGGTCACGTAGGTTGGTGTGCACCGGGTTGAGATCTAGATTGGCTAGGCGGTTGCGCTCGAGGCATAGGCGTATCAGGCTGGTGCAACCGGTGAGGGTAATCGACTGGACGGTGGCGTGGAAACACTCAATGAACTGCAGTTGTGACAGGCCGGTGAAATCTATATGGCCAGCTAGGGCGGTGCCGGCCGCCATAAAGCGGACTAGGCCAGTAAGTTGCGACAGGCCAGTAATACCGGTGACGTCGGTGGGTGATTTATCGTAGCTGGAGCCTAGATTGTAGGCGCCAGAATCTTCGGTATGGTTGAAGCCAAGGTTGAGGGTGGTGATATCGGCGTAGCTGGTGCAGCGCAGATGGATGGCGCTTTGGCCAGTGATGGTGGGCGACAGGCCGGTGGCAATGACGACGCCGCTGGCGTTTAGCCAGTCGACTGTGGCGCTAGAGCCGCTGGCGAGTTCTAGCACTGGCGCAAATGTGCCACCAGCGGTGGTAAAAACCACCTGCCCTAGGTCGGCCGGTGTGGTTTCGGGCGCATAAATTAGCTGGCCATCACCAAACCACACCGATGGCTGGGTGCCGTTGCCGAGCCAAGCTACGGTCACAATGGCTCCACGGTGATGTAATCCCAGGCGGCCTCGCCAAGCTCACCGCAGAATCCAACATAACGGCCAGAGGTAGTTCCGCTGGTGCGGATGGTGGTGGTAAAGGTGGTAAATAGATTATCATCGATATATAAGCGGATTTCGGCACCGTCAAAGTCAGCACGGAGCTCAACAGCGCTGCCCGAAGCCCAGGCTACATGGGCGGCGCTGCTTTCTTCGGCGGGTGTGTATGTGGTGTCGCCGGTATCAAAGAAATCGCTAGAATTGCCACCGTAGGCATCTAACAGGGCGTAGTTTTCACCCCAGAATATTTTGGCACCATTAGATCCGTCGTTATCGGCACGGGCAAATATGCCAAAGTAATTATTGCCACGTTGAGCGGCTGATAAGCTAACGCGCACCCGGCAGTTATCTGGTATGTCGCCACCGCCACCGTTAATCATTCTACGGTAGCCACCGCCGCCATATGGCAGCGCTTGGCCACTGGTAATGTTAGCACCGGTCGAGCCGGCAAATGTCCAGCCATTGCCAACTGCGCCGTCGGCACGGTCAAATTGGTCTTGCCAGATGATAGTTGGTGCGGCAGTGGTAGTGACATTTAGGCTGGCCCAGGCCGAGTTGTTGCCGGCGGCATCGTAGGCCTGCACCTCAAACAAATAGGTGGTGCTAGCGGCTAGGCCAGAAAAATTATACGAGGTGCTGGCGGTGGTACTAGGTGTGCCGCCATCGATGCGCACGCGGTAGCCGGTAACGGCTGTGTTATCAGTAGAGGCCGACCACGAGGCGGTAAAGCTGTCGTTAGACGGCGTGGCGGCTAGGCCGCTAGGTGTGGATGGCGTGGTGATATCGGGTGGCGTGACGCCATCGGGCAGGTAAACTATATCGGTAGCTATAGCATTGGTAGGCCAAGTGCCTGCGGGGCTAACCCATATAATAACATCGCTGGTGCCGGGGCGGGCTTCGCTGCCAGTGCTGACAATAACGGTTTGCGGTGTGTTAGCCAGTAGTGGGCCGGCTGGGCCGGTGGCACCGATTGCACCACTTGGGCCGGTAGCGCCTGTAACGCCAGCGGTGCCGCTGATGCCTTGCGGGCCAGTCGATCCAGTCGGCCCGGTAGCGCCAGCGGCTCCGGTCGCGCCGGTAAATCCTGTTGCACCAGTAGCACCAACAGTGCCAGCGGCTCCGGCTGCACCAGTGGCGCCGCTAGGCCCAGTCGCACCAGTAGCGCCCGTCGCCCCTGTGGGGCCAGTTGCACCGGTGCTGGTGGTAAGTTGGCTTTGGATAGCCGGAGCTAGATTAGCAAGGGCGACCACGCCAGATTTAAGCGAGCCATCACTGGCGTGGGCTTGCAGTAGGTATTCGTTAAGAATTTCACCCCACTGGCCATCGTCGCTGCCTGGTACTGGTAATCTTGCCACTTTACTTCCTATAAAACACTTATGTCTATGCTACATTGTACTTGGTGCAGCCGTACATACGCAAGTGATATTGTAAAAAAACTGATAAAGCGTAATATATATGTAATACATAAGGAGATTGTGACTATGAAACAACTTGCACCCCTAGAAGATGCGCTAGCGAAGGTACATAAAGACCTGCCACATGTGCCGGTGGCCTGGACAAAATGGTTGGTTGAAAACGCTTGGTGGCTGGTGATTATTGGTGTGGCGATCGGCGGTATTGCCCTGGTGGCGGCGCTGTTTGCCCTGCTGGCTGGTTCGCTGTTTGTTGGCGCGCTAATAGGTGCGGCGTTTGGCGGCCTCATATTTGTGGCGGGCGTGGTTAAGTTGGCAGTGCTAGGGCTGACGGTGCTGCTAGAAGCCTTGGCTATTAAGCCGCTAAAAGCTATGCAAAAGAAGGGTTGGGATTTGCTATTTCTAACCTCTTTAGTCGGTATGGCTGGTACGATTGTTATGGCGCTGTTTGATGGCCCGTTTGCCGTAGTTACCACCATAGTTTGGACGGCGGTTTGGGGCGCGCTTAGCCTGTACGTGCTGTTTGAGCTACGCCTGCAGTATGTGGGCAAAAAGGTCGCACCTGAGGCTAAGGTAGTGCCACCAAAAGCCGACAAATAGCTTATATTTTAGCGTAAAAGAGCGTACAATAGTGAGTGTCGGCCGGCGATACTCACTATTTGCTTATTAGCAAACAAGCGTCCCTCGCCCTAGCCTTATCACGTTGTCTTCGGGTATTTGCTAGAAACGGGCAAATTATACGGGCAACACATTTCAAGCAATCGTTTCTCTAACTAACTTTTAGAGGATATTTGAAATGGGCGATGAAATATTTTTGAACGAACGCGTAGATGTAGTAGCTCGGTTTGGCGCTGGCTACCAGCCATGTGTGCCAGTAAAGTTTAGGCGCAAAAATGGTAGGGAAATTGTAGTTACCGAGCTCGGCCTGCGCACGCCGCTGGCGGCTGGGCGTAAAACGGTGCATATGTTTGATGTCACCGACGGCCAAGCCGATTACCGGCTGGAGTTTGATAGCGAAACGCTGGTGTGGCGGCTAACGCGCGAAGGAGATAGGGATGAATCGTGAGTTTAATACGGAGCGCCCTTTGGTGATGCACATAGATTTAAACAGCTGCTTTGCCACCGTAGAGCAGCAAGCCCGGCCTCGGTTGCGCGGCCGGCCAGTGGCGATAGTAAACCGGCGCACCGAACACACCATGATAGTAACCGCCAGCTACGAGGCCAAGGCCATGGGTGTAAAGCTGGGCATGCGGCTACGTGATGCCAAAAAGCTGTGCCCGGGGCTGGTGGGGATAGAAAGCGACCCAGTGAAGTATAAATATGTGTACCACCGGCTAATGGCCATAATGAGCGATTACAGCCCGTACGTACGTATGAAAAGTATCGATGAGGGGGTGATAGATTTTAGCCAGGCCACCCAGCTGGTGCGCGGGCGTGATTTGGCCGAAATAGGGCATGAAATAAAGCAGCGGCTAAAAGATGAAATCGGCTGTTGGATGCGCTGTAATGTGGGCATTGGCACTAATCGGTTTTTAGCCAAAATGGCGGCCGGGCTACACAAGCCAGATGGATTAGATGTTTTAACGTCGCACAATATTTATGAAATTTTTGCTGGGTTGGAGCTACAAGATTTAACCGGTATTGCCAGCGCTAATGAAAAACGCCTAAATGCCGTGGGCATATATACCCCACTAGATATGCTAAACGCCAGCGCCGAAACCTTGCGCATTGCCTTTAAAAGCATTTGCGGTCAGCAGTGGCACCAGCGGCTGCGTGGTTGGGAAGTAGACGACGTGGACTACGACCTAAAAAGTTGCGGACGGCAATATGTGCTAGATAGTCCGCGGCTGACTAATGCCGAAAAGGTGGCGCGGCTGCACTTGCTGACCGAGGGCGTGGGGGCCAAGCTGCGCCATAACAACAAGGCGGCTAGGGGAGTAAAATTGTATGCTCGCACCTATAGCGGTGGTAGCTGGCAGGCGCATTATCTTGCTCCCCTGCCCTTTTTTAGCGACGCCGCCATATGGGCGATTGCCAAAAAATTGTTTGTCGGTGCGCCGGGCGATATTAGCATGGTTTCGGTGGTGTGCTACCATTTGCACGATGACATCACTGGCCAACTAAGTATTTTTGGCGATGAATTAGCGCGCGAACGCCACATCACCTGGGCGGTAGACGAAATCAACGCCCGTTGGGGCGAACGCACCATCCATGCCGGCAGCACCCTAGGCATGAAAGACCTAGTAAAAACCAAAATCCCCTTTGGCAGCACGCGGTATATGTGATGCTCAAGTAGTATAATGTAATTAGAAACTAACGGAGAATATATGACCGATACTCAAGCACCCGGCGATAGTGAACAGTTAGCGGAAGGCCAGCAGGTATTTACGGCTTGTGCGTTTATCCACCATAATTTTGATGGTGTGAATAAGGTATTTTTGCCTAAACGGTCGGCAACTAAAAAGTTTTTGCCAGATGTGTTTGAGATGCCTGGCGGACATGTGGATTTTGGCGAAGAAATGGTGGATGGGCTAAAGCGTGAGGTGCAAGAAGAATTGGGTATGAGCATATCGGTTGGCGATCCGTTCGGTTGCTTTACTTATGTCAATGAAATCAAAAAATCGCACTCGATTGAAGTTGTGTACTTTGCCCAATTTACCGACCCATTGGCTAATATCGCCCTAAACCCAGCTGACCACTCGGAGTATATGTGGGTGGCGGCCGACGAGATATATAAGGTATGTACACCGGCTAAGCCAGCCGATGATAAAGAGTTTGAGCTGTTGCGGCGTGGCTTTGAGTTGCTGAACGGTGGGGCTTTGCGCACAGCCTAGGTGTATTATAAGTACATGAGTAAAAAGACAGTTATTTCGATATTTGCGGTGATTGGTATGACGGCTGGTGGGGCGGTGCCGCTGCTTTGGGGTGGCGACATGCTGGGCGGCTGGAGCATTTTGCTGGGATTTGTGGGGGGTATAGTGGGGATTGTGATTGGCGCGAAGGTCGGTAACGCGCTTGGCTAATTACCTAGTGGCGGTTAGTGGTGGGGTGGACAGCGTGGTGTTGTTAGACATGCTGGCGCAAAGTGAGCACCGATTGGTTGTGGCGCACGTAGACCACGGCATACGTGGCGCGGATAGCACGGCCGATGCACGGTTTGTGGCGGCACTAGCCAAAAAATACCAGCTACCTTTTGTAAGCGCGGAGTTAAAATTAAGCGCCAAAGCTAGCGAAGAGCAGGCGAGGGAAAAGCGCTATGAATTTTTATTTGCCCAGGCCAAAAAGTTTAACGCCCAGGTGGTAACAGCCCACCACCGTGATGATGTAGTGGAAACGGTGGCGCTGAACCTAACCCGTGGTACCGGCTGGCGTGGCCTGGCGGTGCTAGACCGCGCTGGGATTACCCGGCCGCTGCTGGCGCTGACTAAGGCGCAACTATATAACTATGCCCTAAAGCACAGCCTAGAGTGGGTGGAGGATGCCACCAACCAAACCGATGCTTACCTGCGCAACCGCCTGCGGGCAAAGCTGGCCACGGCAAATATTGATGGCAAAAAAATCGCCGATTTGCGCTCCCAGCAATTGCAACTACGCCGTGATATCGACCGCGAATCCGCCAAGCTAGCGGTGCGGGCTAGCGGCCAGCGCTATTACCTAAATATGCTAGATGACACAGCGGCACTAGAGGTGCTGGGCGCCGAAATACAGGCCAAATACGCCCGCCGCCCCGTGCGCACCCAGCTGCTAGCGGCGCTACACGCCATACGGGCAAACAAGCCCGGCACCACACACCAAGTAGGCGAGGGAATTAACCTCAAATTTACGGCTCGAAATTATACGCTATAAGTGGTATACTTTATAGGAGTAAATACCCTATTTTTAGATGACTGCAGCATGAAAGGACGATGATTTAATGCCAAAACAAGCAAAACAACCGAAACAACCAAAACGCACCGTGGGAAATGCGCTTCG
This sequence comes from uncultured Candidatus Saccharibacteria bacterium, assembly GCA_964454245.1. Lineage (GTDB taxonomy): Bacteria > Patescibacteriota > Saccharimonadia > Saccharimonadales > Saccharimonadaceae > Saccharimonas. The sequence continues at coordinate 55,760 of CAYVSX010000004.1, read as the reverse complement.
CCTGGGGCTTTTTTGGGCGATTGTGATATTGGCTAGCCTGGCGGCCTGGGCGCTGATGAGCCCGCACGAAACCCTGAAGGAAGTGCCGATTGCGCAGGTGATAACTGACGCTAACGCTGGTAAACTGGCTAAAATTGAGGGCCAGGGCGACAACCTAACCCTGACCGAAAAGGGCAAAGAAGATCCAACCCTAAAATCGTATATTCAGGGCGGTGTTAGCTCACTACTAAAAGATAATTTGCTGAACGACCAAGGCAAGGCGATTGTATCGGACACGCCACCCAGCGAAACCGCCGCTACCTTTTGGAGTGTGGCGACGATAATTGTGCCGGTGCTGCTGATTGCTGGCTTTTTTATGCTGATGATGCGGCAGGCCCAGGGGCAAAACAGCCAGGCGATGAACTTTGGCAAAAGCAAGGCCAAGCTGTATGGCATAGATAAAGAGCGCGTGACCTTTGACGAAATTGCTGGTAACGACAGTGCCAAGCAGGACCTAGAAGAAGTAGTGGACTTTTTGAAGCACCCTAAAAAGTACGAAACCTTGGGTGCTAAAATCCCTAAGGGTGTGCTGCTGGTGGGTAACCCAGGTACCGGTAAAACCATGCTGGCGCGGGCTGTGGCCGGCGAGGCCAATGTGCCGTTTTTCAGCATCAGCGGCTCGGAATTTGTAGAAATGTTTGTGGGCGTGGGCGCCAGCCGCGTGCGCGACCTGTTTGCCAAGGCTAAAAAGAACGCCCCAGCCATTATATTTATCGACGAAATTGACGCCGTGGGCCGCAAGCGCGGTAGCGGCATGGGCGGCGGCCACGACGAGCGCGAGCAAACCCTAAACCAGATTTTGGTAGAAATGGACGGATTTGAGGCCGGCACCAACGTGATAATATTAGCCGCCACCAACCGCGCCGATGTGCTAGACCCTGCCCTATTACGCCCCGGCCGCTTTGACCGCCGCACCAACATTATGCTGCCCGAACGCAAAGACCGCGAAGCGATTTTGCAGGTGCACTTTAAAAACAAGCCGACTGATGACAGCGTGAACATCGATAAGCTAGCCGCCAAAACTGCCGGAAGCAGTGGTGCCGACCTGGCCAACATTGCCAACGAAGCAGCGATTATTGCCGCCCGCCGCAACGCCAAACGCATTAGCAACGATGACCTAACCGAAGCCTTTGAAAAGGTGGCCATCGGCCCCGAGCGCAAAGCTAAGGTGATGAGCGAGCAAGAAAAGGCCATGACCGCCTACCACGAAGCTGGCCACGCCATTGTTGGCCACGTATTGCCAGATAGCGACCCAGTGCACAAGGTGACGATTATCCCACGCGGCGGCACTGGCGGCGTGACGTGGTTTTTGCCACCCGAGGATAAAAGCTACACCAATGTGTATGAATTTAAAGACATTTTGGCGCGCTGCATGGGTGGCCGGGTGGCCGAAAAGTTGCTGTATGGCGATGACGGTATCACCACCGGCGCTGGTAGCGACCTACGCAAAGCCACCGAAATCGCTCGCGATATGATTATCGAGCAGGGTATGGGTAGCAAGCTGCGCGACCAAGTGTTCCACGAAGATAGCGGCGGCATGGTGTTTGATAAAATCACCCACGAGCGACCATACAGCGATGCTACGGCGCAGGAAATTGATAAAGAAGTTGAGCAGCTGATAAAAGAGGCTTCGCGCCGCGCCGAGCAGGTGCTGCAAAAGAACCGCAGTGTGCTAGAGGCGCTAAAAGATGCTTTGATAGAAAAAGAAACTCTGGAAGAGGACGAAGCGGCGGCGATTATGGCCGAAGCCATCTTGCCAGCGGAGGCAAAGCTCCACTAGGAGCTTTGGCAAGCCAATGTCCGCCAAAGGTAGCGTCCGATCGGTAGTGGCGTTAGCCAATAGCAAGCTGTCCATCCAATGGGCAGCTGTACTGCTATCGGGCTCAACGCTGATATCTAGCCTGCTGGGTATCTACCGCGACCGCCTGTTAAACGGCCTGTACCTCGATAATTACCCGGCTGGCATCGATGCCTACACGGCGGCGTTTACCATCCCCGATTTCATGTTCTTCATACTGGTGTCGGGCGCGCTGAGCGTATCGTTTATCCCAGTGTTTAACCAACGCTTGGCGGGCGGCAACAAAAAGTCGGCCTGGGAGCTTAGCTCTAGCTTGGTCAACTTTTTAGCGCTACTCACACTAGTTGCCAGCATTTTGATTATCATATTTGCCGATCCACTAGTGCGCTACATTGTGGGGCCAGGGCTCGATGAGCAAGGCCGTAGCCTAGCCATCAGCATGATGCGAATTATCGCCGTCAACCCGTTCCTATTTGCCGTTGCCACAGTGGTGGCCAGTATGCAGCAGGCGGTGGGGCGGTTTACCTTTTTGGCGCTGGCGCCAACCATTTACAACCTAGGCATTATTATCGGCGCTAAATACTTTACGGGCGGCATAACTATATTTGGCTGGCAGGTGTTCGAGGGCGGAATTATGGGTGTGGCACTAGGCGTGGTGCTGGGCGCCATGTTGCAGCTGATTGTTAGCTCAATTGGCCTGGTGGGGCTGGGCTTTGACTACCGCATGACGATTAATTGGCGCAACAAGGGTTTTCGGCAGGTGTTGCGTTTGCTGCCGCCGCGCTCGCTAGACCAAGGCATTGACTACGTAAACGGCATTGTGGAAATGAACCTGGCCTCGCGTATGGGTGACGGCGTGATGCGCGCCTACCAGCAGGCCTCGGCGCTGAGCTTGATGCCAGTGAACCTGATTGGTGTGGCGATTAGCAACGCTGCCTTCCCGAGCATGACCGAAAAGTTGGCCGATGGCCGAGCGGACTTATTTAAGCAAGAGCTACGCACTGTGCTACGCTGGATTATTTGGCTGGCGCTGCCAATTGCCGTGGTGACATTTTTTGCTCGCGGCTACATAGCTACGTTTATAAAAGAGGGTGGTAACGCACTAATTGCCGGCCTGTTGGGCGCGCTGGTGGTGTCGATATTGTTCCGCACCGTATACCACATTGCTGCCCGCACTTTTTACGCTCAGCAAGATACCAAAACGCCGCTGTACATTTCGCTGTTTACCATCACGCTAAATATCGTTTTAGCGGTGCTGTTTAGTATCCAGTTTGGCTGGGGGCCGTATGGCCTGGCTTGGGCACAGTCGATAGTGGCCGTGGTGGAGGTGGCCATACTATTTGTGATATTGCAGCGCAAAACGCCGGGGATATTTAACAAGCATTTCCGCAGCGCGGTGGTAAAAATGTTTATTGCCAGCGCCCTTATGGGTGTGGTGACGTATGTTACGCTGCAGTTTTTGCAGCTGCGCGCCGACGACGAAGGTTTGCTAGCCACGCTGCCAAAATTCGCTATTATTACGCTTATCAGCCTAACCGTTTATGTATTTATTAGTAAAAAAATGAAGCTCGATGAAGCCGATCCGGTGGTGGCCAAAGTGTCGGCAATTGTGTTTGGGAAGCGGCGCTAGCAAAATGCAGCAAAATAATATTCGCAATTTTTGTATCATCGCCCATATCGACCATGGCAAAAGTACGCTAGCCGACCGCATGATGGAACTCACCAGCACGGTGCAAAAGCGCGATATGAAATCGCAGCTGCTAGACAGTATGGATTTGGAGCGCGAAAAAGGGATTACTATTAAGCTGACGCCCGTTAGGATGCAATACCAAGGGCATGATTTGAATTTGATTGATACACCCGGGCATGTTGACTTTAGCTACGAGGTTAGCCGCAGCTTGCAGGCCTGCGAAGGCGCCATATTGGTGGTAGATGCCAGCCAGGGTATCCAGGCGCAAACTTTGGCCAATGTGTACTTGGCGCTCGAGCAAGATCTGGTAATAATACCAGTGCTAAACAAAGTTGATTTGCCAGCCGCCGATGTGCCGCGGGTTAGTAAGGAAGTTATTAACTTGCTAGGCTGCGACGAATCCGACATCATCAAAATCAGCGCCAAAACTGGCCAAAATGTCGACCAAGTTTTGGATGCTGTAGTTGTCAAAATCCCCGCCCCGCGCGGCAACGATAGTAGCCAAACCCGAGCCTTAATTTTTGACAGTTATTATGATGATTACCGCGGTGTGATATTGTATACCCGTGTGGTAGACGGTGAAATTAAAAAAGGCGATACCATAGAAATGCTAGCCACCGGTGCAAAAGGCTTGGCGCTAGAGGTAGGCCAGCTTAACCCCGGCATGTCCCCCGAGCCGGGCATCGCAACTGGCGAAATTGGCTATATTGTAACTAACCTTAAAACCACCCGCGATGCTAAAGTGGGCGATACTATAACCGTGGCGCGGGCGCATACCGCCGCGGCGTTGCCGGGCTACAAGCATGTGCAGCCGTTTGTGTATGCTGGGTTTTTTCCGGTTAGTAACGAAGATTATAATGACCTAAAAGATGCGGTGGAAAAGCTGGCCCTAAGCGACAGCGCCTTGCAGTTTGAGCCGGAGAATTCGCCGGTGCTAGGCTATGGCGTGCGGATTGGCTTTTTGGGGTTGCTGCACATGGATATCATCCGCGAGCGATTGGAGCGCGAATACAACCTAGATTTGGTGGTGACTAACCCTAGTACCGACTACCATGTAACGCTGACTAACGGCGAGGAGCTGGATATTAAAAGCGCCAGCGAACTGCCCGACCGTGCCACGGTGGCCGAAATTCGCGAACCATGGATTAAGGGCGAAATAGTGGTGCCGCAAGATTATATAGGTGCGGTTATTCAGCTAATAGTAGGCAAGCGCGGTCAACAAAAAAACCTTAGCTACATAGATGAGCGAGCGCTAATTAGCTTTGAAGCACCGCTAGCCAACCTGCTAACCGATTTTTACGACCAACTAAAAAGTGTGACCAGCGGCTACGGCAGCTTTAACTACGAGCTAGATGATTACCGGGCCGAAGATTTGGTACGCGTGGACTTTTACGTGGGTGGCGAAATGGTCGATGCGTTGAGCGTGATGGCGCACCGCAGCGAATCGGACAACCTAGGCAGAGTGGTGGTGAAAAAACTAAAGGAAGTAGTGCCGCGCCAGAGTTTTGAAGTCGCCTTGCAGGCGGCAATTGGCGGCAAATTTATCGCCCGCGAAACCATCGGCGCCTACCGCAAAGATGTTACCGGCTACCTATACGGCGGCGATGTTAGCCGCAAAAAGAAGCTGCTAGCCAAGCAGGCCAAAGGCAAAAAGCGCATGAAACGGTTTGGAAAAGTTGATATCCCGTCAGAAGCCTTTACAGTCATGCTGAAAAGGGATTAGAATAGAGTATGGATAAAAAATTTATTATTACTATTGCCGGTAAGCCAGGTAGCGGCAAATCAGTTACATCTAAAATGCTGGCCGCGCGCTTTGGTTATCAACATTTTTCATCGGGCGATTTGTTTCGGGCAATTGGCAAAGAGCACGGCATAGACGACGTACGCGAGATCAACTTAGCTGCCGAACGTGGCGAGCTGAACGTTGACGAATTGGTGGACCAGCGACTGCGCGATATTGGCCAAACCGAAGACCAAATTGTAATTGATTCACGAACAGCATGGCACTGGATACCGCAATCATTTAAGGTGTATCTGGATTTAGATTTGGTAACTGCGGCCGAGCGAATATTAAAAAATATCGATGACTTTCGTAGCAGCCATGAATATATTCCTGATAGCCCCGAAGAATACGCGCTATTACTTGAGGAGCGATTAGCCAGCGAAACTCGTCGCTACCGTAAGTTATACGATGTTGACCCATACGACACGCGAAACTATGATTTGGTTGTTGACACTAAAGTTAATTCAATCGAAGAAGTAGTGGCAATTATTGTAAGACACTTTAAAGATTGGTCAGCCAAAGACTAACGGCTATTTTGTAGCGTTTTTCTTGCGGCGGGTGGTGATTAGTAGCACGGCCGCTACGGCGATTAGCAAAACACCGCCGGTAATTCCTACAACAATATTGGTGCCGGTATCGGCCAATGTGCCGCCCGATGTGCCAGTTAGTGACGCGCACGACTCGCTGCTATTGTAGTCGCCAGCCCCGTAGGCGGCACAGTTATAGTCGGCGGCGAAATTTTTATAAAACATATTTTAGTTTCCCCTATTGCATAATTAATCGTTACCAGTATAATAAATCTTGTAGACAAATAAATCAAGGGAGAGTGTCAAAATGCCAACAATTGGACCTATGGAGCTCGTAATAATTCTTGTGATTCTCCTCTTGCTCTTTGGGGCAAAGAAATTACCAGAACTTGCACGCAGCATCGGATCGTCAGCTAAAGAACTAAAGGGTGCAATGCGTGACGAACCAGCTAAGGACAAAGAAAAGGGTGACGAAAAGAAGTAATAAAACTACTTCCACAGAAACAGCGGCCGTGCCAACTCTTATGGATCATCTGAAGGAGTTGCAGGGCCGTTTGTTCTCTACGGTACTGATATTTTTACTGATTGCAGCCGCGGCATATCCATTTTTTGGCGTGGTGACAGAGTTTTTGATGGCGCCACTAAAGCAAGGGCAGGACTTGGTGTATCTTACGCCGGGTGGTGCCTTTAGCTTTATTATTAAAGTCTGCGCCTACATTGGTTTGGTGGGCGTGCTGCCGGTGCTGATATTTCATGCCTACCGTTTTTTTATGCCAGCGGTGCGGCAGGTGCAGCTTCGGACGGTTTTGGGGTACACGGTAGCATCGATAGTGCTGGCTGTGGCTGGGCTACTATTCGCTTATTACGTTAGCTTGCCGGCGGCACTACAGTTCCTAACTGGGTTCGATTTAAACCATATCAACCCAATGCTAACGATTGATTCGTACTTTTCATTCATTATGACCTATATGTTGGCTGGGGCGCTGCTGTTTCAGCTGCCGCTTATCATGCTGATTATCAATACCATCAAGCCACTTACGCCATCTAAGCTAATGAAGGCGCAGGGCAAAATTATTCTCGGCTCGTTTATTGTTGCGGCGGCTATTTCGCCCACACCCGACGCAGTTAACCAAACTATTTTAGCCTCGCCAATGGTGGTGATGTACCAATTTGGTATTGTGATGATAGCCATAAAAAACCGCAAGCGTAAGCCTGCGACAGCAACGGCTGCTAAAAAAGCCGTGGCGCCAGCTGCTAGGCCGGTGCCGATTGCGGCTAGGCCAGTGCCGGCCGTGGCCAAAACTACCCAGCCAAGCAAGCCTGCGCCGGTGCTACTGCGTGATATAATGCCACGTTCCGCGCCAGTCATTACACCAGTAGTGGCCGAGCGCCAGTCGGCTGTGGTGGTGCCACCATCGCGCCCAGTGCGGCCAGTGCGAGCCATGGATATAGTTAGCAGCAAAAAAGCCCACCCCATAGCGGTGCCGGCACGCAACACTTTACCGCAGTTAGCGGCCGAGCCAGCCCAGCCTGCCACCCGTATGCCTGGCCTAACTATGCGCAGTATTGATGGCGTGATGCGAGTTAGCCGAGCAATCTAATAAAATGCTTGCGTTTATGTGCGCAGGGTGGTATACTCGAGGTATAAAAAGGAAAAAACAAAAATGACAGGTATAAAAAAACAACTAAACGCACTACTTAGTCAAGAAATGGACCGCAAGGAATTTCTTAAATATGCTGCCGCTGCCGGCTTTATGGCAGTGGGTGCTGGGGCAATTGTTAATTCGATTGCCAGCCTAGACAAACTTGGTCAAAGCAAAAAGGTTAGCCAAACCAACGCTATGGGCTACGGCTCAAGCGCCTATGGCGGCCGCCCAGTAGCATCGTAAGTAACGCATGTGTATAAATAGCCCTTTTGGTAGGGCTATTTATATATATTCATAAACAATTACCCTATGTTTTACATAAAGATAGTGCTAATATAGAAGTAATGTTAGTAAATAATGGATTTGGAGAATATGGCAAGGTTACCTATACCAGGGGCAGACGAGGGCAGTTGGGGAGCGATTCTTAACGAGTACCTGTCTACCGCTCACAAAACAGACGGTTCAATTAAAGATGGGGTAGTGCAAGAATCTAACCTTTCTGCAGGCATCACCACTAAACTTAACGCAATTATCGGTTCGGTAGGCGCTACCGGCGCTACCGGTGCCACTGGTGCCACTGGTGCTACTGGCGCTACGGGTGCGGCTGGTACTGCCGGCGCGGTGGGTGCCACTGGTGCTACTGGCCCCATTGGCCCAGCTGGTGCTGACGGTACCTCTGTAACGGTATCGGGCAGCGTTGCTAGCTCAGCTGCCCTACCGGGCGGCCTAGGTGCAGGCGATGCCGGAAGTGGCTACATCACCCAAGATGACGGCCACCTACATGTTTGGACAGGCACAGCTTGGGAAGATGTTGGTGAAATTCGTGGCCCAGCTGGCCCAACTGGTGCGACTGGCCCATCTGGTGCCGTAGGTGCTACTGGTGCTACCGGCGCCTCTGGTGCACAAGGTGTCGCTGGTACAGTGGGCGCTACGGGCGCTACTGGCTCGGTAGGTGCTACTGGCGCGACTGGTCCGCAAGGCCCAGCCGGTACTGGCGGCGGCGCAATGACCTGGAACTTCCGCACCGTAACCACCGCAACTGCCACGGCAGCGGCAGGTGACTTCATTCTAGCTAATCCAGCATCAACTGGTATCACTATTACCTTGCCCGCGCCAGTTGCCAACGCAGTAGTACGCGTTAAGCGCTTGGCTGTGGCCGGCAACGGGGTGCAGGTTATGGCGCCAAGCGGTTCATACATCGACGACCCATCGGTTGGTACGGTTACTATGAACTCCGCATGGTCATTCGGCGACGTGGTAAGCGACGGTACCGCCTGGTACAGGACATAGGGGGTCATAATGTTAGACGAAAATAATACGCTAGCCGGCCAGGATGACATATTCTTTAGTTCGCCAGCAGCTAATCACTACCTAGGATATAACAGCGCCACTGCCAAGTGGAACAACATTGCGCTAGCCGGCAAAGTAGCTTTGGCTACCGGTGGTGGTGTCGAGACGCTTAATGCCCTAGGTAGTGGTAGCGGCACACGCGCTATCAACCTAGCTAGCGGCAACGTGGTTAGCGCCACACTAACCGGCGCTACTACCTTTACTTTTACTGGTGCCACCGCTAGCACAGCCTGCTCATTTGCGCTCTACATTACACAAGATAGCACTGGTGGTCGTACGGTCACTTGGCCAGCTAGTGTCAAGTGGGCTGATGGCACTGCACCAACGCTTTCTACCACCGCAAATGCCATTAGTATTGTCGTGTTCGAAACCATTAATGGTGGTACAACCTGGTTTGGATCGCTTGTGGGAACAAACTTCTCATAATAGCCCAAGCGGTTGGGAATATAATTATCGGCACGGGCATAGCTTGGGTCGATAATTTTATGTAAAAATAGGAGTGAATATAGGGTAATGGGAATGTTTACAAGGCGACTACAAGCTGTATCGGCCACCAACCTAGCTGATGATACCGTGCTGGCCCCACCGGCCAACATGACAGTCACTGCCGACGACAGCAAGGCTACTGTATGGTGGACAACCGTCCACAATGCGACGGGCTATGATGTCGAGTACCAACTATACGAATCGGGCAGCTGGCAGTCGTGGCCGCATACAACCACGGTGACGCACGCAATTGTAACTGGGCTGACAAACGGAATGTCATATAGCTTTAGGGTTCGCGCCACCAATGGCGGGCAGTATTCGGCATGGCGCGAAGACCTAACCGCCACTATTCCGGTAGTTGCGAATACATCAGGCGGTGGGCTGCCCGCAATGCTCGATGCAACACTTGTGAATCGTTCATCAACTGATACGTTGTATGCCTATATCGTAGGATTGAGTCCGGTAAATATGCGCTGGACACTTGTGACTGCGGATGGACAAAGCACCTATCAGCCGCCAACACCTGGCGAAGACCATACGCCACTTGCACAAGATTGCTCGATTGAATTGGGCCCAGTTGGTTCTAATGGTAAGTCGATAAAAATCCCTCGTCTTATCTCGGCAAGAGCTTTTTTCAGCTATGACGAGAAGCTGCATTTCTTCATGGATAGTAATGGCGGATTTGTGATGCCTTCGGAGAAAAATGTTAATGATCCGAACATCGATATCCAGTGGACTTTTGCTGAATTTACCTTTAATTCGGTAGAACTTTACGGCAATATTAGCTTTGTTGATATTTTATCTATCCCAGTGGCCTTTGAGCTAGAGACTAGCGACGGTAGCGGCAAGCAGTATGTACCTGGTCTTCCGGATGGAGCAATGGAGCGCATTGCCGATCGATTGATTGCGCAAAAGCAGGTTGATGGCGGTGACTGGGATAAGTGTCTATACTACAATACTAATGATCGGTTGGTACGTATTCTTTCGCCAAATGATACTGTTCAAATTCATCCTATGGCGTTCAGTACTTATCTAGATCCATATATAGATCTTGTGTGGGCAAAGTATGCGACCGAGGACCTTATCGTTAATACCAACCGTGTAGAGTGGGGAACAAAGACTGGTCGTATTCAGGGCGGAGTATTGGATTTTGGTGGTGGTATTACTTTTGCGAAACCTTCAACACAGTCAATATGGTCATGCTCAATATTGCCATGGACAACCGGTAACGATGAACAGGGCAATATTACTGCCCGAATGACCGCAGCTTTTAATCGTACAACACTACTAGTTAATAATGTGCAGCCGAATGGCGAAGATCCAGCGACATATTATGCGCACCCGTTGACTAATCATTACTCGCGTATTGTGCATGAGGAAGTGTATGGAAATTTGGGCTACACGTTCCCGTATGATGACGTGCATCCCGAGGGCGGCATTAGTTATGAGGGTCGTGTGCAGTCGAGTCATCCGCTAAAATGGACAATTACCATAGGTGAAGTGTAGAAGTGACTAAAAGTTCAATTAACAAACGGTAGGAAATCGGTGACACTTTCTGTCGAAACTCTACATAAAAAATAAAATGCGGCGTATGAACGTCGCATTTTATCTAGTCGGTGCCTACTAAAGTTTTGACCAGGTTGTCCCGTTGCTGTAGATCACCGCTTTACTATAGGCCGAATTTAGTACTAGATTCGCCGTACCGTCAATGGTGCCGACAATGGTGATGGTATTGCCTACAGAACAGTTTCCCGATTCGTCTTTGATGATGACTTGCCAGCCGCGCGGAACGCTCGACACATTTGGGAGCGTGAGTGTGTGGGCGGCCGAGATGGCGGTCATCGCCACGATTGTATCTTTATTGACGATGGTGTAGTTGGCGTTGTTGACTGCGGTACGAACCGCTGTAGTCGGGAGACCACTAGAAAGCGCTATGAACGGTACTGCACTCACATTCGTATCCGATGCGCCACCCCCGCCGCCAGAACTGGTAATCGTATAACTAAGTGCCAAGGAAGTAGAATTGGTATAGCTAGCTGTGTTGCTAGAGGCAAATTCCGCTGTTAGGCTATGTGAACCGACGGCGATGCTACTAGTTGTCATTGTAGCCGTCCCGCCGCTCACGGTCCCCGTCCCGATAGTCGTCGCACCGTTTTTGAACGTCACAGTACCAGCTGCGACGGATGGCGTAACTGACGCGGTCAGCGTAATGGTGGCACCTTGGACTGCTGTATTGGCGGGGTTTGCTGATAACGTGGTCGTAGTAGTTGTGGCGCCACCCCCACCACCGCTCGTGCGGGTAGATGCCCAGTAGAGAGCGTTTGCTTTTGTGTGGCCATTATCGATGTCGGGCCCGTATTGCGTGTCGGCTGTGTTACTGATTTGCGTCAGTGGCATACCGAGAGCCTCTGAATAACCGGCAGTCGGGTCGATGACCGCGTGCATACCGTACATGAGACTGTTCCAGCCAGTGTCTTGCGGGTTGCCGGTTGCCGCAATTGGAATATTGACACTTGCAAGCGGGTAGGAGCGTGTCACCCATGCATTGTCCATGTATTCCTGTGTAATTGGTGTGAACGGTAGCGCTTGAATGCCATAGAAATATTCAGGGCGGGAGCCGAAGTATGTTTCCACGGCGACTTTGTGTGAGCGAACAATGACGGCTGTGCCATGGTTGTTGAACGGCGATGGATAAATATCGCTGTTGGCAGTGATGTGCCAATATTTCTTTGCCGAGCGGATCTCGCTCGCCAGCAGTAGGCGGCCAGTATCACGCAGATCGGCGTTGCTCGTTGCGAGCCCCCAAAGGTAAATGCCGTACCATGCATTGATTGCTTCACTGGTTGATTCCTGGCCTGGGCCAACATCAATACCTACCAGTCCGCCCGCCCATGAGTGACCAACATACCAATCTTTGTGGCGAAACTTCGGGAAATACGTGTCGGAATGCGACGGATTAGCAATGTCGCGGATGAGCGATTCGATCGCTGATTTATTAGCGTTGCGCCAAGTAGCGTCGTTACGGCTTACGACTGCTGCAGCGTAGATCCAATAGCCATAATGGAAGTGATGGTCGTTGAATCGTCCAGAACCAAAGTCGGCACCCATATCGGCGAGACCGTTTTCAGTACTGATACCCTTCCAGGTTGAGCCGCCTTGGTACAGGAGGGCATTGCGATAGCCAGACCCATTAACGCCAGCTGAACCTGTTGGCGTAGCGGAGAGATAGCTGGCCATCTGGTTTTTGATAGTCGTTGCAATCGATGTCGCGCTTGCCGTATCGCCAATTTGTTCAGCGATAAGGATAAGCTGTGCCATCTTTGCGAGGTATTTACCGTAGTAGTAGGGGCTAACACCCCAACCATTGCCGACGGTATCGTACAAGGAATTTTTTTCGATGTTGAGTGCCGCCTGAATATCGGCATACTTATCTGAAGGAATTGGATTTGGCGTGGTCCAGCTGATACTGGTGAGGGTTTCAGAAAGCGTCCAGGTAGCCCCGACGAGTGCGCGCATGTCACCACGGATTGTGTTAAGAATGAGACTTGTATATGTCGCACCGGGCATCAAATCTTGGTGATGAGGAAGCGCAAATACGAGTGGAGATCCAGAACCGACTGTTGTATATGCGAACGTCATTGTAGCGGTATTGCTACTAAATGTGGCGTTTACCGAGCCACCCGTCAGGAGTGCCGATGAATTGGCGTCGTAAATAGCCTCGTCACTTGCTTGGTTGAGCACGGCGATTTGGATACGGCCGGTGTATGCGCCGGTTGCAATGAGGCTGTTGCCGCTCAGTGTAAAACTGACAGCGCTGCTGGCGTAGACGACCCAGTCACGGTCGTAACGGTTGGTTCTGATCTTTAGCTTAGTGACGCCGGAAAGATTGGCGCTACCTGGCGATACGCCGTTGATTTGCAGGATAGCGCCTTCGATTGTAATGACAGGGGTAGCGGCAGTAAATATGCCATTGTGGAATGCTTGTCCTTGCACAAGGTGACTAGTCATGTTGCCGCCAGAATGGTTGAATCGTAAGCTAACCCCAAGGTCGCTATAGTCAGTGATCTCGCGGGTACTGATGGTTTCGTTGATACCGAGCGATATATCCTTGGCGCCAGATAGAGTAATAGAATTATTGGCTACGCTGCGATCGCCTGGCTGGTCGCCGAAGTAGGAAATAGTGATGCCTTTGCCATCTGTTTGCGGCCATTGAGCATACGGTAAACTCATCGTCTTACCGTTGTAATTCATCGAGTCGTAATGCGGAATAATGAGATTTTGCCACCACGCGTTTGTTGGGCGCAGTTTGCTAGTGCTCCAAGCAAAATACGAAGCAGGCGCAAGCGAATGGGCGGTGCCTTTGACGGTAAACGGTGTTGCGGTTGTTGCAATTGGGTCTGAAAAAGCCATGTATCGTCCTTTCTATGGATTTATTTTGAACCAGCCGTTGCTACCTGCGTAGAGTCGGGTAGATGCGTAAGCTGAGTTTAGTAGTAAGTTTGTGGCGCCACCTATAGTACCGATGATGGTAATAGTGCTACCACTTGAGCAGTTACCGGATTCGTCTTTTACGATGACGATTTTGCCAAGATTAGCATTCGCAGCGGGCAAGGTTACCGTACGCGAGGCCGTTAGCGAAGTGTAGCCGACAATGGTATCAGTTGCGACAACGGTATAGTTTGTATCGGCAATACTGCGACGCACTGCTGTATTGGGCTGGCCAGAGGAGTAAGCAATGAATGTGACTGCGTTTGCATTGCTCGTGCTAGCACCTCCGCCTCCGGAGCTATCGATAGTATAGCTGAGTCCGCTTGACGTTGAATTCGCGTAAGTAGCGGTATTGCTTGAGACGAACTCGGCCGTTAGTGTATGAGCACCGACAGCAAGACTAGTGGTTGCTGTGCTAGCGCTACCCCCGCTGACTGCTGTTGTAGCAATTGTTGTACCACCATCTTTAAATGTCACGCTACCACTTGCAGCACCAGGCGAAACGGTTGCCGTAAGTGTTACGGTAGCGCCACTTGTTGCTGAACCAGCCGGACTGGCTGTTAGGGATGTGGTGGTTGCTGCCGCGCCGCTACTAGTGATGGTGTATGAAAGGGCTGACGAACTCGAGCCCGAATAGGCCGTAGAATCTGTAGGTACAAATGACGCTGTTAATGAACGCGAGCCAACAGGAAGCGACGTTGTGGTCGTGCTTGCGGTACCGCCACTCACGGATGCCGTGCCAATCACGGTTACTCCGTCGCGGAAGGTAACTGACCCAGCAGCTGATGGACTAACGGTTGCGGTCAATGTGACAGTAGCGCCTTGGGCTGCACTGTTTGATGGGCTGGCTGCAATCGTAGTCGCTGTACTGGTTGGTGCGGGCCCGCTCGCACCCTGAGTGGCAGACCAGTAAAGCAAGTTTGTTTTACTGCTACCAAACGCATCAAGATATTGATTATCATTCGTGATTGTCATGGTGTTGATGTTAGAGAACGCCGCGTCTGGGTCGATGATCGCTTGGGCGGCATACGTATAGCCCAGCCAACCTCCAGGAGTATGCGCTGTACCGGCGCTGGCATTATCGGCGATGATAGCCGGGTAGGTTTCTTGCATCCAGGCTTTTGGCAACAGTTCATGTGAGGCTGGGGTAAACGGTAGGGTTTCGATGCCAACCAGAATATCGTCAGAGAGACCAAACCATGTACCGTTAAATGCTTTATTTGCGAATAGCAACGGAATTACTTTTTGACTGGCGAAGTCAGACGGATAAACATTGTTGTAGCTCGGCATTTGCCAGTAGTAATGAGCAGCTTGCGACTCCATCGCTTGGAGGTATCGGCCGACATCTCGTAGGTCATTTTGATTAGTTGCGAGACCCCATAGGTTGATGCCGTACCATGCATTAACGGCCTCAGAGGTTGACTCCTGGTTGCGGCCATCACCATTTGCCTGTAAGCCCGCTGCCCAGCTATGACCTTCGTACCAATCGTAGTGACGCAGCTGGGTAAAGTAGGGGTCGGATGTTGATGGGTTAGCGATATCACGAATCATGTCGTTAACTTTTGTGCGATAGCTTGATGCCCAGGTGCTATCGAAGTGTGCGACAACGGCGGCACCATAGATGAAATAGCCCCAGTGGAAGTAGTGATCGTTATAAATTGAGTTGCCGAACTCCTGGTTTGCGTTTTGTGGATCGCCAGCTGGTGATGCTTCGTGAGCGCTCGTAGCAATGACGCCACCCCACGTAGTGTCGTACATGAGGCTGCGTACCTGAATAGTGTTTGAATTGTTGTCAAACCATGGGTTGAGGTACGTTTTCATGTTGGTGATGATGCTATCTCGGGCTGCAGTATCACCAACTTGGTCAGCAATAAGCGCAAGTCGAGCGGCTCGAGAAATTTGTTTCCCGAACAGATAAGCTTCACCCGCATCCAGATGGTACGCCTGAAATGTTTTTTCGGTTGCAAGTGCGGTAGTGATTGCCGAAAGCTTATTGCTGTCGATTGCATTCGGTGAATTCCATGTAATCGTTGACAGCGCTTTGGTGAGCGTCCATGTATTGCCGATGACCGCCTTTAGAGAACCGCGGATAGTGGTGATGGCGAAATTTGATGCGTATGAAGGGGAGCTGAGCGTGAGCTCATGATGCGGGAAACAATAGGTAAGTAATGTCGATCCAGCGCCAATCTTTGTATAGCTAAATGTCGTGGTGCTTGTGTTGCCACTGATACTCACAGTGCTAGTGCCGGCTGTCGGAACTGCATGAGCGTAAGTGTCAAGAACGGTTTCTTCACCGGCGCTCGCCGTAGCAACGACTGCCGCGCGTAGGTAGCCAGTAAATACGCCAGTTGCTACTAGCCCACTTGTGCTTGCCGTAAAGGTAATTGAGCTGCTGGCGTATATAATCCAGGTTTCGGTTGCACCGCTTCCGAGGTACGGCCGGTTAACAGTGAGCTTAAACTTAGTGCCACTCACCGTACCACTTGGCGCTGATCCGTTGACGCTTGCGATAGCATGATAGTCAGTGTTGTTAGTGCTGAAGCGTGGAGTAAGGCCATTGTAGCGCATGGTGACATACGGCATACCCTTGACAATAGGTGCTTCCATGTAGCTGCCGCCGGCGTTCCAGCGTAGTGTTGCACTCAGTTGGTCAAAGCGATCAAGGTAGCGACTGGTGATTGTCTCGCTCGACGTGAACGACAGGTCGAGATAGCGCCAAATTTGCGGCGACTGATTAGATGTCCAGCCCCAGTTAGTGGCGGTTGGGTCGTAGTTGATCTGGTGTTCGTTACGCAGCGTTCGACCATCAGGATATTGACGAATAAATGGTTTATTGAAAGCAAGGCCATTGTCTTGGGCGCGGACCATGTATGGCCATACAGTAGTACGGCGATCCATGCCAGCTGAAACCATATCGGTAGTGCCTGGTAAGACAAAATCTATAAACCATGAGTTAGTCGGGAAGGGGAAAGAGAGGCTCGGCCCCCACCAAGGGTTGCCGCTAGGATTGGTTACTTTGTTGGCTTTGCTTGCATACGAGGTTGAACTGGTAGAAATGGGATCATGAAATGCCATGTACTACAATACCCTCTCCCATGACCCAGCGATGTATACGTACCGAACGTAGGTAGGGTACGAATAAACATGTGAAAAACTTCCGTTGGTGACGGTAATGGCGTAGCCGTTAAAGTCGGTTTCGATAAACGTAAGGTCAAAGCACGCGTTGGCTGTCGTACCGGCAAGTGTAATGGTACGGTTAGCGCTCAGCGTTGCCGCATATTTATTTAGCTGCGCACTTGATCCGGCAGTAAGCGTGACATTACCAGATGTTGCGGTGTTTTTTTGCAGCGGTAAATGATGAGCTTCCTGCTGCGGCGTTTCGCCACTTTGTATTACTATATATAAGCGTCTGACCGTCGGCCGGTGAGTTGATAAACGTATCTTCTGCCGCCTGTATACTTACTTCAATCTCGTCGTCTAACATTGATTACCCTTTCCGATAACAGTCCTGCCAAAAAAATAAGAGTTTTCTAAAACTCTCTTTGCTCAACTGGCCCTTCCTTACTAATCCAATACTCGTATAGCTATTTGCGATTAGTATCGCTTTGTCCTTACGTTATAATTTTATGTTTTTAGTTTATAAAAACATAAGTTGTTATGTCAAGAGTGAAATTAACTGGCGTACCAGCCGTCGCCCCATAGGTCGTACAGGCGCTCAAAGTAGGCTTGGTATTGGCCGCGCACCACAGTGGTACTAAAGCGCTTTTGGGCATTGGCGCGGATTTTTTGGCGCTTGGCTACATTAAACTTTTCTACCGCTTTGGCAGCGGCAACAAAGTCGCGGAACATGTCGCAGCGGTAGCCATTAACGCCATTTACTACCGTTTCAGTAAAGGCGCCAAAGTTGGTGGTAATTACCGGCGTGCCGCATAGCAGCGCCTCGGCGTGTACGCCGCCAAATGGCTCGATGTAGGTGCTAGGCACAAACACCGCCTTGGCCTTGCTCATCAGTTCGCCGCGTTTTTCTGGCCCTACTACCCCCACGTATTCGCCGTAGCCGCTAAAGTTGCCCACGCCCGCCACTAGTAGGCGTTTGCCTAGCTTTTGGCAAACTTCTTGGGCTATGCCGTAGCCTTTATCGGTGTTTAATCGGCCAACAAATAAGTAGTAATCGTCGGGTTGCTCGCTAAACGGGAACTCTTCGGTGTCGTAATAATTTGGTATCACGGTTTCAAAAAAGTTGCCATGGTATTCATCATGCTGCAGGCCGTGCACTAGGTGCAGGTGCGAATAGCTTTCGAACACGCGGTATTTACTAAAGGTGCCGGTGTAGCCAATACCGTATTCTACCGCCATGTTGTTAGGGAAGGCATCGGCAATAATTTTTTGCGGGTGGCCGCCAATTAGACAAATAAAATCGCGCGGCTTGATGCGCTCGGCGATTGCCCGAATGGCATTGGCATTCATCTCTACCCAGCCCGGGTCGTAGGCGTCCCAGGTAATTCTAAACGCTTCTTTGGTGTGGTCGTAATCGCCAAATAGTTCGCGCTGCTTGTCTTTGGTAATCACCGGCACTAGTTCACTTACGCGAGCTTCATTTTCTTCGCTAGCATACAATATCACTTCGTGACCTAGGTCGGTCATCATATTGCAAAATTTGCGTACCTTTTGCGTGTAGGCACAATGGGTGTATTCGGCCGTGGTTTGGGTGTGTGGCAAGCTAACTATATGAAAAGTAAATTTTTGGGCCATAAGCCTATAATACACCATCGTAACCAGCTGGGCATAGACTGCTAGCACTCTACTTGCGCGAGTGCTAATTTTTGCTATAATAAAGCTATGACAGATCGCCAACGCGCTATACTAGCCGCTATCATCGAGCAGTACGCCGAAATCGCCGTGCCGGTGGGCAGTGTTACGCTGGCCAAATTGTTTGGTGTGTCTAGCGCCACCATCCGGGCCGAAATGGCCAAGCTGGAAGATATGGGGTATATCGACGCGCCGCACACCAGTGCCGGGCGCATCCCGACCGACAAGGGCTACCGCGTGTATGTCAACGGCATCACCGATGCGCAAATGAGCGAACTACCAAGCGGCCTGGATCGTAGTGCGAGAACGATCGAGGCGCATGTTAATTCGCATGTCGACAAGGCCGACCGCGCCATCCGTAGCGCCGTCGATAGCCTGGTAGAGCTGACTGGCAATATGGGCTTTGCCACCATCGGCCGCGAGCTGTATACCAATGGCATTAGCCGGCTGTTTAGCCAGCCCGAATACATGAACGGCGGGCATATCCAGGCGGTGGCGCGGCTGATAGATAATATCGAGCCGTGGCTGCGCGAAGCGGCGCCGGGCGAGCCGCTCAATGTGTTTATTGGTAGCGAAAACCCGATAGGTAAAAGTAGTGGAGCCACGCTAATCATCAGTAAATTCCGCTCGCCCTACAGCGACACCAGCTACATTGGCGTAATAGGCCCTACGCGGCAAAATTACGCCCGCACCATGCACCTAGTACAAAAAGCAGGGGCAATGTTAGAAAACGTTTTATAAATAAATGAGGCAGATAAATGGCTAAGAATAATGTAAAAACCGAACTAGAACAGCAAGTTGGCGAACTAACGGCAGATTTGCAGCGCCTGCGCGCCGATTTTGAAAATTATCGCAAGCGGGTAGATGCCGAAAAGCTAAGCGCCCGCCAAGATGGCGAAGTCCGCGCCATCATGAAATTATTGCCCGTAATCGATACCATCGAGCGCGCCGTGGCGCACATCCCGGCTGATATTGCCGAGCACCAATGGGTTAAGGGTGTATCGGGGCTAGTCAAGCAGCTGGAGAAGTCACTAGGCGAGCTAAACTTAGCCAAAATCGACGCTACCGAAGGCGCCGAATTTAACCCCGATATCCACCAAGCCATCCAGTTCGATGAAGAATCAGAGGGTGAAAAAGAGGTGATAGCTACCGAATTGCAGCCTGGCTACACCCTAAACGGCACCCCCATCCGCCACGCAATGGTAAAAGTAACACGCCAATAGGTGCTATACTGATTCTAGAAATAGTAGTGGGTGGGGAGGAGTTGTTATATGCCCTATTCCCGTAAGGAAGTGATTACAGCTATCCAAGATAGCTGGAGTAAAGAAACGTCGGCGAGCCCGGACGAATGGACGTCGGAAAACCCAGCTCTTGGACAGTGTGTTCCATCCTCCCTGGTGGTGCAGGACTTTTTTGGTGGTGAGCTAGAACGACTGGCTACTGTGCGTAATGGAAAGCGCGAAACACATTACCGTAATATTCTGCCAGACGGAGAAATTGTGGATATTTCAAGGGATCAGTATCCTGATGATCAGGAATTTGAGCCGGCTCCGGTAGAGGGCGACCTTAGAGAGTATGTACTAGGAAATGAGAATACGCGAAATAGACACAGAATACTGGGTGCGCGTGCGCGAGTGATGATAACTCTAGAATAGCTGCCGTACATAAAATAGTAATTAGCACTCTTGACATGAGAGTGCTAATTTGTTTACAATGGAGATATTGGCAATCTACATGGTAGAGTGCTAGAATATAATCAGACATCTATAAGAGTATAAGTAAAAAGGAGAGTAAACATTATGGGTAAAATTATCGGAATCGACCTTGGTACTACCAACAGCGCGTTTGCCTACCTAGTGGCTGGTAAGCCAGAGGTAATCGCTAACGCCGAGGGTAACCGCACCACGCCTAGCGTGGTAGCTATAAATAAAAGTGGCGAGCGTCTAGTGGGACAGGTGGCTCAGCGCCAGCGCGTCACCAACCCTAAAAACACCATTTACGGTGTAAAGCGCCTTATCGGCCGCAAGTGGAGTGACGATGAGGTACAAAAAGACCTCGATATCATGCCATACGAAATTGTTAAGCACAAAAGCGGCGTGGGCGTAAAATTAGGCGACAAAGAATACACGCCAGAAGAAGTATCAGCAATGATTCTTTCAAAGATTAAGGCAGACGCCGAGGCATTCCTGGGCGAAAAGGTCACCGAAGCGGTTATTACCGTTCCTGCGTACTTCGATGACAGCCAGCGCCAGGCTA
Source organism: uncultured Candidatus Saccharibacteria bacterium (assembly GCA_964454245.1). Taxonomy (GTDB): domain Bacteria; phylum Patescibacteriota; class Saccharimonadia; order Saccharimonadales; family Saccharimonadaceae; genus Saccharimonas. The sequence goes on along the minus strand of CAYVSX010000004.1, from coordinate 34,888 downwards.
CCAAAGACGCCGGTAAGATTGCCGGCCTAGAGGTAAAGCGTATTATCAACGAGCCAACTGCGGCAGCACTTGCCTACGGCCTCGAAAAGGCCAAGGAAGAAAAAATCGTGGTATTCGACCTTGGTGGTGGTACGTTTGACGTATCCGTACTGGAGCTCGGTGATGGTGTGTTTGAGGTGAAATCTACCAACGGCGATACTCACCTTGGTGGTGAAGACTTCGATAACGCGATTGTTAACTACTTCTTGGATGAATTTAAGAAGACTGACGGCATTGACCTGCGTAAGGATAACGCCGCCATGCAACGCCTAAAGGACGAAGCAGAAAAGGCCAAAAAAGAACTTTCAACCACCACCGAATATGAAGTAAACATTCCGTTTATCACGGCTGATGCCGATGGGCCAAAGCACTTTGAGCTGAAGCTAACCCGTGCGAAGCTGGAAGATCTTGTAAAAGGCTTGCTTGACCGCCTAGATGGCCCAGTAGAAAAGGCGCTAAAAGATGCCAAACTAAGCAAAAACGACATTAACGAAATTGTGCTTGTGGGCGGCATGACCCGCATGCCAGCCGTGGTAGAGCGCGTTAAAAAGCTATTTGGCAAAGACCCAATGCAGGGTGTAAACCCCGACGAAGTTGTGGCTGTGGGCGCGGCTATCCAGGGTGGCGTGCTGGCAGGTGACGTGAAGGATGTGCTGCTGCTTGACGTAACGCCACTAAGCCTAGGTATCGAAACCATGGGCGGCGTGACGACTAAGTTGATTGAGCGTAACACCACGGTGCCTACCAGCAAAAGCGAGACCTTTAGTACCGCGAGCGACAATCAGCCGCAGGTAGAAATCCACGTGCTGCAGGGTGAGCGTGAGTTCGCAAGCGACAACAAGAGCCTTGGTCGGTTCGTGTTAGATGGTATTGCGCCAGCACCACGTGGTGTGCCTCAGATTGAGGTGACATTTAACATTGATGCTAACGGCTTACTAAACGTGACTGCTAAAGATAAGGGGACTGGTAAAGAGCAATCGATTACCATCCAGGACTCTGGCAACATGAGCAAGGAAGATATTGAAAAGGCACAAAAAGACGCCGAAGCACATGCAGATGAAGATAAAAAGAAGCGTGAAGCAATTGACGCCAAGAATAGCCTAGAAAACGCCATTTACCAGGCTAAAAAGATGCCCGATGAGTTTAAGGATAAAATCTCGGACGACGATAAAAAGGCCATCGAAGATGCCGTAGCCGAAGCTGAAAAGCACAAAGAATCGGAAGATAAAGATGAGCTAGAAGCAGCTGTAAAGGCGCTTAACGACGCCATTATGCCGATTGGTGCCAAAATGTACCAGGCAGCTGCCGAGGCTGAAAAGGCCGAAACGGGTGAATCGTCGGACGATAAAAAAGACGAGCCGGTCGAAGGCGAAGTCGTTGACGACGCTGACGACAAAAAGAAAAAGAAGTAGCCTAGCTACCTCATAAAAAATTGTTGAGTCCCGCACCGTATGACCGGTGCGGGACTTTGTGTTGGATCGACGACGTCAGCGGGCGGTTCCCCGCACGATGTCGTGGGTCGTCGGCTGGCCGCCACGGTAGTTACCGCCAGCGACCTGAACACCGGCCGAGGTGAGAATCTGCCGAATCTCACTCGCGGTGGTGGCGATGTGGTCGCCCGCGCGAACGTTGAACACGAGCGAGTAGTCGCTCGGCTGCTGCACCGTCACCTCCTGTGATGTGCGGGCTGCGACGTGTGCGCCGAAGCGATCCAGGACATCGCCGATGCTCTTGGGGTGCGGATCGGCGCGGAACCCGTACACCAGCCGCTCCAGGAGCGCCAGACTCTTCATGGGCATCATCTCGAAATCAACCTTGATCGCTTGATTGGGGAGACTCTTGATGGAAACGGACATCTTCGTTCCTCTCCTGCCGAACGTCGGCAAGGTACAAGCTGAGTTACCAGCTTTTGACCACGGTGGCCATCTTTACATTATAACATACATTAACAAAAAAAGCAATAGACAGATTGGCGAAACAGGCAGGTTTGGGTGTATAATAAAGATACAATCATAATTCTAAAGGAGGTTTTCTAATGGACGGATTAGGTATCATAGGGTGGATTGTACTCGGAGGCTTAGCCGGCTGGGTGGCATCAATGTTTGCAGGAACAAACGCACGCCAGGGTCTACTGGGTAACATTATTGCCGGTGTTATCGGTGGTGTTGTCGGCGGCTGGGTATTTGGCCTATTTGGTGGCGCAGGTGTTACCGGGTTCAATCTGTGGAGCTTCTTTGTTGCGGTAGTAGGTGCCGTTATCGTCCTATTCATCTGGAAAGCAATTTCCGGCCGCAAGCAATAATCAGAAAGGGGAAAGATAGTGTTTTGGGGAACTGGCTCTAACGTACGGCAAAAGAAGATCAGTGAAACGCAGGTGGTATACAATCGTTACCGCTATGCACACTTTATGTTCGTGTCGCGCGCCGCGTGGGGCTACCATTACATTTTATCGACACTTAAAGATGATGGCTGGCAGCATAAAGACATCACCAAAGAAGAGGCTCTGCAGCTGACTCTTGGTGATGCTTTATTGCCGAACCTTTGGGCGCGCTACAGTTTGTATGTGGCGCTTGGCGGTTTGTTGCTACTCGGCTTTATCGCCACTTTACAGTAGTTTATCGTATATCGGTAAGCTCGATATCAAACACCAAATCACTGTTTGGTGGGATGTTGCTTGCGGCGCGTACCGAGCCGTAGGCCATTTGTGCAGGGATGATAAGCCGGCGTATGCCGCCCACTTTCATGCCGGGTACACCCTCTGTCCAGCCTTTGATTACTTGGTCTAAGCCAAAGGTAATAGCTTTGCCAAAATCATGGCTACTCTGGAAGATGATGCCGTTTTTGCACAATGCACCCGTATAGTGTGCGGTAATGGTAGCGCCTGGCTCTACGGTTGCGCCAGTGCCCTCAGTTATATCAATAATCTGTAGTTCGGTTACTTTGTCGATTGGCTGAAAATCAGCTAACTTGGTTCCTTCGTATTTCATACTCCCATTGTACTACGAAGCGAGAGTCATACGAGCTTGCTCGTATGACCGAGCGAGGACGTACACTATGGCGATAGCCCTATTGTACTGCATTATTGGGGCTTGGGTAGCTCTAGGAAAAGCGCGACCCACACCATGCCGGGGTCACCACGGTAGATAGGCGCATTGTACCAGCTGCCATCGAGATTTAGCATCTCGGGGAAGTTACCGTGTAGCTCGATCATCTCGCAAAACTTTTTGTACTCGCGCTCATAGCTTGGGTGTTCGTAGCGCTGCAGCAGGTGTAGGTAATATTCGCCGTGCCAGCTCCATATGGTGCTGCCTTGGTAGTTGGGCATCCACGGCGCGGTCATCCACCAGTGGTAGCGGAACTTGTGTGGTGTTTTGGTGTAGATTAGTGGGTAGGGTTGGTTTAGGCGCTGTTTATCGATGTAGCTGAACGTCTGGTTTGCCATTGTTTTATCATTGATAATACCTAAAAAGAAGGGAAATAGTGCGCATTCGGCACTGAAGGCCTTGTTTTTAAAGTCCGCTTGGAAATAGTGGCCATTCCAGTAGTGCCGGGTAAGCAGCTCTTGGTATTGCGCCGTTTGGAATTCGCAGGCCAGCCCTAGTACATGGGCGCAAGTAGTCATGCGGGCAACAAGGCTGACGGCGTAGGCACTACGATCGTAAATAACGGCATCGCGCATTTCAGCGAACTTCATGCTGCGGACGTGTCCGTAATCATCAAGGTATTTTTTGCGGTGCTTGGCAAGCTCTTTGTTTAAGAACTTAATGTCAGCTTTGCTTAGCGGGAACTTACTGACTGTCAGGCAGTGTAACAGCCAAGGCAACGCATCAATACTATGGCTCGGGGCATTGAAACAGTTACCGGCCTTATCGATACAGGTGGTAATGTGTCCGGCGCGGCGATACCGGCGCATCGCCCAGCGCAGCGTATGGAGTACTCTATCGCGCTGGCCGATATTCACGAGCGACTCGCACACCGTACCAAAATCACGCATCCAAAAGAAGTTAAAGTGGCCGAGGCTGGTACGGTAAAAATCACCCTCCCACAGCAAGCTTAGTATTTGCCCGCAGATGGCACGCGCATCGCCATTAAACCGCTCTATTGTGCCAAAGTAGCGGTTGGCCAGCTGACGATACTCGGCGCGGAGTGTGCCAAATATCGCCCCGACGATGCGGAAGAAAAGCTTCATACTGGTGATAAATTAGCGGCGCTTTTTAGCTTTTTTGGCGCGGGCTGATGGAGATGACTCAAAGTCGATGAGCGACATCGCAACACAGGCTATGCTTAACGCGACAAATACGATAGCTGTATTTACATCAATCATTTTTAGTGCTGCCAGTAGTGCCACGCCGGCGCTTATTGCTAACGCACCAGCGGTTAATATAAAATCGGTTAGTCTGCTTTTTTTCATGCCATTCCCTTTTATTAAATCTCTTTCGAGCTGATCTACTGTAATTTTAACATACCACTTGTGCTTATGTGGTGAAACCGCTACCATAAGGACATATGGATTTAGCAAGTGAACTAGCCAAGATTATTAAAGGTGACGTAGACGCAACTGACGAGACCCGCCAATTTTATAGCCACGATGCCAGCCTATTCGAGCTGCTGCCCCAGGTAGTAGTATTCCCGAAAGACGGCGAAGATGTGCAGGCGATCGTACAGTTTGTGGCAGAACACAAAAAAGATGTACCCAACCTTAGCGTGACGGCTCGTTCGCGCGGCACCGATATGTCAGGGGCGGCGATTAACGATTCGATCATTATGGACACCAGCCGGTATATGACTGCTGCGACCAATGTATCGGGCGAACATGCTACAGTGCAGCCGGGAATGATGTATAGGGACTTTGAGGTAGAAACGCTGAAGCACGGCAGCATTTTGCCCAGTTACCCAGCTAGCCGCGAATTAGCCGGGATGGGCGGGATTGTCAACAATAATTCTGGCGGCGAGAAGTCGCTTGAATTTGGTAAAACCGACCGGTACGTCAAGCAGCTAAAAATGGTACTCTCTGATGGTAATCTCTATGACGTTGCGCCGCTCACGCGCGATGAGCTCAATAAAAAGATTGCCCAAGACACGTTTGAGGGCAGACTGTACCGTGATACCTTTGAGTTGCTTGATAAAAATTATGATGAAATCAAGGCGGCCGCACCAAAAGTCAGCAAAGATTCGACTGGCTACCACTTGTGGAATGTCTGGGACAAGGAATCGGGTATATTTGACCTGACGAAATTGTTTGTCGGCGCCCAGGGTACGCTTGGGCTCATGACAGAGGCCACACTGAATTTGGTGCCAAAGCCAAGTCATTCTGGCACGTTGGTATGCTACATGAAGGGCATCGATAATTTAGGCGAAATGATTCCAGCCGTACTGCAAGAAAAACCCGCAACGTTCGAGTGTTTTGACGATAATACGCTATGGCTTAGCTTTAAGTTCATTTTTGCGTTTATCAAGCGTCTTGGGTTTATCAGCTGGATGATGATGTGCTTACAGCTGATACCAGATGGCCTCGCGTTGTTCCGTGGTATACCTAAGATGATTCTACTGATAGAATTTACTGGCAACAGCGAGGAAGAGGTGCGCGCTAAAATCCACACGGCGCGTAAAAACCTAGAGAAGTTCAACTTTAGCTACATGGAAGAAGACGGCAACGAGGCAGCCAGCCGCAAGTTTTGGCTGATGCGCCGCGAGAGCTTTAACCTGCTGCGCAGCAAGGTGAAAGATAAGCATACCGCGCCGTTTATCGACGATTTTGTAGTGCCGCCATCTCGCCTAAGCGAATTTTTGCCGCAGCTGCAGGCGATAATTAAAAAGTATAAACTGCTAGCTACCATTGCTGGGCATTTGGGCGATGGTAACTTCCATGTGATACCGCTGATGAATATCGAGCTAGAAAGCGAGCGTGCCAAGCTGGAACCAGCTATGAAAGAGGTGAACAACCTGGTGCTGCAATATGGCGGCAGCCTGAGTGGCGAGCATAATGATGGGTTGATTCGCGGGCCGTGGCTAGAGCAGATGTATAGCTCGTCGGTGCTCGGTTACATGCGTGACATTAAAGACCTATACGATCCACAAAATATCTTTAACCCACACAAGAAAACCGACGCAACGTGGGAATATAGTTTTGCGCATATTCGCGAAACGTTCTAATATAGAAGCATGAGCTTATTTGGATTATTTGATTCACTGGCTAACGGCACCTTTGCCGATGATATTGTTAACGGGTTAGAAAAGAGCATAGAGACATTGGAGAAGTTTGCCGATAGTGGCGCTTCGGCCGTCGATACTGTAGCGTCGGCTGCGTCTAACACGCTCGATAGGGTGGTAGATGGGGCAGAGAAGGCTGCGAATGTCGCTGATGTAGTGGTCGACAAGCTCGATACAAAGTAAAAAGCCAAGAAAATATATTTAGCACTCTTGCATTTAGAGTGCTAATTTTTTATACTAGGTAGTAATGAGTGAAAAACGTGATTACTACGAAGTACTAGGGGTCGGTAAATCGGCCAGTGATGATGAAATTAAAAAGGCTTTTCGCAAGCTGGCGGTAAAGCATCACCCCGATAAAGAGGGTGGTGACGAGAAGAAATTTAAGGAAGTCAACGAAGCCTACGAAGTGCTAAAAGACAAGCAAAAGCGCCAGCGCTATGACCAATTTGGCCACGCTGGTGTAGGTGGTGCGGCCGGTAGCGGTGCTGGTGGCGGCAATCCATTTGGCGGCGGTTTTGACTTTAACGGCCAAAACATCAACTTCGACTTTGGTGGCGGCTTTGGTGATATATTTGGCCAGTTTTTTGGCGGCCAGCAGACAAATGGCCCTACCCGCGGTCGCGATGTTGAGGCCCGTGTAACCCTAGATTTTGAAGAAGCGGTATTTGGCAAAGAGGTAAAACTAAGCCTAAACCTAGACGACGAGTGTACCCACTGCAAAGGCACGACTGTAGAACCCGGACACGACATGAAAACCTGCGCCACCTGCAAGGGCGCCGGCCAACAGGTGCGGGTGATGAACACTATGTTTGGGCCTATCCAGCAGGCCGTAACCTGCCCCGACTGTAAAGGCAAAGGCAGAGTGCCCGAAAAGGTTTGTACGAAGTGCCACGGTAGCGGCGTCGAGCGCCGCGAACAAACCATCACCGTTAAAATCCCGGCTGGTATAGACGACGGCGCAACTATTCGCCTGCGCGACCACGGCGAAGCGATTGGTGGCGGCGCCAAGGGTGATTTGTATGTGCATGTGCGCGTAAAGGCCCATAAAAAGTTCACCCGCGAGGGCGACCTAATTTTAAGCGAAGAACATATTAGCATGGTAGATGCGGCGCTCGGTACCGAAATTGACGTGGCTACCGTAGATGGCGTGGTAACCATGAAGGTGCCAGCAGGCACCCAAAGTGGAACCGACTTTAAACTTAGCGGCCATGGCGTGCCACACCTACGCAGCGAATCACGCGGCGCCCACATCATAAGTGTAATTGTAGACACCCCCACCAAGCTGACCAAAAAACAGCGCGAACTACTAGAAGAGTTTCAGGGCGCCAAAAAGCGCGGGCTGTTTAGCTAAGCCTTTATTTTTACACCGTATTAGTCTAAGCTAAATACAAGTGAGTGCTAACTATGGTTGCTATAAAACACAAAAACGCAGCAGAATTAAAAGAGTACGGCGAAACCGAAGCGTCGTTTGTTGACTATAGCAAGTTTGAAGATGACGGCACAACGCGCGCCGCCGCCAAAGAAGCGTTTGTAAATAACCAGGTGTATACGCCTGAATATGCCTACCCAAAGCTGGATAGGCTGTATGATACACCTCTGGATAGTGACCCCGACGGTACCGAAACGCTGCAGGAAAAAAAGAGCCAGGTGATAGAGGCGGTACTAGAGTTAGAAGCTAATAAATATTCGGGTGAACTGCCCGAAGAACTGTGCGAACTGTATGCCGATTTTCAAGAAAAGAAGTTGCAGAAAATACTGCTGGTGGAAGCAGCTCAGCGTTTACGTACCGCTGGCAGTGGTAGCGAGCGTGATGTTGCCCAGTATGAATACATGCAGTTAAATAATGAGCTGCATTGCGAGATGAACAAGGATTTATTTGATACTATCATGCACGAACAGTTGGCGATGATAGAGGATTTTGAGCCAGCCGACGTGGAAACAGCTAGCATTAAGCGCGAGCTGCTGCGGGCGATCGGGCCACGCGAATTTGTGCACCACCCAGAATACGACATGGAATTTGATGAAGAGTCGCTGGCCAAATTGCGCGCTGAGGTGAATCGGCGCTACGCTAAATCGCTTGATAAAATCCCTGATACGGCCGATGACGTATACTATGATGCTGACGAATGCGCTGCTATCATACAACGATGTCTTGACGCCGAAGGTTTGGGTGCTGATGGCTGGAAGTGTGAGGTTGACCCTAAAAAGGCTAATCCCTCAACTAATAGCGAAAAACAAAAGATATTTTTACCCAGCAGCACGCGCCGCAATGCCGCCGAGCTACGCCGCCTGTGGCTACATGAGGGTGGCGTGCATGCTACGCGGGGTGCCAATGGTGCTAAAACCGGCTATCGCCCACTACGGTTGGGTACGGCTAATTACGCTGATGTTGAAGAGGGGCTGGGTGTGATACTAGAGTGTATAGAGGCCGGCAGTATTAAAGATAGCCCAGCCTATATTCGCGCCCGCGACCGTTATATACTGGCTGGCCTGGCGCTGGGTACCGATGGCTTGCCGCGCGATGGCCGCCAGACCTATGAAATAATGTGGCGGCTACTGGCGCTGCGTGGTGCTAAAGATGGGCACGTGCATATGGACGCCATAGCCAAGGCTAAAAAGGATGCTACGGTGCACGATGATAACGCTTTTCGTAGTACCGATTTTGCCCATGTGGGCACGATATACAGCAAACTGAAGGTGTACCTAGAGGGGTTGCAAAAGAACTTTACGTATATTATGAATAATATCGACAATTTACAGCAGGCGCTAGACGACGCCACGATCGGCAAAATTAACCACACCGACCCGGATGAACTGGCGAAAGTGAAACGACTACCGGCTAATTCGGCGACAAGTTCTTGACTTTTACTACCGTAAGTGGTATAATGGAGGGATATGGTAGTGCAAGAAAAAACCATTATCGGCCGCACAACTAGAGCCAGCTTTAAGCAAGCTGGTATTCGTGGTGTACCAGCAAAAATTGATACCGGTGCCGACAGTTCGTCGGTATGGGCTAGCGAGTTGCATGTTGATGATGATTTTACGCTCCATTTTGTGCTGTTCGCCAAGGGCTCGCCGTACTATACTGGCGTTAGGCACACTACCAAAGCCTACAAAGTGCGCCTAGTACGCAGTAGTAACGGTACGCAACAGATACGCTATAGCGTTAAGCTAACGATTACACTAGGTGGCCGCAAGGTGCGCGGTTCGTTCACGCTTGCCGATAGGTCACAAAATACCTACCCAGTATTAGTGGGTAACAAGCTGCTGTATCGTAAATTTTTGGTAGATGTATCGCGCGGCAACATCCGCAGTGATGAGCAAAAAGTAAAAAGCAATACATTAAACCAAGAATTAGCACTGGACCCCAAAGCTTTTTTTGAAAAATATCATCTGAAAAACCAACGTGGAGACATAAAATTATGAAAATAGCGATTTTGAGCAACGGCAACGGCAACTATAGTACCAAGCGCTTGCGCGATGTGGCAAAGGCGCGCGGCCACGTGGTTAAAATTATTAAATATCGCGAGTGCTACGCTAGTATTGAAAAAAGCAACCCTACGGTTAGCTACCGCGGTGAAGACCTGGCGGGCTACGACGTGATTATACCGCGTATCGCCAATAGTATGACCAAATACGGTACGGCGATTGTGCGCCAGCTAGAAATGCAGGGCGTATACACGGCGTCGAGCTCGCTAGCGATTGCCCGCAGCCGTGATAAATTGCGCAGTATGCAGCTGCTTGCCAAAGCTGGTGTAGGAATACCTAAAACCGTATTTAGTCGCAACCCAACCGATATCGACGATTTGATAGATAAGCTAGGTGGCACGCCGGTGATTATTAAATTAGCGCGCGGCACGCATGGCAATGGTGTGGTGTTGGCTGAAAGCAAAAAAGCGGCGAAATCGGTACTACAGGCGTTTTATTTAAGCAACGAAGACGGCACCAATATACTGCTGCAGGAATTTGTTAAGGAATCGGCCGGTACCGATATCCGTGCTTTTGTGGTGGGCGGCCGGGTGGTGGCGAGCATGAAGCGCCAGAGCCTAGATGATGATTTTCGCTCAAACCTGCACAAAGGTGGCGAGGGTACGACGGTCAAATTGACCGAAGAGGAGATTAAAATGGCAGTGAAGGCTGCTAAGGCTATGGGGCTAACTATTGCTGGTGTGGACTTGATGCGCAGTGCGCGCGGCCCGTTAATTTTGGAAGTGAACGCCAGCCCAGGATTTGGTATCGAAAAGGTGACCGGGCGCGATGTAGCGACGCCGATTATTGAATATATCGAGCGCAACGCTAAGCGTGGGCACAAAAAAGATAAAGTCGGCGCGTAGTTAGCCTTCGTTGTCATCCTGGACTTGTTTCAGGATCCAGTCATAATAAATTAACTGTTTTTCACTGGATCCCGCAATAAATGCGGGATGACAGCTTGTTTCGCCAGGTTGCTGTATACTATAAGCATGACCTACTTAATCGTGCTTTGCCTATATATCGCAGCGCTGTTTGTGCTGGCGTGGCTTAGCCGCCGCAGGCTGGGCGTGCCAACCTTAGCGCTGGCGGCAGGTGCATTGCTAGCTACCTTATGGACAGATAGCCTAACGCCGATTGTTGCTGAAGCAGGATTAATAATCGTACGTCCGCCACTGACGAGTGTTGTGGCAGTGGTGTTGACGTTGCTACCTGCCATTTTAGTCATGCTCCGCATGCCCAAAGCAGCTGCGCACCACCATAGTATCATTGGCAGTATTGCGTTTGCGGTGCTTGGCGCTGCGCTCACTTATGGCGCATTTAGTAACGCTGTAGTACTCGACGAAGCCAGCAGGCAATACGTACTACAGTTCGTACAGTATCAAAACATCATCGTCACCGTATGTGTGGCACTAGCGCTGCTAGAAATTTTGTTTCACAAAAAGCAGCATGATAAGCATAAGAAATAATGACTAGCCAGCGGAGCTTGCAGTATTACTGTTTTGTAAAACTCGGTACGACAACATCGGCCTCGAATCGGTGCTGCTCAAAATAGGGCTTGTCAAATTGTTTGTACCAAAGTGCTTTTACGCTAAGGTATTCGCCGGGATTGCGATGGGCTTGTCGTTGTAAGGCATGCTTAATCGCCAAGTCAATATCGGAGTCTATCAGCACTATGGAACTAGCCAAATCTTTAACGCTTGGCTCGAAAAGGTACACGCCTTCTACCAATATGCATTGGCCAGGTGTTGCTGTGATGGATATATCTAAATCTTTTTCTCCTGATGATTGATTCCAGGCATTGTTAAGGCGAAGGTGGCCGGTTGTTTGTAGTGTCTGTAGTCCTTCACGGAAAGCTGCCCAATCGTACCAGTCTAGCGGGTATGGTGACTGCTTGGTTTTTGCATACTCTTCCATAATCTTCCGTCGTCTTACGGGACTTGAATCTATAATCCACCAATCCAGGCTTACTACAGGAATATTTCTTTCTGCCGCAGCTTGCTGGCAGAGAGTAGTTTTGCCAGAGCCCGACGGGCCTGTGACAAAGATAAGGGGATAATCTTTGTTTTTGCCCGTGAAGCCATCAATAATGGCAAGCAAATTATTCATTATTAAATAATAGCAGATTTCTCATTAACGAAAAAACCACCCATGAAGGGTGATCTTTTCTTGGAGGGCCCGATGAGGCTTGGTCACGTTTCGCGACCCCGAAAGTCAGGCAAATGAGCACAGCTCATTTGTGACGTTTCCTTGCGAATTGCCACTGGCAATTCTCACTCATTCCACCCCACGGGTGTCATGAATTCAAGCCACTCAAAACCGTACCATAGAAAAACAACCTATCCGAGGACAGGTTGTTTTTCTATGGAGGGCCCGATGAGGCTTGAACTCATGACACCCTGCTTAAAAGGCAGGTGCTCTAACCGGCTGAGCTACGGGCCCGTGGCTTATAAAGCTACTTTAATATACCACTTGGTAAGGGTTGGTGTCAAGGTGTGCTACTATAACCATATGTATTGGCTGCGTGAGCGGATTCATATTACTTGGCATTTTACGGCCGCAACACTGGGGTTTGTGGCTGGGGTAGCGCTGGCGATGGTGTGGTGGATTGGGCCGTGGCTGGGGTGAACGGCTGGCGTGGCACTGGTGTTACTAGCGATGTGGCGCCGCCGCCGGATGCTAATTGCGCTGGCGTTTGTGGGCGGGGCGTTGATTGGCTTGGCGCGCGGTTCGGTGGCGGTGGTAGGCCTAGCGAACTACCGGCCGCTATATGGCAAAACCGTGGCGCTAAGTGGCGTGGTGGCTGATGATACCGATGCCGCCACCCGCGGCATGCGCATGAAGCTGGGCAACATAACTATTAATGGCCAAAAATTACCCGGCCAAGTATTCGCTACCATTAGCGGTGCTGATGATGCCCGGCGGAGCGACACCGTAAGCGTGGAAGGGCAACTAAAACCTGGTTTTGGCGGCTTTGCAGCTACCATTACTGGCAAAAGCCAAGGGCTGGAACGTCCGGTGCCGGGCGATGTGCCGCTAGAAATCCGCGATAATTTTGCTGGCCAAGTACGCCAAGCGATCGACGAGCCAGCCGCCAGCCTAGGCATCGGCTACCTACTAGGCCAAAAAAGTGCTTTGCCAGCCGACCTTGTAGAGGCGCTAAAAATCACCGGCCTAACCCACGTGGTGGTGGCCAGCGGCTACAACCTTACCATTTTGGTGCGGCTGGGCCGGCGGTTATTCGCCAAGGTTTCTAAATACCTGGCTATGCTTTCGGGCGCGTCACTAATTGCTGCCTTTGTGGCCATAACCGGCCTTAGCCCCAGCATGACGCGCGCCGGATTGGTGGCAGGGCTGGGCCTGTGGGCGTGGTATTATGGCCGCAAGTTCCACCCAGTTACACTGCTGGGCGTGGCGGCAGCTATAACGGTGGCGGTAAACCCTAGCTATGTGTGGGGCGATTTAGGCTGGCTGCTGAGTTTCGCGGCCTTTGCCGGCGTGATGATTATAGCACCAATTGCCATGGCCTATTTTTACGGCAGCGACAAGCCAACATTTGTGGGCCAGCAGCTGGTAGAAACCATCGCCGCGCAAATCGCCACGTTACCAATTATGATTATGGCCTTTCAGCAATTCAGCATTATAGCGCCGCTGGCCAACCTGCTAATATTGCCGGTGATACCATATATAATGTTGCTAACCGCCATAGCCGGCTTTGCCACCTGGCTGGTGCCGGCACTGGCTGGCGTGGTGGGGTGGGTGCCCGAACTTTTGCTGCGGTTTCAAATCGCCATTATAGACTGGTGCGCCAACATACCTTGGGCGCTAGAAAAGCCACAGTGGCAGTGGTGGGGCGCGGTACTATATATTGTGATTGTAGCGGCAGCCATTGCCTACATGAAGTACAAATCTAAATACAAACTATACAACGCATCGCTGGTGGAATAACAGGGTAAAATGTGGTATTATGAAGGTAATAACGATACCAACTAATCTTGGAGATTCCTAAATGGCAGGACATAATAAATGGAGTAAAATTAAGCGCGATAAGGGCGTGAACGACGCTAAGCGCGGTGCGGTGTTTACCAAAATTGGTAATATGATTGCGATTGCGGCCCGTGGTGGCACCGACCCAAACATGAACTCGGCGTTGGCGCTGGCGATAGAAAAAGCTCGCCAAGCCAACATGCCAAAAGATAATATCCAGCGCAGCATTGCCCGCGCGGCCGATAAAAACGCTGCTGTGCTAGAGGAAATTACTTACGAAGGCTACGGCCCGGGCGGCGTGGGAATTATTATTGAAGTAGCCACCGATAATAAAAACCGCACCTACCCCGAAGTTCGCACTGCGCTGACCAAAAACGGCGGCACCATGGCCGATGCTGGTAGCGTGGCCTTTCAGTTTACCCGCAAAGGCGTGATACGCGTAGCCGCCACCGGCGAAGATGCGCTAATGGCCGTGCTAGAAGCTGGTGCTGAAGATGCCAACGAAGAGGACGGCGGCATAACCGTGTACACCGATATGAAAGAGCTGGCCAATGTGCGCCAGGCTATCATCGCCGCCGGCCTAGCGGTAGAAGATGCCGAACTGCAATACGTCGCCAACAACGAAGTGCCGGTAGATGATGCCGAAACCGCCCGCAAATTGTACAAAGTGCTTGACGCGCTGGATGATGTGGATGACGTAGTTAACGTTCACACCAATGCTGATATTACTGTCGAAGTAGAGTAATCTGCCTGCGCGGCACATTTTGCCCGTTTTTCCTGCAATCCTCTATCGCCGTATGTTAAATACGGCTCTTTCGGTTCTCGGAAATAACGAACAAACTGCACTCACGCAGACAGGTTACCGGGACAGTGTCTGTTGTAGAAAAGTAAAAACTTGCACGCTTATGTTTGCGTGCGAGTTTTTGCTTGGTGTATAAATAATGCATTGTTGACTGAATAGGGGATGATAATGAATCGACTAAAACTTGCGGTGGCGAGTGTGGTGATG
>CAYVSX010000004.1:0-20075 GCA_964454245.1 uncultured Candidatus Saccharibacteria bacterium | reverse complement strand
GTTTGACGACGGCCTATATGCGCCGCCAGAAAAGCTAGGCGATTTGCAGATAATTGAAATTTACCCATACTCTAGTAGTTGCTCGCCGTTTGATACTGACGTGTTGTGCGGTGATTACATAAAGCTAGCCAATACTGGTACTAGCGACATCGAGCTAGACGACCTGATGCTACGCACCGATAGCAGCTCGGCCAACCGCGCGGCATCGAACACCTTTAGCCTTGCTGGCACGCTGCAGCCGGGCGAAACTTATTTGGTAAACAAAACCGACGCCGGTGCGACAATATCGCTGACCAATAGCGGCGGCTACGTGTGGCTGGAAGATAAATGGGGCCTGATAAAATATGCCGAAAGCGTGGTGATGTATCCATCGGCCGGCAGTGCCCAGCAGGGATTAGCTTATGCGCAGATTGGCACTGGCCCTGATTGGCAATGGACATCAGAACCACGACCATACGGCGATAATGTAATTGTGACGCCAGTAGCTGAACTTGCGTCTTGTGCCGAAGGAAAATACCGCAACCCCGAAACCAATCGCTGCCGTAATATTGAAGAGGTGATAGGCGACCTAGTGCCATGCCAGGAAGGCTACGAACGCAACCCAACTACTAATCGCTGCCGTAAAGTCACCAGTAGCGAAAGTACCCTAACGCCGTGCAAAGAGGGTTATGAGCGCAACCCGGCCACCAACCGCTGCCGATCGATCGCCAGCGCCATAGCCGAGCTGATACCGTGCAACGAAGGCTACGAACGCAACCCGGCGACTAACCGTTGCCGCAAAGTACAGGGCGATATATTGGGCGCCGAATACCCAGTAGAGCCCTACAAGCAAGAGGGCGCGGCCATGGCCACCTGGTGGGTGGTGGGCGCGCTTGCCGCCTTTGCTGCTGGCTACGGCCTGTGGGAGTGGCGGCGTGAAATCGGCGGATTTGCCGCCAAGCTATTCCGCAGGAAATAGAGTACAATTAGGGGTATGAGAATTATTGGCATCGACCCCGGCACCGGCATATTGGGCTTTGGCGTGATAGACGCGGTGCGGGGCAAAACCAAGCTGGTAACGGCCGGTGTCATCACCACGCCGGCTCATACGCCGCTACCCGATAGGTTAGAGGAAATTTATAACGGCCTCACTGAAATTATTACCGAAACCAAGCCGACTGTAATGGCGATTGAAAAGCTGTTTTTTGCCCAAAATGTTACCACCGCCATGAGCGTATCGCATGCCCGCGGCGTGGCGATGCTAACCGGCCAGCAGGCCAAACTACAAATCGAGGAATATACGCCGCTGCAAATAAAGCAAACGATGACTGGCTACGGCCGGGCCGACAAAAAGCAAATGCAAGAAATGGTGCGGCTGCAGCTGGGCCTAACCGAGGTGCCCAAGCCCGATGACTGCGCCGATGCCTTAGCTGCCGCCATTATGTGTGCATTTACACTACGCGGCCAAGGGGTGTAAAATAGGCTTATGGCAAAACGCAAGCAACCAGCCCGCCTAAACCAATACGCCAACCTGGCGCACCACAAACATAGTGGCGCCCACGGTAGCGGCGCGCGCAAAAAAAAGCCCACCAACTGGCTAGGCCGGTTCGTGGCGTGGTTTAAGCGCCTGCCGCTAAAAAAGAAGATTTTGGTAATTGCCACCCCAATTGTGCTGGCGCTGATACTGATACCAATCATCACCTACCTACTGCTGGCTAATGATATTAAAGACCCCGAGCGCCTAATGAACCGCAACAACACTGGCATTGTGCTGCAGGATATTAACGGCACGCCGTTTTACAGCATTGGCAAGGCCGAACATCGCGAGCAAATACCACTCGACCAAATATCTGACGACATGAAACACGCGTTGCTAGCCAGCGAAGATAAGGACTTTTACAAGCACGGCGGCTTTAGCTTAATTGGCTACATGCGGGCGGCCTTTACCGGCGTGGGTGGCGGCTCGACGCTTACCCAGCAGTTGGTTAAAAACACCTTATTAACCGACGATCAAAACTATTTGCGTAAATACCAAGAACTATTTATGTCGATAGCCGTAGAGCAAAACTACACTAAAGATGAAATATTGGCTATGTACTTAAATTCGGTGTACTACGGCGAAAACGCCTTTGGTATTGAAGATGCCGCTAAAGTATACTTTGGCAAAGAACCGAAAGACCTAACCTTGGCCGAAAGTGCTATGCTGGTGGGCTTGCTGCCGGCCCCAAGCGCTTATTCGCCAATTAGCGGCAACGCCGAATACGCCAAGCAGCGCCAAACCACGGTGCTAAAACGCATGGTAACTAACGGCTACATTACCGAAGCCCAAAAAGATGAGGCCCTAGCGGTAGAGCTGCAATATGCCACAACTGCCGATTCGCAAAATTCCATCGCGCCGCATTTTGTAGAAATGGTGATAAACCAGCTGAGCGAAAAGTATGGCTACGAAACCGTCATGCGCTCGGGATACCAAGTTAAAACCACCCTAGATACCACGGCGCAGCAAAGCCTAAACGACAGCGTGGCGGCCGGTATGGCGCACATAAATGCTATGGGTGGCAGCAACGCCAGTGGTATTGTGATTGACCCAACCAGTGGCGAAATTCGCGCCCTGGTGGGTAGCGCCGATTATAACAACGACAAATGGGGCAAGGTAAATATGGTAACGACGGCGCGCCAGCCGGGCAGTAGCTTTAAGCCGATTTACTATTCGTATGCCTTGGCCGATGGCAAAATTACGCCCGCCACTGTGCTAGACGATAAAGTAATCGATTTTGGCGGCTTCACGCCGCGCGATGCCGACCGCAACGAATCGAGCCGCGGCCAGGCCACGGTGCGCCAGGCGCTTAACTGGTCGCTAAATATTCCGGCAGTGCATGTAATGCAAGATTACGGCATAGAGGCATCGATGCAGGCGGCCAAAAACTTAGGCATTACTACGTTAGACGATTCTACCAACTACGGCTTATCGCTAGCCCTAGGTTCGGCCGAAGTGCCACTAAGTGAAATGGCGCATGCCTACGCGGCGTTTGCCAACCAAGGCCAACAGTACGATCTGCTAAGCATCAAGCAAATTAATAATAAATTTGGCAAAACTATTTTTACCGGCAAATCTACTAGCCAGCAAGCCATCAGCAAAGAGGGTGCGTATTTAATCTCTAATATACTTAGCGACAACACCACGCGTTCAAAGATTTTTGGATCGTCGCTAACCGTTAGTGGCCACACCGTAGCGGTAAAAACCGGCACCACCAACGATAACCGTGACGCCTGGACCATCGGCTACAACCCCGAGTACGTAGTTGGCGTGTGGGTGGGAAACAACGATAACACCGCCATGAGCAGCGGCGGTAGCGACATGGCCGGGCCGATTTGGCGCAACGCCATGACTAAATTACTATCTGGTAAAGCTAACGTAGAATTTACGGTAGCGCCAAATATTGTGCAGCGCCAAGTGTGTATCGGAACTGGTGGTTTGGCCGCCAAGGCCGGCGCCAACACCTATGCCGAATACTTTATGGCCGGCGCATTGCCCACAACTAGCTGTAATGTGCAGCCGGTTACAATATCGGCCTGTGAATTATCTACCGGCAATGTGGTGACGATTGAGGAAGATAACTTTGACAGCACCAAATACAGCAAAGACACCGATAACTGTAAAGCGCCAACCATAAGTGTGTGTAATTTGACGACAGGCAAGGTGGTAACAATCAACCAAAGTGACTACGACAGCACTAAGTACAGCAAAACCACCACCAACTGTACGGCCACCGGCAGTGGTAATGACGATGATGACGAGGGCGAAGACACCACGCCTATCATAACCCCCACCCCATAGGGTATATTAATACGTTCGTATTAATATAACACTTCGTCGCCTCGGAAATACCTGCAAGCAGTTATTTCTCTCGGGCTCCTAGTGTTATAATAAGTTCATGATAGCTCATGTATTTGGTGTTGTAGCCGAAAAATTTGGGGGCGCGGTAATCGTAGATGTAGCGGGTGTAGGGTACGAAATTAATGTAGCGGCGGGTGATTATGATGCGGTGACGCTGGAGCAGCAGGTAAAATTTTACACCTATCATCATATTCGCGAGCAAAGCCAAGAACTTTTTGGTTTTAGCAGCCTGGCTGGCAAAAAACTATTTGAAATGCTAATAACTGTGCAGGGTGTGGGCCCAAAAGCCGCCCTAGCGATACTTAGTTTAGACACATCCGAAAATGTGCGCAACGCCATAGCCAACGCCGATAGCGCCTACCTGGCCAAAGCCAGTGGCGTGGGCAAAAAAACCGCCGAGCGCGTGGTGGTAGACCTTAGCGATAAAGTCGGCCTGCCAATAGTTTATAAAACCGGCGCACCGGTGCAAACCGAACTTAACACCAGCGACGAGGCCCTAGAAGCCCTAATCGCCCTGGGCTACAACCTGGCCGACGCCACCAAAGCCCTAGAAGGCATCGACCCCAACCTACCCACCAGCAAACGTGTAACCGAGGCACTAAAAGGCTAAACTATGGCGATTGAGCGGATTGTTGATACAAGTACTAATGCCGATGATAGCGACGAGCAGATTATTGAAGTGACTTTGCGGCCGCAAAATTTTGGCGAGTACATTGGGCAGGAAAGGCTGAAAAAGAATTTAAAGCTGGCGATAGAAGCCGCCAAAAAACGCGGCGAACCAATGGACCACGTGCTACTGTACGGCCCACCCGGCCTAGGCAAAACCACCATGGCAAGTGTAATTGCCAACGAAATGGGTGTGGGCCTGCGCATCACTAGCGGCCCGGCAATCGAGCGCGCCGGCGACTTAGCTAGTATTTTAACCAACCTGCAAGATGGCGACATATTGTTTATCGACGAAATCCACCGCTTAAGCCGCGCCGTAGAAGAGGTGCTATACAGCGCCATGGAAGATTTTAAGCTAGATATTGTAATTGGCAAAGGCCCGGCGGCGCGCAGTATACGCCTGGACCTGCCTAAATTTACCGTGATTGGCGCCACCACGCGCACCGGTAGCCTGGCTGCACCACTGCGCGATAGGTTTGGCCATATTTACCGGCTAGAATTTTACACGCATGATGAAATTGGGCAAATTATTAAGCGCTCGGCCGGCATACTGCAGTCGCAAATCGACGACGAATCGGCCACACTACTCAGCACCCGCGCCCGCCTAACGCCGCGCATTGCCAACCGCTTGTTTAAGCGCGTGCGCGACTTTGCCGATGTTAACGGTGACGGTATAATTGACACCATAATGACCACCGGCGCGCTAGAAATGATGGAAATCGACGAATTAGGGCTCGACCCAGCCGACCGCAACCTGCTAGCTAGCATCATCGAGCATTACGGCGACCGGCCAGTTGGCCTAAACACGATTGCGGCACTAACGGGCGACGAAATGACGACGATTGAGGACTTTTACGAGCCATACCTAATACAAATTGGCTTTATAGAGCGCACACCGCGCGGCCGCCAAGTTACCCTAAAGGCCAAGCGACATATCGGCAAATAGGCCATACATGGTAAAATAGGGCTATGAACGAGGATAATTCGCCAAATCCCCAGCAGCCCGTGGCTTACGACGCCGAGGGCCGGCCGCTGTATGCCGCGCCACCACAGCAATCGGCAGCGCCGCAAGTAGTGCATTTTACGCGTGCCGTTGCGCCCGAAAAGCCTGAAATCAGCGCAGAGATTGCTAAAAAGCACCAGGATTCGGTTCGGCGCTACCCGCAGCTAAACCTTAGCGAGGGCGAATACGTAATTAACGCTGTGCGCCGCCACCCAATCGGCTTGGTGGGGCCGGTGCTAATTACAGCACTGTTGATTGCGCTGATATTGGTGGGGCTATTAAATTACGATATCGTTACGTCGGCACTAGGTGGCGTTAGCTCGCCCGATTTTGGCCCGATATTGCTGGCCGGGGTGCTAGCGATATTACTAGTGGGTGTGGGCGGCTACATTGCGATATGGGTATACCTTAGCAACCAGTTTTTCCTTACCAATGAAAGCGTTATACAAGAAATCCAAACTAGCCTATTTTCAAGCCACGAGCAAACGGTCAGCCTAGATAACATCGAAGATGCTAGTTATCGACAGATTGGTATATTGCAAACACTTATAAATTACGGTTCTATCCGCCTAAGTACTGAAGGTGACGAAACTACCTATCGGTTTACTTACGTAGCTAATCCAAAGCAGCAAATCGCTATTTTAAATAATGCGGTAGAGGCCTTTAAGCACGGCCGCCCTGTCGACAGCTAAAGGCCGATTCTCCCGGCACATTTCGTCCGTTTCGTCCAGAGGTGCTCGTGCGCTGTATGTAAAATACAGCTTACTCCGCTCCTCGGCGAGAACGAACGAACTGCACTCAGGAGAATAGGCCTTGGTAGGGGGTTGCTAATGTTGGCGATTGGTTTTGACGTAGTCGCCTTCGCGCTCTAGGCTGGCGCGTAGGGTGTAGCCGGTGCATTTGCCGTCGGTGGTGCAATCGGTTGGTTCGTAGCGATAGTCGGCTTCGGCTTCGCCCATTTTGGTGCCGTAAGGGTCGGTAAATAGTTCGGGGTCCATAGCCCGCAGGGTTTTGCTGCTGATGCTAGACGGATAGTAGCCGTTTTTGGTGTAGTAAACTTCCTCTAGGTTGTAGTACATGGCGTTGATGGCGACCTTGCGGCTGTTGTCGCGCTCCACAGCATCGATACGGGCGCGTTCGTTAAAGAACAGCCAGCCGCCCACGGTCAAAATAACAATCACTACCAATAGTTCAATAACAGTAAAGCCGCGTTGTTTCATACCTATATTGTATCAAAAATAATGGTACAATATAAGTAGTAACAAAAGGGGATATGTATATGGCAAAAAAGACTGACAGTAAAGTATTGGCCGAAAAACCAACTGCCGACGAGGGTAAACTAAAGGCACTAGGCCTAGCAATGGACCAGATTACCAAGCAATTTGGTGATGGATCAATCATGAAATTAGGCGAGGCCAAAAAAGTAGATGTAGAACTGTTACCCAGCGGCGCGCTAAGCCTAGATATTGCGCTAGGCGGCGGCTACCCCAAGGGGCGCATACTAGAAATTTACGGGCCAGAAAGCAGCGGTAAAACCACGCTTACCTTGCATGCGATTGCTGAGATGCAAAAGCAAGGCGGTACTGCGGCGTTTATCGATGCCGAGCACGCCCTAGACCCAGCCTATGCTAAAAAATTGGGCGTTGATACCGATAACCTACTAGTTAGCCAGCCTGATAACGGCGAGCAGGCGCTAGAAATTGTGGAAACGTTGGTGCGATCTAACGCCGTAGACCTAATTGTGGTTGACTCGGTAGCCGCCCTAGTGCCACAGGCCGAAATTGATGGCGATATGGGCGACAGCCACATGGGCTTGCAGGCCCGCCTAATGAGCCAGGCGTTGCGCAAGCTAACCGGTATTATCAACAAGTCTAAGGCCACGGTGATATTTATTAACCAGATCCGCATGAAGATTGGCGTGATGTTTGGCAACCCCGAAACCACCACTGGTGGTAATGCCCTAAAGTTTTATGCCAGCGTACGCCTAGATATTCGCCGCACCGGGCAAATTAAAGAGGGCGAAGATATAATTGGTAACCGCACCAAGGTGAAGGTGGTTAAAAACAAGATTGCCGCGCCGTTCCGCACTGCCGAGTTTGACATTATGTACAACGAAGGCATATCTAAAACTGGCGACGTGCTAGACCTAGCGGTGATTCACGGTGTAGTGGGCAAAGCCGGCGCGTGGTTTGACTACAATGATGCTAAAATTGGCCAGGGCCGTGAAGCCACCAAAAAGTACCTAAAGGATAATCCCGAAGTACTAGCCGAAATCGATGCCAAAGTGCGCGAAAAGGTAGCTACTGAGGAGGCATAGTAGCCACCGTGAAAATCACGGCGATAACGGCGCAGGCACGTAACCCTGATAGGGTTAATATTTCGGTAGATGGCAAATATCGGTTTAGCCTAGATATTTTTCAGCTGACCGAACTGGGCGTGAAGGTGGGTAGGGAATATAGCGATGACGAGCTGGCTGCGCTAGAAACTGAAAGTAGTTATGGTAAACTTTACACTAAGTGCCTAGAATATACCATGTTGCGGCCGCATAGCAGTAGGGAAATGCGCGATTATTTGTGGCGCAAAACCCGCGAAACCAAGTACAAATCGCGCAGTGGCGAAATTAAATCGCGGGCCGGCGTAACTACCGAAATAACAGATAGAGTTTACGATCGGCTGGCCGAAAAAGGCTATATAGATGACGAAAAGTTTGCCCGCTGGTGGGTAGAAAACCGCAACCTACGCAAGGGCGCCAGCCGGCGCAAACTACAGGCCGAACTAGCCGACAAAGGCGTATCGCAAAGCATAATTAGTGTAGTTTTAACACAAACTAACCGCAGCGATGCAGACGAGCTAGCCAAAATGGTAGCCAAAAAACGCACCAAATACCCCGATGACCAAAAGCTCATGCAGTACCTAGCCCGCCAAGGCTTTAGTTACGACGATATCAAGTCCGCTCTTTCGGAGTGATGGATTCTTGGGCCGGCTTGGCCTTACGGAAAGGGTTGACGTAGCTGCCGACGACCTCGTGCAGTTCGGGCTCGGGCACTTTGGCCTGGCTGTGCACCACAATTGCATCGTTATTTACCTCGATAATTTGCGAGCGGTGAATTAGTAGCTCGGTGTCGTTAAGGCTTTTTAATAGCGGGCGGCGGACGGTGAGCTGCTGGATAACAAAGCCACCGGTTTCGAGCGTGAAGTCCACTACCCTACCTAGTTTACGGCGCTTTTCGTCGGTAACCTGCATGTTCATTAGGCTAAAATGACGGTCGTAAATAGACTGCAATTTTATAACATCGCTAGGGTGAATCAGCTCGTCGGCCGAGTCGACAATAAAGCCAATATCGCTAAATTCGCGCACGTCGGCAATTCGTAACAAGTTAGGCGCCGCGGTGTCGAGCGATGGCCCCGAGACTTCGTAGGCTAAGACTGCCAAGGTGGCTGGGTCGATAACTGGCCGGCCAGTGAGCGCTAGCTGGTTGCCAGTTTGAATACTCATTACCGGTGTGTTGGTGAGTGACGAGCCAAGCAACATCATAGCTGGCTAACCCTCAAATGGATTAGTACGCCCGGCTGGTAGCACTAACGGCGTGCTGGCGTCGCTGGCGCTGCGCAGGCCTTTAATTTTTTCGATAGTTTCGGTGTCGAAGGTGGTGTTGGTGGTTGTGGACTCGCCAGACTGGGAGCTGATGACTGTTTGATACAAGACAAACGTGGCTGCTGACAGCCCGCCAACTACTACCAAAAAGAATATAATCACATGATAGCGGTACATAAACTGCGATAGGCTATGGGCGATTTGCTGGGGGTTGAATGAAATTTCGTTTTTCATTAGCGTATGTATGCCTCTATAGTTAGTGTATCACTTGTGATGCTGCCAGCACTACCTGCATCGGTAGCTTGCGACAGGCCGATTTTGGAAATTTGCATCCGGAACAGGCTTTGCTCGACCAAATGGATAAAGGTGAGCATGGATGTGTAGCTGGTAGGGCTTTTGATGGTGATGCTGGCGGTAGTGGACTTGACGCTTGTTGGGACAGACGTGGTGGCGGCTGTGGCATCGGTAGCGGTGTCGGTGGCTGTGGTACCAGTGGCGGTTTGAGTCGCGGTTACATTGGTACTAACGGGTGTTTCAAAATTGATATTGGTGATTACTATACCGGCTTCGGCGGCGTATTTGTTGATATCGTTGATTATTTGATCTTGGTAGAGGTAGGATTTGCTGACCGATGCCAGTTGATCGGCGCGTTCGACAGCGTCGCTATTGGCGGCCAGAAAATCCTCTGTGTTGGTGAGGTCTTGTACGCTAGAACGGCTGGCCTCGGCCTTGGCGGCGGTTTCTTGGGCGGTAGCAGCGTGAGTGACAAGCTGCTTGTAGCCGTAAACAAACACGCCAACACCAGCGCCGGCCAATAGTAGCAGTACGACACTTAGGATAATGCTTAATTTAACGGGTGTGAGTGATTTCTTTTTCATGATGTGAGCGCCGCCTTAGAGTAGGTGATGTTGTAAATAGCCGTGAATGGGTAGCTGCCGGCTGATTCGGACGAGGCGACCGACTGGAAGCTGACCGAGGTGAATAACGGGGTGGACTCGCCAACCGTTGCGTTTTGCAGGGCGGTTTTGACATCGATTGCCTTTTGGTACGAGGTGGTGTTGACGGTGATGGTGGTTGGGGTGCCAAACGATGCTGGGTCGATGGATAGGGTGTTGATAACTGCGCCCTCGGGTAGGCTACCGGCAAGTGCAAAAATTAGAGCGGTGTAGGGTACTTGCTTGTCTAAAATGTATTTGGCGGTGGCGAGGTTGGATCGGAATTCCTCGGCCTTTAGCTTGGTGGCGGCGTAACTGGCGGTTTTTTGCTCGTTATCGGCAATAACGGCTTCGTTTTGCGATTTGCCTAGGTCGACTGCGAATGTCATGCCCACTACCTCGACCGCTAGCAAGACAACAAACATACCCAACAGCACCGAATAGCGCAGCAATAGCGAATTAGTGCGCGCGGCGTTCAGCTGCTTTTTGTCATCTGGTGGCAGTAGGTTTATCATTTCCAGATCTCCTCTGGCTTGACATTGGCTAGGCCGGCCACGGCGATGTAACGGGGGCGGAATTGCTTATTTGGCTCGGCTAGTTGGCCAAAGTCGAGCTTTTGCCACGGCACGGCTACGCGGGCTGGCATCACCAGCTCGTTGGTAAAGTAGTCGCCAATGCCAGGCATGTTGGCGCCGCCGCCAACTATCAGTACCTGCTCGATTTTGCGGTCGGTAGCGATGCGTTCGTTGTAGTAACGGATGACCTTGCGTACCTCGGTGGCGATGCGCCCTAGGCTGGGGGTTAAGGCGGCTGATATTTTGGCCTGGCGCGGGCCGGGCAGTAGGCCGTTGAGTACCTTGTATTGATGAGCGTTTTCGAGGGCGATATTGAGCTTTTTGGCGATATCGAGCGTAAAGGTGTTGCCGCCGATGCCGACGCTGCCGGTAACACGGATAATTCCGCCGTCAAGGATGGCGATATCGGTGCTGGCAGCGCCGATATCAAGGATAAGTGTCGACAGGTGGCCTTCCTCGACCACCTCGAGCACGCGAGCCACGGCGTTGATGCTTGGTTCGGCGACCATTGGCTGTAGGCCGGCATTGCGCACGGCGGCCAGGCAGGTGTCTACCAGCGTGCGCGGCACGGCCGACATGATGATGGTCAGCGACTCTTTGCTGCGTTCGATGATTTCGTAATCGAGATACAGCGAGGCAAGCGGAATAGGGATGTATTGGTCGACTTCTAGCTCGACGGCGCTTGATATTCGCTTTTCTTCGCTGGCTGGCAGCGTAAAGGTGCGCGAATAGGTGCGGCCGGTGGGTAGGCCAACCACCACATGGTCCGAGCCAAGGGTGCCAACAATATTGTTTTTTAGCAGTGTGGCGATATTTTCGGCTAAGTAGGTATCTTCGGGGTTGTCAAATGAGGCCTGGACCTTTTGCGGGTCGAGGTCTAGCGAGCCGTACCCTAAAACCAACCATCGTTTGGCGTCGATGGCCATGACTTTAATACCAGTTTGACTGATATCGAGGCCAATGAGGGTTTTCTGTTTGTAGAATAATTTTGACATTAGGTACCCACTCTAGAGATTGCTCTAATTTTATTATAGCATGAGCGGTATGTAAAATGCGCTAAGTTTATTCTTTTACGCTCTGGGCTAGGCCGGCGATTGGCCCCATCACACTAGCCGCGATTAGGCCGACCATCGAACCCATCACCAAAATCATGATTGGCTCGATGATGGCGCTGATGCCATCAATCGCCACGTCCACCTCTTCTTCGTAAAAGTCAGCTACCTTCACTAGCACAATATCGGTTTGCCCGGTTTCTTCACCCACGGCTAGCATTTGGGCCACAATAGG
The DNA here is from genome assembly GCA_964454245.1 of uncultured Candidatus Saccharibacteria bacterium. Classification (GTDB taxonomy): domain Bacteria; phylum Patescibacteriota; class Saccharimonadia; order Saccharimonadales; family Saccharimonadaceae; genus Saccharimonas. The sequence continues at coordinate 8,137 of CAYVSX010000004.1, read as the reverse complement.
GGGGAACAGTTCATTTTTTTCAATAACCGTTGATAGGTTTTGGCCGTTTTTGACTGCCTCGGCGGCATCGGTGAGCGCCTTTTCGTAGACGACGTTGCCCACAGCGCGCGATGTGACGGTGAGTGATTCGAGCACAGCCACACCAGCGCCCATCAGCGCGCTAAAGGTGCGGGCAAAGCGAGCCACGGCTACCTTTTGTATGATAGGTTGGATGGCTGGGATCTTTAACACCATGGTATGGTAGATTTTTTTGCCGCCCGGAGTTTTTAGCCAGCGGCCTAGCATCACTACGCCACCAATGATTACTGGTATAAGGTATAGCCCATATTTTACTAAAAAGCCGCTGATGCCAAGCATGGCTTGGGTAAGGGCTGGTAGTTCGGCGTCCTCGCCGCCTAGGTCTTTCATGATGCCGCCAATTTGCGGGATAACAAATATCATCAGGCCAAAGAAGGCTAGCACGGTAATTACCATCAATACCATTGGGTAGGTCATGGCACTTTTGATTTTTTTGCGCATGGTAGCGTTTTTTTCTTGCTGAGTGGCTAGGCGCTTTAAGATGTCATCTAATATACCGGCTGCCTCGCCGGCGCGCACCATGTTTACATACACGTCGTTGTAGGTATTGGGATATTTGCTTAGGGCGTCGGCCAGCTGCATGCCGCCTTCGACATCTTTGATGATGCCATCAAGAATATTTTTAAGCGGCTTGCTAGTGGTGTGATCGCGCTGCGAACTAAGGGCGCGCAGCAGCGGCACGCCGGCCGATACCATGGCGCTTAGTTGGCGGGTAAACATCACAATGTCATCAGACTTGACTTTATTGCCACCAAAAAAATCGAACGAACTAAATGAGCTTTTGCCGGCACCGCTTGCCTCGGTGATACTGACTGGCGACAGACCTTGGCGCGACAGATTGTTTAGCGCCGCCGTACGGTCGGCCGCCTCGACTGTGCCGCGTAAGGTCTCTTTTTTGCCATTGGTTGCAACGTATTGAAAACTCGCCATAATTATTCCTTAGTCACTCGCAATACTTCCTCTAGCGTGGTGTTGCCGCGCAAGGTTTTTACCAAGCCGTCGGCCTGCATGGTTACCATGCCGTCTAGTATGGCCTGCACCTGGATTTGTTCGCTGGTAGCACCCGATGTGATGAACTTTTGCAGCGGTGAAGTGATGCCCAAAACTTCGTAGATACCGATGCGCCCTTTGTAGCCGGTGTGGCCGCATTCGTCGCAGCCTTCGGGGTTGGCGCGCCACAGCGATACCACGGTTGATTCGTTGGTGCCATAGGGCGTGTCGCCGCCAACTTTTTGTTCGATAGCTTGCATTTCTAGCCTATGGATATATTCGAAAGTTTGGCCTTCGCGTAGGTTAAATAGTTTCACAATTTCATCAATCTCGGTTTGGTCGGGTGCGTATTGTTGGCGGCAGTTCATGCATAGCCGGCGCACCAGGCGCTGGCCCACCACGGCTTTTACGGTGCTGGCAATCAAAAACGGCTCGATACCCATGTCTAGCAAGCGCGGCAAGCAGGTGGCGGCGTTGTTGGTGTGCAGGGTGCTAAATACCAAGTGGCCGGTTAGGGCGGCTTGCACGCCTAAGTTGGCGGTTTCGCCGTCGCGGATTTCCCCCACCATGATGATGTTGGGGTCTTGGCGCAGTAGGGCGCGCAGGCCATTGGCAAAGGTCATACCGGCCTTGGCATTGGTTTGGGTTTGGTTTACGCCAGGGATTTTATATTCCACCGGGTCTTCAATGGTCGAAATATTGACATCGGGCTTATTTAGCATAGTCAGCACGCTAAATAGGCTGGTGGATTTACCGCTACCAGTCGGCCCGGTAATCAGTATCATGCCGTTTGGTTCGGTGATCGCCTCGGTTATGACATCAAACGAGTGGCCCCAATAGCCTAGCTGCTGCAGGGTGACCGCCTGGTTAGATTCGTCCAGAATACGCATTACCACCTTTTCGCCATCGGCAATCGGCAGGGTGCTTACGCGCAGGGCGTATTGTTTGCCAGCAACCTTGATTTTAAAGCGACCGTCTTGTGGTACGCGGCGTTCATCGATTTTAAGGTTACTTAAAATTTTAATACGGCTAACTAGCGCGCCTAGCACATTGCGCGGCAGCTGGTTGACCTCTTTTAGCACGCCATCTATGCGGTAGCGAATTTGCACAAAGTTTTCGCGCGGTTCGATGTGGATATCGGAGGCTTGCGAGCGGATGGCGTATTCGAGTAGCAGGTTGACGGTTTGGGCAATTGGCGAATCTTCGGCCACGTCGGCTTCGGAGACTTGCTGGGCGCTGCCGTCATCATCGCGCTGGATATCAATCACCTGGTTTAGCTCTTCGTTTACATCGCCACGGTAATTCTCGAGGCATTGCAAAATATTGCTGTGCGAGGCGATGTAGGTTTTGGTGTTAGAGCCAATCTCTTTTTCAATAAAGCTGGTAGCCTGGATATCATCGGGGTCGTCGAGCGCCAGGTGGATAGTGCCATCGGCTTCATCGATCTTAAAAATCACCGCATTATACTGGCGGGCAATGCGTTCGGGGATGCGATTAAGAGTGTCGGTGGGGATATCCTGCGGATTGATTTCGATGTACGGTACGTCAATATATTCGGCGTACAGCTTAGTTAGGCCGGCTTCGTCGATAATTTTACCAGCTAGTACGACGTCTTGCAGCGACTGCGACGAACGAGCCGCCTCTTCGCGTAGAGGTGCTAGCTGCTCTTCGGTAGCCAAATTATGGCTGGTGAGCAATGTTGCCAATGTATCATCTAAAATCCGCATACCACTTATGTTTTATTGTACCGCACGCCGCTCTGTTATTCTAGTGGCAAAATATGCTATAATTTCCCCTATGCAACACACTATCTTATCGGTAAACGACATGAAGGAGCTGGGCGCCCAAATTGGCCAGCTAGTTACTGGTGGTGAAGTGTTAGAACTAGTGGGCGATGTGGGGGCTGGCAAGACTACGTTTACTAAAGGTTTGGCTGGTGCAATGGGGGTTGATGAAGATGTCCAGAGCCCAACCTTTACAATTAGCCGGGTGTATGCGGCGGCTGACCATTTGCTGCTGGCACATTACGATTTTTACCGGCTAGACGACCCCGGCATTATGCGCGCCGAGCTGGATGAATCGGTGAATGATGCCCTGACCGTGACCGTGATTGAGTGGGCTGAAGTGGTGGCTGATGTGCTGCCGGCTGATACGCTACGAATTGTCTTTGGCCTGAGTGGTCTAGATGAAAATATCCGCACCGTAGAACTGGTAGCTGGCGGGCCAAAAAGCCAGGCGCTACTGGAGGCACTGGCATGATATTGTTGTGGAATAGCGCCGCCATGACGGTGCAACTGACACTGGTAGATGGCGAAAACCGGCATGACTATGAGTGGCAGGCTGGCCGCGAGCTGGCGCGCGACATGCTAGGGTATTTGCGCGACAAACTGGCCGAGCATGATATTGCGTTGGCTGATATAGCAGGTATTGGCGTGTACCGCGGGCCGGGCAGCTACACTGGCCTAAGAATTGGTATGACGGTGCTGAATACGCTGGCTTCATCGCTGGCGATACCGATTGTGGGTGTGGTAGATGATAGCTGGCAAGCCGATGCTTTGGCACGATTAGCTGGCGGTGATGATGACAAAATTGTGCTGCCCGAATACGGCGGCGAAGCCCACATTACTGCGCCAAAAAAATAGCTTGCCATGGCAGCTTAAATAACGGTACAATATACATAGCCCATATAGTAATCATTTGCTGGGCCCCGATACTAAACCGAACAAACTTTTGGTGCTTTTGATACAGATTTACAGAGTGACGAACACGCTCTGGAGTGCCAAGAAAGGAAACAACATGATAGAAGCTATAATAGCCGCAATTGTAGGTGCTGCCCTTGGCGTGGGCGGAAAATTAACGTATGACAAGCAGCGTGCCACCAAAAGCAAGCACGATGCCGACAAAACTATTGCCCGGGCGGAAACTAAGGCTAGCGAGATTATACTAAAGGCCAAAGACGAAGCCCTGAAGCTAGAGCAAGAGCGCCGCCGCGAAATGCAAAAGGTAGAAAACCGCCTGGCCGACCGCGAAACCAGCCTAGATAAAAAACTCGACGAGCTAGATAAGCGCGCCGAGAAGCTGCGCAAAGAGGAAGACGAAGTTGAGTCGCTAAAAGGCGAAATCCGCGAAATCCGTACTAAGCAGCAAGAAAAGCTAGAAAAAATTGCAAGCCTAAAAAAGAAGGATGCCGCCGAAAAGCTGATGCAGATGACCGAGCGCGACATCAAAAATGACCTAACAGGCCTAGTTGCCAAGCTGCAAAAAGAGGCCACCGATGATGCCGAAGAGCGCGCCCAGCTGGCGATTGTTACCGCCATGGAGCGCATGGCCAGCGAAGTAACGGCCGAACGCACCGTGACGGCGGTTAAGCTGACCGACGACGAAATGAAAGGTCGCATTATCGGCAAAGAAGGTCGTAATATTCAGGCCATGCAGCGCGCCACCGGCGTCGACTTTTTGGTAGATGACACCCCAGGTATGGTGGTGCTTTCGAGCTTTGACCCAATCCGCCGCCAGGTAGCGCGCTTGGGGCTAGAAATGCTAATGAAAGACGGCCGTATCCACCCTGGCCGCATTGAAGAAGTATTTGCCAAGGCTGAAAAGCAGCTAGAAAAAGATGTTATACGGGCTGGTGAAGACGCGGCCCGCGAAGTGGGCGTAACTGGCATACCAAAAGATATGCTACAGCTGCTGGGCGAACTAAAATACCGCACCAGTTACGGCCAAAATGTACTAATGCACAGCACCGAAATGGCGCATATGGCTGGGCTGATTGCCGATGAGATTGGCGCTAACGTGCGCGTGACTAAAACTGCTACCTTGCTACATGATATCGGTAAGGCGGTGACCCATAAGGTAGAGGGCAAGCATCACCACATTGGTGCCGAGCTGGCGCGCAAGGCCGGTATGAGCGACGACATCGTTCACGCTATCGAGGCTCATCATGATGATATCGACGCTACAACTGTCGAGGCATTAGTAGTGCGTGTTTGCGACGCCATTAGTGCTGCTCGCCCTGGCGCGCGCAACATCAGTGCTGAAAACTTTGCCGAGCGTATGCGCGACCTCGAAAATATCGCCCTTGGTTTTAAGGGTATCGACAAAGCCTACGCTATAAGCGCCGGTCGTGAAGTCCGCGTAATTGTCCGCCCCGAATCGATTGATGACCTATCAGCTATCAAGCTGGCCCGTGATATTGCCACTAAAATCGAAAGCACCATGCAGTACCCTGGCACTATCAAGGTTAATGTCATCCGCGAAACTCGGGCCGTAGAGTTCGCTAAATAATGCGTGAATTTACCGACACCGAAACTGTCAACTGGATGACCGGGCTAGAAAAGCGTATGTCTAGCGCGGCGGCCGCCCTGTACGACGAGCAGGGCAGGGTGCTACTGGTAAAGGCTAATTACAAAAACTATTGGGGCTTCCCGGGTGGCGTGGTAGATGCTGGCGAAACGCCACGTAAGGCGGCTGTGCGCGAAACTAAAGAGGAGACCAACGTAACAATTGACCCCGATACTATGCAGTTTTGCATGGTGGTCGACCGCATGAGCACAATTGCCCAGACCTACCAGTTTGTGTTTGAACAGCAGGTCAGCGCGGCGCAGTTTGATGATGTCAAGCTAGACGAGCTAGAAATCGAGGACTGGGTATTAGTAACGCGCCAGCAGATTTTGTCGGGCGACCGTTACTATTCGCAAACCGTTGTGCACTGGGCCGAAGGCTACAAAGGCTACCTAGAGCAACAATTTGGCCCCGGCCAGCAGGGCGATATCTAGAATATCGGTTAATTCGTCACCATTTCGGGCGCATCGACGGCCACCTTGCCTATCGGCTCGGCCAGCACTACTATTCGCCCAGCCTCGCTGCCACCCAATTCGCAGCTATATAGCGTCAGTTTGTCAGTATCGCTGACAGCCTCTATTTCGGTTTGGTTTGGTGTAGCGTCAAATATTTTATTTATTTTGTAGGCGTAGCGTGTGCCCTGGTAGTCGACAATAATTTTATCATCCATAGCCAGCTGGTCAATCCGGTAAAATGGCGACTTTTCAATCGTGCCCTGTGGAGTGGGCTGGATACTAAAACGATGCGCCGCAATGATAAAGTTACCGCCGGTGGCCGGGTTGCCCCTATCTGGGTAGCGCCACTGGGCGCCGCGATTTAGCGCTGCTTCGCCGGGCGCGTAGGTAATATTGACTCCTAATTTTGGTATAACTATTCTGTCTTCTGTAATGCTTGGGTCGGGTAGGTCGGTCACGGCAATTGGTGGCTGCAATAATACTGGCGCAATAATAGCTGGTGCCGTAACTAGTGATAATACGTACAGGCCGCCCACCAACAAACCAACCGCTAGTGTAATCACTAGGCCGCGCAAAGGTCGTCGTGCTGGTGTTGGTCCACTAATCGATAACATAAGTACTATTACTATATTACCATAGCAGGTCGCGGTCGATTTTGCCCAAGGCGGCAATTAGTTGCTGTACGCCAAAATACAGGGTGGTAAAAGTGGCGCAAAATAGCCCCACCACCCAGGCGGCGGCTAGCGGTATGGCGCTGTTGTGGGCAAAAAACAGCAGTGCTAGCGGCAGTAGTATAAGCGCTGTTTTTAGCCATAGGCTTAGGCGGTACGACAGCTTTTTACGCTGCTTTTTGGTGATTTTTTTGCGGTGGGTCAGCACCGGTATGGCGGCATTAGTAGCGGCCTTGGTGATACTAGCAGCCTGCCGGCCAATAGTGCGGGGCAGTCGAATAATCACCACCACAGTAGCCGCCAACACCAGCAGCGTGGCGATAATGGCGATGCCGGTGACAAACGGGGTGCTAATGGTAGGTTCGGCCGGCACAATTGGCGTGGTGTTGTGGGCCTGCGGCAGTAAAAATTCGGGTGGGTTAGCTAACAGTGGGTAGCCTATCAGCAACAGCGCCCATGCCCACTGAAAAATCGCCGACATATAGCCCAGCGCGCCAAACGCATTGGCGGCCATAGTTCGTTTTGCGGGGGGTTTAGTAGCCATTTACCTTATGTTAGCAAAAAATAGTGCTAAGCGGTAGGGCGCTCACATGTAAGGCTATGCTCTATGGTATCGAGTAACTCTTCGCTTCTGGCAATTTTTAATAATTGCTGGCGCGGGATGGTGGCGTGGGCTAGGCGGCTGTAGGCTAGGCTGCGGCTAGCCAACAGGGCGGGGTATAGGCGTTCTAGCGCGGCAGTTGGTAGCTCGCCATCAAGTGGCCGGTAGCTATCGCCCCACACTACCGGCTTGGGGTGGGCGAGGTATTGCTGGTACATTTCTGCTTGCATATCGGCATTTGCCGCAAGGTGCACCACGGTGGTTTGTTGGCGCAGTTTTTGTAGTAATCTGTCGTCCAGATATATTACGCTTCCGGTAGTGTCGATAACGCGATTTCTACTATCAGACTGCTCTAACGCTTGCGATAGGCTGTCGGCCTCTAGCGCTAGGTAGCGGGCTTGGGTGGCAGCAAATTGTGGCGCATACGGCTGCCCCATCCAGTGTGCCACATCGGCCAGGCCACCGCTATAACCGGCAGCTTGCAGTTCGGGAGTTAGCTGGCGCTCGATTTCGTCGTCGCAGCCATATACGGTAAAACCGCTTTCGGCCAGCCGCCCCGCCCACAGCGATTTACCGACATTACTCATGCCTACTAATGCCAGCGCCAGTCGCCCCTGCTGGCGCTGGCGGGTAAATATCTCGTGTTGGGGCAGGCATTCGCTCATAGGGTTAATTATGGCATTTACTCCTGTGGGTAGGCAAGCGTAAGCTTTTTGTGCTAAAAGGACATCGCTACGTTTCTTTACTCGTTTATAAAACGAAGAAAGGGTATCGGCTAAAGCCTCCTCCGCTCGCTTACAAAACAAAATAGCTGGCGCTGCTTTGTTTTGTTTCACTCGCTTCGCCAAACCTTTGACTATTTTTTGCTGAAGCGAAAAAGTCGAAGGTTCGAATCTCCGCCGCGGGACCAAAGTAAAAAGACTAGCTAAGGCTAGTCTTTTTACTTTGGTCGGGGTGAAAGGACTCAAACCTTCGACCTCACGGTCCCAAACCGCGCG
>CAYVSX010000003.1:0-68569 GCA_964454245.1 uncultured Candidatus Saccharibacteria bacterium | reverse complement strand
CCCCGCTCCCGTCGTCGCCTGCGGGCGCTAAAGCGTCCTCGGCACGTAGGTCGCTAAACGCGGGTCCTGCCAGCGCGTTCGCCCCTAAAATGTTTTCACCTGAAGGTGAAACATTTTGGGCGCTGCCCCGCGCGCTGTCACCCGCTTGAGCCGTCATCTTACCGGCTGCTATCGTTTGGTGTCTGGTAACATTTTTTTTATAAACAGGTGCATTTTCGTGTACCTCATTACTTGTAGCGCTTGCTCCATTAGAAACGCCACTCGCCAGCGCCGTCAGCAACTTAACATGCGGCCAGGCGCTGCGGCCGATATCTAGCAATTTATCTAGCAGCGGCAGCAACTGTGGGGTATCGGCAATTTGGCTGCGGATGGTTTGGATTAGCTGGTCGGCTAGCACTATGGCCGGTGTGCCGCGGCTTTCGGCTTGGTTTATTAGGCTGGTGATGGTGGCGATATCGCGCTGTTGGTAGGCCGCCAGCAGTTGCTGCACGGTTTGGCTGTCGGCTAGGCCTAGCACGCCTTCAATTAATTCGGGCGTTATGGTGTCATCGGTTAGGCTGCGCAGTTGGTCTAGCAGGCTTATGCTATCGCGGAAGCTGCCACGGCCGTGGCGGGCTACTAGCTCTAGTGCCGCATCGTCAATTAAAATATGTTCGGCCGTAGCAATGGTGCGCAAATGCGCCGCCACATCGGCCGGGCCGATGGTACGAAAGTTAAAGCGCTGCACGCGGCTAATAATGGTAGCCGGCAACTTTTCAACATCGGTTGTGGCCAGTATAAACACCACGTGTTCGGGCGGTTCCTCCAGCGTTTTTAGCAGCGCGTTAAAGGCCGATTTGCTAAGCATGTGCACCTCGTCGATAATATAAACCTTCTTTTTAGCGCTGCTGGGCGCTACCATTACCTTTTCGCGTAGGTCGCGAATATCCTCGACGCTGTTGTTACTGGCGGCATCGATTTCAATAATATCTAGGTGGGTGGCACCGTCGCTATATGGCAAATTATTGATTTCGTGCGCTAAAATACGCGCAATCGATGTTTTGCCCACGCCACGCGGGCCGGTTAGCAGGTAGGCGTGCGCCACGTTGCCGTTTTTTATCGCCCGCGCCAGCATATCAGTAATATGAGATTGCCCAACAATCTCACTAAGCGACCGTGACCGGTATTTACGATATAACGCCTGCCCCATTACCTATATTGTAGCACCGTTTTAGGCGGTAATAGCGCCTGGGGTGTTGTAGTTTTGCAAGTAGCAGCTGGCACACAGGCTTTGGTAGCGCACGTGTTGGTCGTTGTCTATCATCACGATTGGCTCGCCAACATGAAACACGTCGTCGACAAACCGGCCGTTAAATTCGGCCTGGCTGCCGCAGGGGCACATGGTAATCATTTTTTCCACGCTGTCGGCTAGCTCAAACATCCGCTGGCTGCCGTCAAATAATTTCCGCTGGATATTGCCGCGGATGCCAAACGCCACCACCGAAGTTTTGTCGATTTTGGCAATCTTTTCTAGGTCGTCGACCTGCTGCGGCGTCATAAAGTTGACTTCGTCTACCAGCACGCAGGCAATTGCTCGTTCGCCAATGAATTTGTGATATTCGGCGTATACGTCGGTTTCGGGCGTGGTGGCGATATCCACCGGCCACTCCAGCCCGGCCCGCGACGTTGTATGCCCCGGCTTTCGCATGGCGATTTCGGGCATGATTGTTACTGCGGCCAAGCCGTTTTCGGTGTAGTTATAAGCGGTTTTTATCAGCGTGTCGCTCTTGCCGCAGTTCATCGCGCCATAGCGAAAGTTTAGTTTTGCCATACAACCTCCATATTTGGCACATTTCGTTTGTTTTTACTCCGGTGCTCGTTCGCCGTATGTTAAATACGCCTCACTCACTCCTCGCAAAGAACGAACGAACTGCACTCAAATCTGGAGTTTGTTCGCTCTTTACGCTTATCTATAATGCAGCTTCAACAGCTGCCCAGGTGGCGTCGGGGGCATCTTCGGGTACTATAATGGTGACTTGGTCGCCGATGTTGATGCGGAAGTAGGTGACGCTAGCCAGCAATATGCGGTATTCGCGGCCTTGAGCCTCTACGTAGTAGGCGCCGTCGTGCTGCACGAGTGTGCCGATGATTTGCTTGCGCGGTACAGGGTTGATTTGCTTGTAGATGAACCCGCCGTCATCAGCTATGGTGAGCTTTAAGATGTCGCCTTCAACCAACTTTGATTTAGATGCGTAGTTAGCTGGTACCGGGTAGTTTTTGCCGTCTGGCCCTACCATGGTTTGGCCGTCAAACACGCCTTCTATCACCTTTCCGCTTACTTCTTCGCGGCTGTTGGTAGGTGTCACCACGTGGCCGTCGTCGCCCAAGATGCTCATTAGTAATTCTTTTGCCGCCGCCAAATTCGTTTCAGCTTCGGTAATCAGCGATTTTAATCGCTTCACTTGCTTTTCTGGTAATTCAGACATATATTCTCGCAGTCCTTGTCTGTTTTTTGTAGTATTACTCCTATTATATACCGCGCCGGGGGTGATAAGTCAAGTACAAAATATTTCCACAGGATTTTAAGCGGTGGCGGGTAAATCGTTGTAAAAAATGTGAAGAGCCCCGCCGAGCGCCATTCTGTCGTAGAATGACGCCCGCTCGGGGCTCAGACGGTCGCTAGAACCGCACGGGTGCGGCGAACTGCCGCAGGCCGGGCTGGGTTCGCCACAGGCGCTGGACGGGCGACTCCATCTCGGGCTAGCTGACCGCCTCGGCGGCCCTGCCCATCCGGTTGAAGGCCGATGGCCTCGGCGGGCTCGGCCTCACGGCCGCCACCGGTTCCGTCAGTTCCGGGATCAAGGAGTAGTCCTCCTTGGTCTCGGTTGGTTCCGGCTTGTGGAGCAGCGAGCCGCTCTGCCGGGCACCGGTGTTGAAACCGACGACCATACCGCGCAGACGGGCATTGTTGTTGGACATCTTCTCTCCTTTGGTTGGGGATGTCAACTATTTCATTATATCACACAAGTAAATAAATGTCAATACACCACGCAAGATTTCTGGTATATACTTGACAAAATGCTTATGTTCGTGGTATAATGATAATAGTAATGGGAATCGAAATCCGCCACGCCACCCCCGATGATGCTAGTGATATCCGCCGCCTGGCGGTGAATCACCTAGGACGGCTGTATGGTACACGCCACCACGAGCCAGTACCTAGCGTGGCGTCGACAGATCAGCTGCGCCATCACATTGGTCGTAGTGCATCCAAGATGCAGCGGCTGGTGGCTATAAATGACTACGGCGAAATGCTGGCTATGCTGCAAACTGGCGTGTGGGGCGCCGACCGTGAAAATGAATTTACCGCCAGTAGGTGGCAACAATTTAGGAACGGTTTGCGGGAGTGGCCGGGCTACCAAGCGATTTATGGCCTGATGGTAAGTAGTGACCTAAAGTACTACAGGCACCAAGTGGTTAATGATCTGCTGGATGAATCGGGGATATTTTCTGGCGAGCACGATGGTTCGCTGCGAGTGCCGATAGCAGTAGCCGCTAATGGTACAGAGATTGACCATAGCTACCGCCAGCTGCTAACCACGCGTGGCCTGCGAGCCACCGACCGTACTGGCCAAACTACCGCGCCCGGGCTGCTAGAAACTCCCTACCACGCGAAGCTGATGACGAAAAAACGCTAGCACATAACAAAACCACCCCTACTGGAGGGGTGGTTTTGTATAACAAATGTGGTCGATATAAATAAAATGCTACTGATACTATGAAAGTTCAGCAGTTGCACCAGCTTCTTCTAGAGCCTTCTTAGCAGCTTCGGCATCGTCTTTAGATACCTTTTCTTTGATTGGGCTTGGAGCGTTGTCTACAAGCGCCTTAGCCTCACCAAGGCCTAGGCCGGTTAGTTCTTTAACAGCCTTGATAACAGCAACTTTTTGGGCACCGGCATCTTTTAGGGTTACGGTGAACTCAGTCTTTTCGTCGGCAGCAGCGGCAGCGTCGCCACCAGCAGCAGGGCCGGCAACAGCAACTGCTGCAGCAGCTGGCTCAATGCCGTATTCATCTTTTAGAACGTTCTTTAGTTCGTTTACTTCAAGTACGGTAAGCTTAGTTAGCTCTTCCGCAAGTTTCTTTACATCAGCCATAAAATGGTTCCTTTCGTCCCGGCTTGTAGATTCCGCACATTTCGAGCGCCTCGCTGCGCGCCTCCTAAGCAGTACCTTGGTACTGCTTACGTCGGGTGCTCGCGAGTCATCTCGAACTGCACTGGAATCTACTAAGCCTAGTGGGTGGTAGATTCGATTTAATAATAGTTTGTTTGGTAAGTTGGCTTAAGCTGTGGCTTTTTCGCCGATGCCATCAAGCAATGCATGTAGATTGCCAGATAGTGCGTTGGTTGTGTCGTGAACTGGTGAAAGCAGTTGTGCCACCACTTCGGCGATGAGCTGGTGCTTGCTTGGCAAGCCTGCAAGCGCCTTAACGTCGGCTGCCGCTTGGGCTAGGCCTTCGCCGCTAAAGCCGGCCACTAGCTCTAGTGTTGGGTGTGTTTTGGCAAACGTGTCCAATACTTTAGCTGGCGCCACTTCGTCGTCATCGCTAAAAGCGTAGAGTAGCTGACCCAAAAGCGCCGATGTGTCGGTACTTTTGTAGGTGCTGCTTTCGCCCATGGCCACACGCACTAGGCGGTTTTTGACTACCTTGATAGTCACACCGGCTTCGCGGGCAGCCTTGCGCAGCTCTTGTAGGTCGGCCACGCTAATACCTTGGTATTTAGCGACGGCAGTGCCTTTGGCGCTGGCAAATAGCTCGGCTAGTTCACTTACCAAAGCTTGTTTCTTATCCTTGCTAATAGCCATATAGGATAGGTCTCCTTATTTCTGCAAGCTCGGCCAAAAAAATAGCCAATCTTGCTGGTTTGCTTTGATTCGTTAAGTGTTTTTACGACCACATTGTTAAAGGTCGACTTACGTTTTGACGTAGGAAAAAGATATATTCCCTCGGTAGCATGATTAAGTGATTGCTCACCGCCACTGTCTTAGAGTAATGTCTGGGTGTAATTATAGCAAAAGCCAGCGGTTTCGTCAACGGTTTTCGGCGTGGGCGTAGATTTCGCGCAGTAGTTGCTCGGCCCGCTGGCGGCTTTGCAGGGTAAGGCCGTTGATGCCCAGGAACTGCATACGGCTGTTCGTGTGGGCTACGGCTTCGGCTTCCTCTGGTGTGGCGTTGCGGCCGGTTAGCTTGTAAAAGGCGTGGTTGGGCGTGCCAATGCGCGCCGCCACCCTGTCTTCGGCGCGGTTGGTTTGTAACTCGCCGTTTACAGGGTATTTATCGCCCCAACGCTGGTTGGTAAAGGCAAATTTAGCAACTTGGTAATCTTCAGGGCTAGTCTCTTTGACGTCGGCGTAGCTTCGTAGTTCGTCGGTATTTCTGTACCCCATACCTCGGGCTACGTCGTAAACAAACTCCACCCCGCCGCGCACATGCACTGGCGTGTTGCGCTTGGGTGATGATTGAAGGGTAAAGCGTGGGTTATCCATCACTTTCCCCAGTGCACTTGCAATTACCTGGCCTGATTGGAAGGCGTTTTCAGTGATGGAGGTGATGCCGATTGCGTCGGTTATCCGGTCGAAGGATTGTTGTTTGTATAATTTTTCGGCAGTGCGCCCTATCGATTTAATACGCCAGACCGTGCGTAACTTTTCGGGGCCAGACACGCCCTCGCCAATCATGATACCATGGCTTTCGTCGTGCCTGAGCGGCTGGTGGTGGTGGCTGTAGCCGCTTAGGGCGGTTAATATTTCGTCGATTCGCGCATCCACCACCCCGGGGTCGGTTAGATCTTGCAGCTGCAGTTGGGCTTGGTCGATATATTCTTGCGCACCTAGCTTATCTAGGCGCATTAGCGCCCGTTGGCTTTGCATTGCCATCGCCATACCGTCAATGCCCATGATTTCGCTCATGGGGGCATGGAACACCTCGACGCTGCGCGCGCGCTGCAAAGCATCGGCGTAGTCGCCAGCATTGTGCGCCAAAAACCAGCGTATCATGCCAGCATTGGCAATCAGTACTGATTCGATATTAACACCCAGCTCGGTGCGGACGGGCAGTAAATCGCGGGGCGTCGCGCCCACCGGGCCCTGCTCCCAGGGTTGGTCGCTTTCGGGATATAGCTTTGCTACCATGTCTGCTTTGTAATCATCAATCACTAGCTGGTCGGCGGCTAGGCCAAGCGCAAATAGCATGTCTTCGTATGGTAGGTTACATGTAGTGACATAGGTATACAGTGCGTCAAGCGCACGGCCGCGCAGGCGTGGCTCGCGAGTCGCCTGCACTAGCGGTGCCAGCATAGCACCATCGTAGGCCTGTGGGGTTAGGCGGCGGCTACAAAAATCAGAGATCAGTGTGTTGGTGGTTTTCATATCTAGCTGCTGCTGGGCTGATGCGTGATCGCTTGTTTTTGTGCTTTGCAAAAACTGCCCCACGGCATCACGAACATAATCCGGTGCTAGCGGAAAATTCTCGCCTAAAAAATCAGAGGCTGGCCTGTCGGCTCGCCCCACCTCACTACTATGTGTCATCGGCTATATTATAACAGATTGGTGACGCCTGCGCCAGTGGTTCTTGGTTAGACTCCAAATGCGGTGCGAATTTCTGCCTTAATATCATCAATGGAACGCATATTTTGCGCGCTATAATCGTAAACCTCTATTGCAGTTGTAAAGCTGGGAAATAGTTCGGTAAGTTCGCGGTAATTTTGAGTTGCTAATGATAAATGGTTAGAATCGCGCTCTAGTATGTCTCGTTTGGCATCGGTATAACTGCGAGCCGATTTTTTATCAACATTTGATTGCGCTACGTCTACTGGCGCTAATAATATCGCATTACCATCTGGCTTTGGCAGTTGCAGACTATCGTATTCTAGCGCTAGAATCATATCGTAAAAATTGTGGCGTTTTTGCTGGTTGGTAATTCTCGCCCCCTGATGTGCGAGATTTGATAGCACATAGCGATCAGCAATCATTACACCGTCTGGGTGGTCGATAAGCCACTGTGTTAGTTGTGGCTTTGCTGAGGCTCGGTCAAGGGCGTAGGCGGCAGAGGCAAGTTCGGGCGCAATGCTACTAGCTTCGCCAAATTCACCATTTAGGTATTTTTCTATTATGGCAGCCGATGGCTGGCCGTATTGTGGAAATGATACAGTGTAGACCTCAATACCTTCGTCGCGTAGCTCGTCTGCAATAGCCTTGGTTTGGGTGGCTTTGCCGGTTCCGTCACCGCCCTCAATGACGAAAAATTTACCGCGTTTGCTCATAGCAATCCCTTCGGCAATCCCTTTATCGACACCGGTTTTTGCCGCTTGTCTTTATACGCCCGGGGGAGCATTTGCTCTGGGCTCCAGGTTCGGATAAGTTCGTCGAGGTTGCTGGTGTGCTGGTATTTGCCGCTCATGCCGCCGCGGCCGTCGCTGTAGTCGCCGCTTACCGGCCCGGTGGTGTGGAATATCAGCTGGCCAATGCGCTCGCCCACTGGTAGCACCACACTTTCGTGCATGTTTAGGTTGTAAATTTCTAGCGTAATACGGTTTACATAGCCGGGGTCTACCCAGCCAGCGTCAAAGCACACTGCCACGCCGTTGCGGCCCCAGCTGCTGCGGCTTTTTACCTCGCAGGCGCCGCCGTGAGCGCGAATACCGACAAATTCGTGGGTGTGGGCCAAGATGCGCTCACCGGGGCGCAGCACAATAATTGGGTGATCGAGCGGGATGTTATCAAATGGTTTTAGGCCGTTTTTATCGCACCACTCTTTGTGTGGGATGGCGGCTAGCGGCCCCTTAAAGTAGCGAGCGACATCGCTTTCGTCAAACGGATTATATACGCCGCTATGTTCGGCTTGGTCTTCTTGCTTGTAAAAATAATGCCCCAGCGTGAAATCTAGGCTGGCCTCGCTGACGTGCCGCGGATTAAACGGCACGCAAACAATCGTGCCATCATTTATGGCCGCCGTAATTTGTGTGTTGCTGTATACCCCCATACTTACCCTATTTTATCACAAGCCGACCGGCCGGGTAATTGGATTAGCAACTGGCTGGCCCTGGGCGCGAGCAATAATTTCGCTGCTGCCGTACGATTGGCCGGTTTGCGGGTTGACGGCGTAGTCGGTTTGGTCATCGATGACGACTGGGTTCAGCCCCAGTTCGCGGGCTTCGTCTACTGTGCGGCTGTGCTCGCCAAATACTATAAAGGTGTCTAGCAGCCTCTGGTGATTTAGAAAATCGGCCAGTGTCAGCGAAGATTCTAGCGGCGTGCCCACGTGCAATGGGTCGCCCTCGACAGTCACTAGGTCAACGGTTTGGCGTAACTTGCCGGCCAACTGATAGTGGTAGCCGGCCAGGCGGCTAGCCCGGGCTTCCCATGGGTAAATTGGCCGTGGCACGCCGCCCTTGTGGGCTAGGCCAGATTTTTTGGCGGCGATTTTGCTGTCGGCATCTACCGTTACAGCCAGGCTGGCTACTTGGCTGGCGCTTGGGTCGGTTTGGAGTAGTGTTTGTAACTGGCTGGCCGTTAAATTAGCGTCGTACTGGGCTAGCAGCGCTGCCTGAACACCTAAAAACTTGCAGTGGCGCAAGTACCACTCGTGGTTGTCGTGCGGCACATCAAACGCACCATCTACCAGCGCCACGTTGCCTAGGCTTTTTAGCCGCGTAAAGGCGGTTATAACTCGCGATTCAACACTTTCGGTTGTTTCTGGGTACAGTAGTCGGCTGGTATCGTGCATTGTGCCGCCAAATAAATCTATTACACCCTGCTTGGACATGTCTGACATATACTCTCCTATTTAGCCACCAAAATATGGGGCTTACGTATGTAAAATAGATATTTTTTGCGCGCCTTGCCAAAGCGCATAAAGTGCGTATGGTGGTGCAGGATCGACCGCGTGATGTTGTCTTGCGAGCGTGTGTACAGCGAATAACCCTTCTTTTCGTAGTCGGCACACACCTTTAGCCACTCGGCCTGTTCTGCCCCCGTAAAGCTGGCTAGCGTATCGCGATGCTTTTTGGGCAACACCATCAAATGCTCTAGTACGTCGCAGCCGTCCCAAACGCTGTACGGGAACTGATTTTTCACCACCAAAGTGTGTTGGTTGTCCTCAATTATCGCCTCGGGCTCGCGGGTTGGTATGGCGCAAAAAACACAATCTGGCAAATCTGTCCGCGCCAAATAATCCAAATACTTTTCCTGCCCAGCTACCCCACGTGTGGTCGGCCCGGCCTGCCGTAGTCGTTTCCTTATCCCCATAACGTACTTACATTATTGCACACAATTGTTGCAGTGCATAGCGTGGTAAAATAGAAGCATAGTAAATAATGGGTGGTATTGGGGATATAATAGTGAATAATAATGAACTAGTGCGTAAATCTGACAGCGGCTTACTGTATTTGACGGATAAGGGGCGTGAAGTAATTGCACCACAAGTAACCAGCATAGATAGCAACGTGTATGCAATGACCGAAGCGGCCGACCCAGTGACAACCGCAGCAGCTATGGCGCGGTTGTCGCGCAATTCTAACGATTTGCGCACCATTATAGCCAGCGAATTTACTGGTAATAGTAACGACGAGGCGGTATTGCAGCGCGTTGTGGCGCAATATGGCGATGACTCCGTAAAGCAACTACTGCCTATGTCGTTAGTGTTTGAGGGCATATCCAATATCGCCACTAAAGAGGTGGAGTGGGGGCGTGTGGCGGCGTACCTAGAGCAGTCGACGCGCTACCTGCGGTTTGATAAAAAAGACGAACATGGTAACTACGGCTACTTTACGCCCGAAGACATCGGTGATAATACCGAAATTTACCAGGCGGCGATGAACGAGATATTTGACACCTATTCTGACTTGTATGAATCGATGCTAGAGTATTATCGCAGTAACTCTAAAACCCCCGAGGCCGAGCGCGACGCTGCTTGGCGCCAGGCTACGCATGCTGCGGCTTGCGATGCTATTCGTGGTGTACTGCCCGCATCTACCAAGGCCACTGTGGGAGTGGTTGGCTCGGCGCAGGCTATTGAAAACATGATATTACACCTAGAAAGCAGTCGCTTGCAAGAAATGAAAGATTTGGGGGCCAAGGCGCTGGCAGCAGTGCGCATGGTGGCGCCAGTGTTTTTTGAGCGAACCGACAACCCAGCGCAGGGCGGACTAATGAGTGAACATACTTACCAGACACAGGAGGCGTCGACACAGCTTGCTGATAAGCTGCTTGGCGATTTGCCTGAAGTGCAATATACGGAACCGCGTGTCGAAATGGTGGGCAGATATGCATCAGAAGACGAGCTGGTGGAGAAAATATTGTTTGACAGCAGCAATAAGCCGTTTGCGCTGATACATGAGGCGGTGGCGAATATGAATGATGGCGATAAAAAAGCAGTGATAGAAACTTATGTGGGCGAGCGCTACAACCGCCGCGCCAAGCCAGGGCGAGCTTTTGAGTTGCCGCACTATACCTTTGAGGTGCAGTGTGATTACGGCGCCTTTCGCGATATTCAGCGCCATCGCATGGTGGATGCGCTGGAGTGGCAGCCACTTAACCCGGTGATAGGTTACGAAACCCCACAAGCTGTGGCGGATGCTGGGCTGGCAGAAAAGTATCAGCACGCGTTTGATATTAGTCGCCAGCTGTACGATACATTAACTGACACAGGGCATGGCGACCAAGCGCAATACGCTACCCTGTTCGGCCATATTATGCGCTTTACAGCCACGTTTAATGCTCGCTCTATGACGCATACGGCCGAATTACGCACTACTCCGCAGGGTCACCCAAATTATCGCCGGGTGTTTCAGCAGATGCACGAGCAAATTGCGACGGTACACCCTAATATCGCGGCGGCCATGAAGTTTGTCAGCCAGGCCGAGGATGAAGAGTTAGCACGCCTTGGCGCCGAGCGCAACCGCAAAGCCAAGCTGGCGCGGCTTGGTGGCGATTACGAGCAGCACATAATTGAATAGGTTTCCTGTTTCAATACATCCCCTCAAGGGGGTTCCGTGCCGAAGTAGAATTTATCGGGCAATATTGATAAACGGTTTACGCAGGTATAGCTGAGTGTTGATGCTTTCACCTACTTCTAGGAGGTGGGTATGCTGGTGCACGACCGATTTGTGGCCGTTTTGCGGTGCTCTTGCGTAGCTGCTGTAGCCAGCTTGCTCGTATTCTCCCAAGATTTCCATATATTCCATCTTTTCATCGTCGTCAAAGTGAGCTACCGAGTCGACATGGCGTTTCGGTATCACAAGCAAATGGTCGCCGGTTTTCGCACCATCCCATATGTGGTACGGAAATAAATTAGTGATGATCCAAAATAGGTTACGCTCGGCAATCACGTGGTTTACGTCTCTGTCCAAATCGCAAAATTGGCAGTTTGTGAGCGGGCCGCGGTAGCGGTTGTAGGCTTTTTGCTGCTTGCGATTGCGAACGATTGGACCTTCCAAAACTCGGGACTTTCTCATAACTCTAGTGTACCATAACAGAGGTTAGGTGCGCTAAATTAAAAACCCACCCATTCATAATGAGCGGGCGGGTTTTTTGTAGCGCTATGTTAGCTAGCTTGGTTTTCTACTGCAATACCAGGCCCCATAGTAGTGGCGATGGCGGTAGATTTAACGTACGCACCCTTTAGGCTGGCTGGCTTTTGGCTTTGCAGGCTGGCAAAAAATGCAGCAGCGTTTTCGCCCAGCTTTTTAGCACCAAAGCTGACTTTACCAATAGAAAGGTGGATGGTAGCTTGCTTGTCGACGCGGTATTCTACCTTGCCGGCCTTGGCTTCGGTTACAGCCTTGGCTACATCGGCAGCTACAGTGCCGCTTTTAGGGTTAGGCATTAGGCCCTTTGGCCCTAGCACGCGGGCAAATTTGCCCAGTTTTGGCATGTAGGCTGGCGTGGCAATTAGCACGTCAAAGTTTAGCTCACCCTTTTCTAGCTGGGCGGCTAGGGTTTCGTCACCAGCGATGTCGGCGCCGGCCTTTAGGGCCTTGGCAGCGTCGGCTTCGGGCGCAAATACAGCTACGCGGATGTTCTTACCGGTGCCGTTTGGCAGGGCTACGGTAGCGCGGATGTTTTGGTCGGCCTGGCGTGGGTCAACACCTAGGCGCACGTGCACTTCTACGCTGGCGTCAAATTTAGCTGGGTTGGTTTCGACCGCTAGGGCTAGGGCGTCGGCTAGGTTGTACACCTTGCCAGCTTCAACCTTTTCGGCCACCTTGCGGTAGCTTTTGCTGCGGCGCTCTAGCTTGCTGCGGGTTTTTGGCGCTGGGCCTTTTTTGATGTGGGCTTCGGCGTCGCCTTGGGCGCTAGTGTCGCCAGCCTCTTTGCGGGCTAGGCGTTCGGCTTCTTGGTCGGCTTCACGCTGAGCCTTTTCGCTATGCTTGCCGGCTTTGGTGGTTTTAACCTCTGGCTTGGCGGCTGGGGCTTCTACCTCGGCTACATCTGCCTTGGCGGCACCAGCAATGGCGGCCTCGATTTCGGCAATGGTGTTTTTGTCGCTAACTTCGAGCTTTAGCTCGGCTGCTTTTTCTAATAGTTCGGCTTTTTTAGCCATAGTCATATCTCCTGCGGTGCAAACGGCGTATCACGCCTCCCGACCTTATGTTGTTGATGTTAGTATTGTAACAGATTGGCCGCGCAAATGCAAATGAAAACCGCCGGACTCCGAATTAACGGAGTCGGCGGTGTGGAAACGATGAATTAGCTGTTCATCATCTGCTTGTCGAGGGCGGTGGACGGTGCCGTCAGGTAGACGGCGTCTGCGTCGTATACGATTTTTGCCTGGTCGGATAACTTTGGCACACCAGATGTAGCGTGCAAGCCGCCTACTAGGTAAGGTTGCCCGATTTGTAGGCGGTGGAGTTTTTGATTACCATGGCAGTACCGCCGATATCGGAAAAGATGTTGGCAGAGCCGGCATAGCGGGAAACGTATTTTAGATGCAACCCATTACCGGTAGTACCGCGCACAATATTGTTTGAAATCGCTGCTGAATAGACGCCGCCTTTAGTGGCCGCATCGCCCTCTACTAGTATGCCGGCCGTAACATTGCGGATGGTGTTGCCAGACACCACTACAGAGTTGGTTGGCTGGCCTGTGGTTTGTTTTTTGCCGTTGACATCTAGCCTGTCATCACTATTGCTCATATCTAGCGCACGCACCCATATACCGCCGCCAGCTGGCGATGCGCTGCAGTAGATGTTGTTGTCGGAAATTACTGATTCTGACCAGACATAGGCGCGGATTGCCCACAAAGTACAGCCGATAAAGGTGTTGGAGTGGACGCGGATATTGTAGCTGCGGTTGCCCCATACAGCATGATGTGAGCCAACGCCAACAGGCCAAGTAGTTGTGCCCGATGTGCTAGAGTTGCCAAACCAGCAGCCGCTTATCTCGACATCGTTGTTGCTAGTGCCGTCGCCCGGGGCGTAGCCACCGCGGGCTACGTCTAGCTGGATTGCCTCGGAGTAGTCACGGCCGCCAGAACCGAGAAAGCCTTCAAAGCGGCAATTCAGTATCCTAACGTTATCAACCCCGTGCAGTTCTAGAGCATGTGCGCCTGGGGAATCACGAAATGTTACACCGGTGATGATGATGTTGCGGGAGTGGCCGATCAAAACACCGTTGTAGGCCGTGGTGGCGTAGGCTTTGGCGTTGAGGTCGATTATGCCGCCTTCGATACGGATATTGCCCGGGCCGGTGTAGCCGCCAGCGGTGGCGACACTAATGCCGGCCGTAGTGTTGACCATAAAGTTACCGGTAGATGCCCGCACCAACCTTGCGCCTGGGTCCATGCGGATTTGTGTACCCTGGCGCAGCCGTATTGGTAATGTGGCGCAGCGGTAAACGCCGCGTGGTATCCACACATATCCCCCAGAATCGATAGCTTGCTGTATGGCCGGCGCGTCGTTGGCTACCCCATCGCCAACTGCACCGTACTCTTGCGGTGTAACTAATGTATCGTCTAACATACTACAAGCATAGCCGATTTGTGCTAATCTGACAACTCCCTATTTTTACACCGCATATAGCGCCGCTAGTATTGACATAACCACTATGCTTTGATAATATGATACTTGTGTTTTTTGAAATCCGGCAGATTTTACGGGTATTTCAATCACAAAATCCACGAGGAAAACTACTTACAGCCTATCCGTGGGGGTATAAATTAGGAGATGAAATGAAATCTATTAAGCTAGCGATAGCTATCGCGATTATTAGTGCTACCCTGGTGGGTGTGCTGCCGCAAGCCACGTATGCGGCCGAAAAGGCGGATAAAAAGGCCGAAACGGCAGAAAAAGAGGCTAAAAAGCCCGAGCCAAAAGTTGTTGAAGTGCAGCCCGGTGATACCCTAACTAGCATTGCCGAGGCTAACGGTGTGGATTGGCCGCGACTCTTTAACGCCAATGAGCAAATTGCCAATCCTGATGCTATCAACCCGGGCGATAAAATCACTATTCCGCTGGCCGATACCGAGCTACCCGACCGCGTGAGTGCAGTTGTGGCCGCCCAGCAAGCCCAAGTTGTGGCCCAAACCGCCACTACCTACACCACGCGCAGCTACACTGCCGCGCCGGTAAATAGCAGCAGCTACTACGTGGGCAACGGCATGTGGTGCACCGATTACGTGCAAAGCAAACGCAGTGATGTAAACGGCTACGGCAACGCCGGCTACAACTGGATTAGCACTGCCCAAGCCCAGGGCAAAGCTACCGGCACCACGCCACAAGCTGGCGCTGTGGCGGTGACAAACGGCCACGTGGCGTATGTAGAAAGCGTCAATGCCGATGGCAGCTATGTAGTCAGCGAAATGGGCTGGAACTACACGGCCGGCAACTATAATAAGCGCACAGTAACCCCCGGCACCTTTGGTGGTTTCATATACTAAATCCGCTTACCTTACGCACATTTTTGCGCGTAAATCTGCGCTATTAGCAAGCTAAGCAAATTTGGGCTCTGTGGCTATTGCGGGCTATAATAGGTGGCAAGATTATGGGTGAGTTTGCTAAAAAACGCGAGTTTGGAACACTAGATGAAGTGACTGCGGCGGCCGAACGTGATAGGCAGATTGGCTATGTGTGCCGTGGCGAGGGCGGTGTGATGGCGTTTGGTGATGCGTTTTTGGGCGATATTGGTATTTTGTGTGCTACGAACACCGATGGGCGGATAGAAACGCATGAATTAGTGTTGTACCATAATCAGGAAACGGCGATAGTCGGCTGGTTACTGGCCACGGTGGTGCAAGGTATGAACACTGACGAGCGGCGTAAACTACACACCGAGCTGATGGCGCGAATCGAACAGGCCGAGGCCCGTGTGAGGCCGCCAGATTACCACCACGAAGCATTCGGCACTGACAATTGGGGTGTGTATGAAGCCAGTAAGCTGCGCCTAGCCTGTGCTGTGCCCGGGCAGCACCCCACTAGCCACTACTGGCAAGATGCCGCCACCATGGACGCGACGCGCCCGAGCATCCGCATGGACGCACTAGCCGATGCGGGCAAGGTGCGGATTAGCGATGAATTTGAAGAATCGGCCTTTGAAATATCGTATGCCGATGCTATAAATATGGCGATTGGCCTGACGGTGTATGATCGCGGGCGGGTGCGGCCGAGTGTGATAAAGCAGGTGTACGACGGGCTGTTGGCCGACGGATAGATATCGCCTACTAGGTAAGGTTACCCGATTTGTAGGCGGTGGAGTTTTTGACCACCATTGCGGTACCACTGATATCAGAAAAGATGTTGGTGTCGCCGGCGTAGCGGGAAACGTACATTAAGTGTAGTCCATTACCAGTAGTGCCGCGAATAATATTGTTTGAAATCGCCGCCGAATACACACCACCCTTGGTAGCTGCATCGCCCTCTACTAGTATGCCGGCCTTAACATTGCGGATGGTGTTGCCAAGCAAGATGACATCGTTGGTGGGCATGCCTTCGCTATGTGAATTGCCACTGACATCTAGCCGCGCTGCGGCCACACTCATGTTGAGCGAGCGCACATATATGCCACCGCCGGCCGGTGAAGATGAAGCACAAAATATGGTGTTGGAGTTGATAATGGTTTCGCACCAAACGTAGGCATGGATAGCCCAGTAGGTACAGCCTATAAAGTTGTTGGAGCGGACTCGGATATCGCGATGACGTACGTCCCACACGGCCTCGTGCGAGCCAACACCGACCGGCCAGGGCTTTGTGCCAGATGTTTCGGAATTGCCAAACCAACAGCCCTTAATATCTACGTCGTAGCAGGCGGTTCCATCTGCCGGGCGGCAGTCACTGTTGGCGACTTCTAGCGAAATTGCATCGGAATAGCTGCGCGAGCCGGTGTCTAAAAAGCCTTCAAAGCGACAGCCCCATATGCGGGCATGTTCTACGCCACGTAGCTCTATGGCGTGAAGGCCGGGTACGTCGCGAAAGGTGGTTTTTGTGATGATAATGTTGCGGGCATGGCCAATTAGTATACCGTTGCAGGCGGTAGTAGAATAGCTGGTGGCTTTAAAATCGAATACGCCACCCTCGATGCGAATGTTGCCTGGGCCGGTGTAGTCGCCGGCTGTGGCGCTAGACAGCGCGCCGGGAGTATTGACCATAAAATCACCGGCAGCAGCCCGCACTAATATAGCCCTGGGGTCTAGCTGTAAGTATGTGCCCTGGCGCAAACGTAGCGGTAGCGTAGCGCAGCGGTAGGTGCCGGCCGGGATCCAGACTGGACCACCCGAATCGATGGCTTGTTGAATGGCTGGCGCATCGTCGGCAATGCCGTTCCCAAGCGCACCGTACTCCTGCGGTGTCGCAAATGTGTCGTCATACATAATCTAAGCATAATCTATTTTAGTAGATAAGTAAATTATGTCTGTGGGGAATTATGTGAAATAAATTCTTGGTCGGGATGACTCGATTCGAACGAGCGACCTCACGGCCCCCAGCCGTACGCGCTACCAACTGCGCTACACCCCGAACTGTATTTATAATACCATACGAAAAACACCCTCTGCACTTGCAGGGGGCTTTTTCGTCCTGTTTTGGCGATTAGCAAACGCTTAGTAGCGTCCAACTGCCACCAGCTTGGCGCAGGCAAAAGCTTTGCTGGCCGTCGCTCATGGTGACGGTGCTCATGGTGCTTTCGCCCCTACGGCTTACCACGCGGATACCGCGGTCGATAAACTGGTAGGTGCGCCCTGCCCACTCCATACGCCTAGGGATTGGCTGCAGGTTGCGGCCAAACGCCATAGCGGTTATAGAAACAGAACAATTTGGATTTTTCATAGCATACTCTCCTATGGTTACGGTTTTTATAAGTGGTGGAGTATGAACGACAAAGCCGCTGGCCTGCCCCACTTAGTAGTAGTACAGCGTATGCTTGAAGTCGCGATTTTGTGGGTGCGCCATGTGGGCGAACCTAATGCTAATGGCTTGGGCGTGGAAACTTATTGCTAAGAGTACGCCCATAACCTGCCTTAAGTATAAGCGGTTTTGGACGTGGATGGTAGCCTAGTAATTTGCGAAATATAGCGTGAAAAAGATGCAAAAAATCGCTATTATTGAGTAATAGTAACAAAATAGGTAGAATAGATGGTATGGAAGACATAACCCGCAGGTTTGACGAGGATGTGGTGATAGCTGACGAGTGCCGGCAGTGCCCGCATTTGTCGGGGCTGGGTAAGCAATATGACCAATTTAGCTATATGCACCAGCGAATTGTTGATGACCATTTTGACGGCGCAATACCGAAGATACTGATACAAGAGAGTGTGCAAGATGGTATGCCATTAGAGATGGCAGTGGAAATGTATTTGGGGGATCCCGAGACGGTAAACGAAGCCGTACTGGCCACGATTGATGAATACACTGAACAGCGTGACGCTGCCGCTAGCTTGGCTCAGAAAATGATTGATGCCTGCCCGGGCGCGCTGCAGATGCGAGGCGTGAAGGCTGGCCGGCAAGTAACGGCTATAGTATGCATGAGTGATATTTTGGAAATGATTGTTGTGCCAGATGGTGTCGAGCCGGTGCGGGTTGAGCGCCGCGATATCGACGATTAGCTGTAGTCGCCGCCGGCGATGCCAAAGTATTGTTCGAGGGTTTGGATGCCCTTGGCCTTCATGTCGGTAGCGGTAGCCACGCCTACGTAGCGCCAGTGCCAGGGTTCGGGGCTGTAGCCGGTGATGCTGGTAAGGCCATCGGGGTAGCGCTGGATAAAACCGTATTCGGCGGCGTGCTGGGTGAGCCATGGGTAGGCTGGCTGGCCGGCAAAGCAGGCTAGGCTGCAGCTGCCGACTTTTAAGTCGGCCACTAGGCCGGTTTGGTGCTCGCTGTAGCCGGGGCGGGCGCTAACGGTATCGGCGGCGGCTTGGCTGCCGTTGACCGCCACCCAGTTGTTGTACACGTACACTTGGTCGCTATAGCTTCGGTAGCTGCTAGATATATCAAAGCCAGCGCCGGCCGCGGCTGCGGCGCTCATCATATTTATCATTTGGCTGGCGGCTTCGGCGCGCAGTAGGTAGCCATTTACACTAGTGAGGTCGCCGGGCGCCCACGATATCGGGCTAAAGCAGTGTTTTTTGTTGATGACTACCGTTATGCTTTCGGGGTTGGCGGTAGCACAGTTTACCCTAGTGGCGGCTGTGCCGGCCGGCTGGGCCGCCGCGGCTTTGCGGGCTGCTTCTTCCTCTTCGGCCTTCTTTTTGGCCTCTTCTTCGGCTTTGCGGGCATCATCGTACTTTTTTTGGATGGCCTTTTGGGTGGCAGTGTCGATGGCGGCTAGTAATTTAGCTTGCTGGGCACCGCGGGCGGTAGCGGCCACTTGCTCGCCATGGTACAGGTAAACATTTACACCGGCGGCGGCAATCATCAGCACTGGTATGGCAATAACGCTAACTAGCCTGCGCCTAAAAAACCCTGGCTGTTTTGGCTTGGGTGTCCGCTGTTGCTGCTGGCGCAGGCGCCGCTCGACCGATTTACGCATGTACTTATTGTACCAAAATAAAATAGCCCCGGCTGAGCCAAGGCTATTTTATAGGTGAATTACCGATTAGTCGGTGACTTCAACGCCCATGCTGCGGGCGGTGCCGGCGATGACCTTTACAGCGCCGTCTAGGTCGATGGCGTTTAGTTGGCTCATTTTGGCATTGGCGATTTCTTCCAGCTGAGCGCGGGTGATTTTACCCACCTTTTCGCTATGTGGTTTGCCGCTACCCTTTTGGATACCGATAGCCGCGCGAATCATATCGTCGACTGGCTGGCCTAGGCTCTTCCAGGTGAAGGTGCGATCTTCGTACACCTGGATGTGTACAATCACGTCTTTGCCCATGTCGCCCTTAGTGGCATCGTTAAATGGATTGATGAAATCCATCATGTTTAGACCCCATTGGCCTAGGGTGCTACCCACAGGAGGGCCGGCGGTGGCGCGGCCGGCGGGGATGCGTAGTTTCAAATTTCCGATTATTTTCTTAGCCATGGCTAAATTTCCTTTTGTAGTTTACTGCTAAATAGTTGAAGCATTTGCAGTGCGTAACAAATGCTATTATACACCGTCTACTGATTATTTTCAAGCGGAAAGCGAGCTAATTGCTGCAAAGTAGTAGTATCGCCAAGATGTTTTACGTAGGCCGCATCAGTAGGTACACCGTTTCGCTCGGATATATTTACTCGTGGTGGTGCCACAGTTTGGTCGCTGCTACTAACATCGCCATGCTCATGGTATATCATACCCTTTAAGCCGGCAGTGCCTAATTTTTCGGCTAGGCTACGGAAGGCTTTAATTTGTTCTTCGTCTGGCACTAGTGCCCAAAATAGGTTGCCACGGAGCAGTATGCCCTGTAGTGCAAAATCGTCATTGTCGTGTTGGGCGGTATTAGCCCATCTATCGATAGTTTTTTCACTAATCTTCATAGCTAACTCCTTTTATGCCGTTATTATATCAAAAATTCAAAATAGATGTGGCGGTGGCCGCGAATTAACGCAACCACCGCCGGGGGGGGGTGCCTAGTTGCTGAACTGCTTCACCCACGCATCGTGCGGGTAGTCCCAGCTGTAGGCACAGGTGGCGCGGCTACGTTCGTAGCGCGCGATGGTGCCGTAGCGGGTGTAGGCGTTGATGCCGGTACCCATCCATGAGCACTTGGTGATCACCTGGTATGCCCTGGAGGTGCCACCGTAGCACTTGCCGTAGGCCGAGTTGCCGCTGTACCACGTGTAGCAGTGCTTCCAGGTGGGCAGCGGGTCGACCGCCTGGGCTGCCGGAGCAGACAGGGCGGCCACGGAGGTGCCCGCCAGGGCGAGGGCGGCCAGGCCGCCGATGAAACGCTTCAATGCGCTCATTGTGATCCCCTTTCAAAGGATCGGTGCTTTTGCGGGGGCAAAAGCGGGGGTGTAGATTGCCGCGGGGGTGCGACAACTCGTACTATGCTAACACTATTTAGTGATAAAGTCAAAAAAATATCCCGCATCATGGCGGGATATTAGATAAATAGCTAGTGAAAAGACTATACTTTCTTAACCTGCAAGGCATCTAGCTCCACTGGAGTGTCGCGGCCAAACATGCTCACCATCACCTTTAGCTTGCCCTTGGCAGTGTCGATTTCGCTCACCGCGCCGTCAAAGCCCTTAAATGGCCCGTCGATGATGTTGACCACTTCGCCTTCGCTAAAGTCGATTTGGTGCTTAGGATCTTCCACGCCCATGCGCTTTTTGATTTTAGCGATTTCGTTGTCGCTCACTGGAGTTGGCGTGGTGTCGGCGCCCACAAAGCCAGTGACGCCTGGGGTGTTGCGCACAATGTACCAAGTTTCGTCGGTCAGCTTCATTTCTACCAGCACATAGCCCTGAAAAATCTTGGCTTCTATCACCTTGCGCTTGCCGTTTTTAATCTGGATTTGCTTTTCTTTTGGCACCATGGCATCAAAAATCTTATCGGCCATATCCACAGCCTGAATACGCTGGCGGATACTATCGGCCACCTTTTCTTCGTAGCCGCTGTAGGTATGAATAGCATACCAGGCACGGGTACTGTCGTAACGATTATTCTTTGTCATTATTACTCTCTCCCTAAAATTAGCTTAAATAGTTCTGAAAACCCAAAGTCTAGTAGCAAAATTACCACTATAAAGAACAATGTAAACAGCAGCAGCGCGCCGGTCATTGCCCAGGTGCTTTTGCGGTCGGGCCAGCGGACTTGCTTTAGCTCGCTCCAGGCGCCCTTAAAGTAGCGGCCGATACGCGCTAGTGGGTTTTTGCGGGTTTTTTTGTCGGTTTTAAAGGCCTTTACCGCCTTTTTAGTGTCTTTTTTAGCGATTGCCGGCTTGCTTTTAGCTGCCTTGGCCACTGGTGCTTCGGCTTTGGCATCACTTGCCGTGATACGCGTTACCTTAGTGCCAGCGGTTTTCTTGGTTGGTGCTTTTGCCACTCCCATGTCTCCCAAATTAAAAAGTCTGCTGCTCGCAGACTGTCAAGTATTATAGTACCGCACCGCCGGCTAGTTGTCAACCGATTTTATACTAAAGCTAAAGGTAGATCCATGGTTTAGCCGTGAATTTAGGGTGATTTCGACCCCGAGTTTTTTAGCCAGCTTGCGCGTGACATAGAGCCCTAGGCCAGTGCCGCCGGTTTCGCGCGTGCGGTAGTCCTCGCTGCGCCAAAATTTATCAAACACATGGGCTTGGTCGCTTTTTGATATGCCAATACCAGTGTCTTTAACGGCAAATTCTAGGGTTTTACCAGTTTTTTTCACAATCAGCGTCACCTCGCCCTTTTTGGTGTATTTTATGGCGTTGGTGATGAAGTTTTGCAATAGTTCCTTAAGGTACAGCCGGCTAGCCACCACTGTGCCTAGCTGCGGTGATGCGTCAAGGTTAAAGCCCAGGCCCTTGGCCTCGGCCTGCGGCGCGTATTCATTGTACAGGTCGTGCACCATCACTGCCACATCTATTTCTTCGGTGGCATCGGCCACGCCGCGCTCGGCCCGGCTCAGCGTGCTTAGGTCGTTCACCATTTTAGCTAAAAACAGCACTTGGCTGTGTGATGCCGCTACGTTCTCGGCCAGCTTGGTTTTGGGTATGTCGCTGCGATCCATCATCACCTGCAGGTTGGATAGCGAGCCCTCGGCAATGGTAATTGGTGTGCGTAGCTCGTGACTGACCACTGATATAAATTCATCGCGCTCTTCTTCGAGTGATTTTTGCTTGGTGATATCGCGCAAAATCACCACATAGCCGTCGCCGGCTGCTGGCTGGTGGCTGTTGGCGTTGCGCACGGCCGAGTAAATCACGCTCAGCCGCACGGTTTCACCAGATATCACGGCGCTTAAATCCTCGCGTGATTCGACACTGCGAGCGGTACGGAAGTGCCGCACCATCCTAAAGCGCTTGTGCTCGACATCGCTTAGCGAGATGATTTCGTCGATATTTTTGCCCTTTAGCTCACTGTTAGTATCGAGCAAGTTTAGGGCAGCGGCGTTGTACACCTGTATTACGCCGTCTTTATCGGTGCTAAATATGGCGTCGGCTAGGTTGTTAACGATAGTTAGTATGCGGTCGCGCTGCAACGCCTCTTCGGCCCGGCTGCGCGATAGTTCTTGGCGATCGATATCTTGATCGGCCGTTAGTATGCCGGCCACAAAGCCAACCACCAGGGTACAGATAAAGAACATACAGATGTCTATTAGCATGGCAGGGTCGTCGATATTAAGTAGTGCGTCGCCAGTGGCGGCCGCAAACAACCCTAATATACTAATGTACAGCCCGGTGCGCCCCAGGTACATGTAGCAGGCGTAAAATAGCACCACCCAGCTGGCGATAAACGGCGTGGCAAAGCCGCTGACAAACAAGACATAAAGTAGCGCCAGTACATGGTATAGCGCTAAGCGCACGGCCACGCCCCAGCGGCTGGCTACTGGTACTAACAGCTGGTAAATACCCAAAAGCGACCAAGCAATACTTACGGCGTAAAACACTGGTGCGTTAAAGGCGTGGCCACTTGCTACCACACCACTGTGGATAGCGATGCCGTAGCCTAGCAAAATTATCGGCAGCAAAAAGCCCGACGCCCGGATAATCATATCGCTATGCGCATTAAATGTCGGTACTATGCCCTGCCCCTTTTTCATTGCCCTTATTGTAGCAAACGCGGCTACTAAACACTAGGGGTTTGGCGGCTAATTTGGCGTTTGTGTAGTTTGTAGTGGGGGTCGTAGCGCTGCACCTGGGCCCAAAACTCGGTAGAGTGGTTCATTTGGCGGGTGTGGCATAGTTCGTGGATCAGTACGTAGTCAATCAGTTCGTTAGGTAGTTTCATTAGCCCGATGTTTAGGCTGATAGTACCGGTGCTGCTGCAACTGCCCCAGCGGCTGCCGGCGTGGCTAAAGCGGACTTTGGCGTAGCTAAAGCCGTGTTCGGTGGCCAATTGCTGTAACCGCCCGGGCAAATAGGCCTTGGCCTCTTTACGTAAGATGCTAATAACTGTATTGCGGACGAGTTGCTGCACGGTATTATCGCCTAAATTGTGGCCGGGCGGCAGGTATACCAGTAGCTTTTGGTGCTGGATTTTGGTGGTGGGCGCGGCCACCATGCTGGTGGCGACCACGGCTAGGGTGTGGTTTTGGCCGATAGGCTGGCCATCGGTGTAGGGTGCGGCTTGGCCGGCTTGCTGGGTAATTTTGCGCAGCTCGGCGCGCGATGAATTGACTACTTGTTTGATAAATACTAATGGTGTGTACAGGGGTGCGGTGGCCACCAAGCGGCCATCCATGCCCATTTTTATGCGCACGCTGTGGCTGCCGCGGCGCTTATGCACCACTATTTCGCCAAATTCGGCATCGGTAAATTCGGGCATTATTGAATATTAATATTACGGCTAGGCGGCTTGACGGCTACATGGGCTGGCCGCCGCGGTGCCGACTTAACGCTGGGGCGGCTGTGGCTGGCAATGTGGTTTAGCACCATGCGCGCCTGGCTGGCAAAGGTGTGTTTGCCGCTGATGACGACTGGTTTTTCGCTGGCCTGGGGTGGTTCAAAGGCCTGCAGTTCATCGGCAAATTGGCTACGGCTCATTTTATGCACCTTGGCGGCACGTTTGTAAGCCGTGGCTTGGTCGACTTGTGTCCACACAAACAGCGGTACATAGCCATGGGCTGTCGCCCATTTGGCAAATTCGCTGCGCCAGCCTAGGGTGGCGCCACTACCCTCTAATACAAAGGTTTGTTCGGTTTTGGCTAGCTCGGTTAAAAACATGATGGTTAGCTCGCCGGCGGCCGCGCCATCGGCGCTTTGTTGCTCGATAAACGATAGGTCTAATAGTGGCGTACCAAAAGCACGCGAAAAAGCGCTGGCAAATGTGGTTTTACCGCTCCCCGGTATCCCTACCGTCATAATCGCGTGGGGACGATTTAGTTGCAACCCTTTCATACTATTTATACTATAGCACGTCTTAATCTACGGTTATAGGGGTAATGGAGTAATACTTTAATTAAATAAAAAAACATTGATTTTGATAATTTTCCTAAAATAAATGTAACTATATGCCATAATACCAGTTTGTTACCCCTGTTAAACCCTAAAACTAACCATTACCAATATATATTACACTTGGGTATTGACATAATGTAAATAATTTGCTATAATGGAGGGATAAAAGGTGTTGAGGAGGCATTTTTATATGAGTAAAGCAAAGATAATAATAGTAAGCCTGTTGGCCGCTGTAGCCGGATTTGTTGGTTATGGCCTGAGCCAAGGTGACATAGTAAACGCGGAAACCCGCGAATGTGGCGATAATTCGATAATTCGCTGTGGTGTAATGACCGCCAGCGAGCTAAAGACCGCCTATAATAAAAACGAGCGTGGCCTAAAGAAGATTTATACCCACTACGGCATCTCGGCAGCAGATATCGCATCGGCTGGCAGTGCTAAAAGTGGCTATGTAAACACCGACGGTACCGTAACCGTAGATGGCAAAGTAGTTGCTACTGGCGCCAAAACAGTTGGCCGATCGGCTAGTCTGGGCGGCAGCAAGGTAAAGATTAGCGACAGCCTAAATGTTTACGAAGGATCAAACCGCCTAAAGTCAAAATTAGCCGTGTTTGTATTCTTTAACACCGACGGTACATACAAAGCTGCCATCATTAAAGTATGTGGCAACCCAGTACCCGCTACCCCTAAGCCAGTACCTGTATACAAGTGCGATAGCCTAACCGCTAAAGCCGTAACCCGTAACGAATACAACTTTACCACCGCTGCTACGGCTAAAAACGGTGCTAAGATTGTAAACTACACCTACGACTTTGGTGACGGTAAGACCGCTACCACCGGTAACACCACTTCTCACACTTACGCTAAAGCCGGCACATACACAGTAACCGTTAAGGTAAATGTAACTGTCGACGGCAAATCTGTCACGGCGCCTACCTGTAAAACTACTGTTAAGGTAGCCGAGGAAGTAAAGCCAGTTTACAAATGTGATAGCCTAACCAGCAAAAAGATCAGCCGTAACGAATACGAATTCACCACGGCCGCTACCGCTAAAGATGGCGCAACTATTGTAAACTACGCCTACGACTTTGGTGACGGCAAAACTGCTACAACCACCAATGCAACCACTACCCACGCTTATGCCAACGCTGGTACCTACAAAGTTAGCGTAAAGGTAACTGTAAAGGTGGACGGCAAAGAAGTAACCGCACCTGGTACTTGTGAGACCACCGTAACGGTAGAAAAAGAAAACTGCCCAATCCCTGGTAAAGAACAATATCCTAAGGATAGCCCTGAGTGTAAGGAAGACAAGCCAGCTATCGATATTACCAAGGTAGTAAACGATGCTGAGCACGCTAAAGTGACGGTTGGTGAAGAATTTACCTACAAGATTGTCGTGTACAACCGAGGCGATGTTGCCCTAAAAGATGCGGTAGTTACCGACAAAGCGCCAACTGAAGTTACCCTACTGAAGGCTAGTGAAGGTACTATCAGTGGCAACACCTGGACGCACACCATTGCCGAGCTAAAGGTTGGTGAATCAAAGACGTACACCATCACCGCTAAGTACGCTACCTACGCTACTGGCACTCACAAAAACACTGTGTGTGTAGATACGCCTACCGTACCTGGCACGCCAGATGATTGTGACGACGCTACAACTGAAACAACTGAAGATATCAAGGTGTGTGACACCAACGATAACACCATCAAGACGATTGACCGCAGCGAATTCGATGAATCGCACATGACGACTGACCTAAGCAAATGCGACAAGCCAGAAGAAAAGTGTGAAGTACCTGGCAAAGAACACTTGCCAGCCAACAGCCCTGACTGCAAAGAGGACGAGCAGGAAGTTACTGAACTGCCACGCACAGGTATGGCTGAAAACCTAGTTACTGTACTGGGCGCTGGTAGCCTGGTAACGGCAGGCGCCGCCTACCTAGCCAGCCGTCGCCACGCGTAAGGCCGCTAAGGCACTAAAACACCCCGCTAGTATTGCGGGGTGTTTTAGTGTATAAACTGGCGGATTGCGGTGGCGACTTGGCCCGGGGTTTCGTAGTGGGTTAGGTGGCCGACCTTAGGAATTACCACTAGCTGGGCGCCGTCAATCACGCCGTGGAGGTGACGCTGCTTGGCCAGCGAGGTGATGTCATCTTTTTCGCCGGCGATTAGTAGTGTGGGGATACGCAGCTGTTGGGCGACCTGGCGGACATCGTGCGACACCGAGGTGCGAAAGGCCTGGGCAAGCTGCGTGGGGTTGGCAAAGCTACTAAAGTGGGCGTAGTGCTGTTCGTCGATGTAGCGGCGAATTGATTTGTCTTTGGTTTTGCGCATGGTGATACTCATGATTTTGGTGGCCGGCTTCATGGATATCCAGGCGCGAGCGGCGCTGGCTGGCAGTTTGCGCCCCAGCCAGTAGTATAAAATGGCTAGCTGCACTAAAAAGCGTTGCTCGCTTTCGAGCGCCGGCGAACCGATTGGGTTGATGAGTATCAGCTGCTTAACTGTGCTGGGATGGGCGGCGGCATAGTGGCTGGCGACGATCGTGCCAAAGGAGTGCCCCACTATATATGATGGCTGCTGACCGCTGATGTGTTGGCGAAAAGCGCCTAGCCAATCTATAAAATCGTTGATGGTGTGGCCTGTGGTTAACGCTTCACTAGCGCCAAAGCCCGGCAAATCAGGTATGATTAGCCGAAAATCGGGCAACGCCTCGGCAATTTTTAGCAAGCCGTGGTGGGTGCCGCGAAAGCCGTGGATTAATATCAAAGTTGGCGATTTATCGGCATTAAATTCCCAGTAGGCGGTGTCGCTGCCTAGTATTTTGCAGTGCTGTTCCATATGCCTAGTGTATCACTTCTTTTTGCGGGTTGGGGCTTTGCGCACTACTTTTTTCGCTGCCGTGGGCGGTTTTTCGTTTGGGAATAGTATTTGCTGCACGGTGCGGGTGTCGCCGCTATCGTATATGCGTGTGATGGCGCCGGCCGTGGCTAGTAGCACCACAGCTGAAACCATATAGGCTAAAAACTCCTCGCCGGCCAGGTCGTAGCCATCGGGTATCTCGATAATCACCTGCGCCACAGTGTAAAAATTGGGAAACACCGCCAGGCCGGTAATCTGCCCCCAGTGTAGCGCTATATGCGTCAGCTCGTGCAGCGCCACGCTTAGCAGCCCACCAATCAGTGCCACCGTAAATATCGCAGGCATATCGATGTGTCGCTGTGGTTTTTTAGTTGCCATGTTGGTTATGATTATACCGTATTATTCTGCATAGTATAATATGCCTATGAGCAAGCTAATAGTTATTCGTGGTAATTCTGGCAGCGGCAAAACCACCACTGCTAAGCTGTTGCAGCGCCAGCTTGGGCGTGGCACTATGCTGATTTCTCAGGACGTAGTGCGGCGCGATATACTGGGCGTTAAAGATACGGCCAACAATCCCAGCCGAGAGTTGATTACCGAAATGGCTCGCTATGGCAAGAAAATCGGCCACAATGTGATTATTGAAGGTATATTATCAAAGCGGCGATATGGTGAAATGCTAGCACTGCTGGCTGGTGAATTTGATAGCCTCCTTGCCTATTACTTTGATGTTAGCTTTGAAGAAACGCTCAGGGCCATGCCACAAAACTAAACGCGCATGAATTTGGCGAAGCCGAAATGCGCGACTGGTGGCATGAAAAGGATTTGCTTGGCGTGCCGAACGAAAAGATATTTACCGATGGCATGTCGCAAGACGAGGTACTAGAAATTATTTTGAACGACACAAACAACTCATAAAATTGTAGCCGTTACAGCACTCTTGGCAGGGGCTGAAGGATGATTATCAAACGTACCGCGAGCTAAATAGTCTTCAGGGGGTTTGTGGTAATATGATCCTCTTAGAGTACTATTCGCGTGACTTTACCTGATCAATAGTTACTCCATCTTTGGGTGAGTAATTAACGATGACACGAGCACCTTCTTTGAGCTCTCCCGCAAGCAATTTACGAGCTAACAAGTTTTCGATGTCGGTTTTGATGAGACGGCGTAGTTCGCGGGCACCAAATTCTGGTTGGTATCCACGCTTCGCAAGATCATCAACTAGTGCATCACTAAACGTAATAGATACACCTTTTTCGGCAAGTAGCTGGGTGACTTTTTCGAGCTGCAAACGAACGATGTTTTTAATCTCGTCTTCATTCAGACTGTCAAAGACGATAATATCGTCGATGCGGTTTATAAACTCCGGACGGAAATGGCCGCGCAGCACTTCCATGAGCTCGGCTTTCAGCGCCTTTTTATCTTTCTTATCTTTGCCTGTGGCTTTATCGTTTTCGATAATTTGGGCACTACCAAGGTTGCTGGTAGCAATAATAATCGTGTTCGTAAAATCCACTACACGACCCTTACCGTCGGTTAACCGACCATCGTCAAAAACTTGCAACAGAATGTTATAAACATCTGGGTGAGCTTTCTCTATTTCATCAAGCAAAACGACGCTGTATGGGCGGCGGCGCACTGCTTCAGTGAGCTGACCACCCTCATCATAGCCGACGTACCCTGGAGGCGCACCGACAAGACGACTAACAGCATGGCGCTCCATATATTCGCTCATATCGATACGAATCATAGCATCTTCATCACCAAAGACTGACCAAGCCAAAGCTTTAGCAAGCTCTGTTTTACCAACACCGGTTGGGCCAAGGAAGAGGAAGTTTGCGATTGGACGAGAACCCTGCGTCAGTCCAGCGCGCGACAAACGAACCGCGTCGCTCACCGCCTGAACGACTTCGTTTTGACCAACAACACGTTGGTGAAGCTTATCTTCAAGTGTCAATAGCTTTTGCTTCTCTTCTTCGGTGAGCTCAGTGACCGGCACGCCGGTGAGTTTGCTCACAATCTGGGCGATGTCAGCACTAGTGACTACGGCTGTCGAAACACCTTTTTCGCGCTTCCAAGCTTCCATTAACTCATCTTTTTGCTTTGTCAGAGTGTCAATTTCTTTTTTCAGTTTCTCTGCTTCATCGGTTTTTTTGTGATTGCGAGCTGACTCTTCTTCTCGCGAAAGACGGGCAATATCATCTTCGTATTTGGCAATTTCGGCTGTGCGTGTATCGCTGGCAATGCGGACGCGAGCTGCCGCTTGGTCAAGTAAGTCGATGGCTTTATCAGGTAGGAACCGAGATGTAATATAACGATCACTCAAGTAAACGGCGGCAGTGACGGCTGAATCATCAATCTTAACTTTGTGATGCGCTTCATAACTGTCGCGGAGGCCGCGAATGATCTCAATCGCTTGCTCAATCGTCGGCTCTGGCACCATAACGGGCTGGAACCGTCGCTCGAGAGCACTATCCTTCTCGATGTATTTTTGATATTCATTCAAGGTTGTTGCCCCGATAAGATGCAGTTCGCCGCGGGCGAGTGCCGGTTTCATGATGTTGCTGACATCCATGCCGCCCTCAGAACCGCCACCACCCGCACCTACCATAGTATGCACCTCGTCCACAAACACGATTAACTCGTCTTTGTGCTCGACGATCTCATCGATGACAGCCTTAATACGCTCCTCAAATTCACCCTTATATTTGGCTCCAGCAACCACACTCATAAGTGAAAGTTCAACGACGCGTTTACCCTCAAGCACCTCAGGTACTTCTTTTGCTTCAATTCGCTGCGCCAAGCCTTCGACGATAGCAGTTTTACCGACGCCCGGCTCACCAATCAGTACTGGGTTGTTTTTGGTGCGGCGACTTAAAATTTCGATAGTCGTTTGAATTTCATCGTTTCGGCCAATTACTGGGTCAAGTTTACCAGCCTTGGCAAGCTGCGTCAGGTCGCGTGAGTATTTATCGAGCTGTGGTGTGTTCGTCTGAGTTTCGACCTTACCACCCTCAGCTCCTTGCCCAACCACTTTGGTTGTTTTGGCGCGGAGACTTTCAGGACTCAAGCCGTACTTTTCGAGCACCTCGTGTGCCATGCCGTCAGGCTCGGCGGCAAGCGCAATCAAAAGGTGCTCTGGACCGATGTAGCTGTGGCCGAGTTCGCGCGAAATTTGGTAAGCGCTTTGCAGTACGCTTTTAACACGCGGACTGACACCCATCTCATCTTCAGTAGTAGTCTGCTTACCTTTTGGCGCATTAGCATCAATATAACCCTTAATATCACTCGGTTTCAGCTTGTATTGCTTAAGGATTTCAGCAATGACGTCGTTGTCAGCGAGGGCATAAAGCAAGTGCTCAGTATCTACTTCTTTCCGGCCAAACTCGTGCGCCACACTACCAGCTTTTTGGATAATATCCTTGGCAGTGTCTGACAAGAGTGCTTCAAGGCCTGCGGCCTGTTGTCGCTCGGGGCGGGCAAAGGCTTGCTCAAAAGAATTGAAGGGGTTACTGCCAGAAAATAATGACTCGAATGGAGAACTTGATCCAGCTTGTTGCCGTAGCCTCTGGTAGTCAATGTCACAGACATTTAGTTCGGCCATCTGGCCATTTTGCGTGACTTGCACTCGATGAGTGACTGGTCTGATGCCACATATGTCACAAAGTTCATTCATGTAAGGTTCTCCTATTACATTACATCTATTATACTGCTTTGCATTTGACATACAAAATATAAATGAGATACATCTGATAGTATGTCATTTATATTGGCAAGAGCTATCGGACAAATACCAAACCTACTTATTGCGTAATAGTATTTCCAGAAACGATCATGCGACACCTAATTCTGGTGCAGCCGAGGGAAGCTTATGAATATAATCATATGATCGGTTCCATGGAAGCTCTAGGAAATATTCTGGTGCTCGCGGATGATTAGAATTCTTCAGATACTCCGGCAAACCTTCTCTATAACAATGCGCTCATAGTTCCAGTTTGGATATCTATCTTTTGCAAACGTTTCATTAACTTTTAGCAGGTCTTTTTCGAGCGACCACCTGTTGAAATCGAACGCCCATGTCCCGCCGCTCACGTACATATGGCTGCCATGTTGTTTATTGACAGGTTTAGTATAAATCAGATCAAAATCCTCGTTTGGGTTATGCAAAAGGAACATATGTGCCAAAATATGACACGCGCCAGCAGCAAAAAAACACCATGTCTTCTCGTAGCCAAGACAAAAGTATGTCACGCGACTCCTCGGGTGTGCGCATATATTTCAATGCGGGTTCGGGCATGTTTTGGTCATTCTCAGCCATAAATATAGCTTATCAGACAGGGTTATCTTAGGGGTAGCAGGACAATCAAACTTTTTCGTAGTAAAAAAGTCTACGCTCAAAGGAGGTAGACTTCTTATAATCTCGTGGCAGGGGCTCAAGGACGATTACCAAACCTATTGTGGTATAGTATCTTTTTCTAAAGGGAGCAAAGACAATGCGTAATATCTCCCTCAGTACTTCTTCTAGTTTATACGATCAGAATACTTTTTACAGGCCATTTGAACGTGA
Source organism: uncultured Candidatus Saccharibacteria bacterium (assembly GCA_964454245.1). Classification (GTDB taxonomy): domain Bacteria; phylum Patescibacteriota; class Saccharimonadia; order Saccharimonadales; family Saccharimonadaceae; genus Saccharimonas. The sequence goes on along the minus strand of CAYVSX010000003.1, from coordinate 36,648 downwards.
TTTAGTTAGGGCTAAGGACTGCGTTATCATAGAGAGTCCCTTTGTTACCTCCAAAAGAGTCTCGCGCTTGTTGCCGATCATTGCAAAATTACGCAAACGAGGAGCTAAAGTAGTTATCAATACCAAGCCGCTCGATGAGCATGATACTATGCTACGAGATCAGGCTACGTACGCTATTGCTGACTTGCAAGAAATAGGCGTAAAGGTGCTATTCACAAGCGGCCATCACCGTAAGCTAGCAATAATAGATGGTTCAGTACTGTATGAAGGTAGTTTGAATATACTGTCGCAAAATGACAGCTGTGAGATCATGCGCCGGATTGAAGATGAGGAACTCGCACTACAGATGCTCCGCTTCATAGGACTGGAAAAATGGTGTAAATGATATGATAGATAGTATGGAATACCTCGCATTCGGTATAGGTCTTGTCTTTGGTGCTTCTTATCTTCGATTTTCTGGATCGACAGATTGGCTACTTGTCATACTTCACTATATGTTTTTCCGCTCGAAAGACTCATTCTACGGACTCTATGATGATGCTGACAAAGAGTCATCGTATGAGCGCATGAGGATATCAGCCCCAGAAAATATGGGGAGTTATGCGAAATATCTAAAGATCCATCAAGAGGCACGCCCTTCTGCGTACAAACGATTTACTAGGTACTATTCTTCGTTGACACGATTCTTACTAGTCCGCACCCTCCCTATATTGTTAATTCCGGCTATTTTATTCTGGAGTAACTGGTACTTCTATATCGCAGGAGCACTCGTTGCAGTGATTTTATTAACCCTTTATGTGATTATCGTAAAACCAAATAGTGCTGGTGCACGAAAGCAGTTATTAGTACTTGCTATCTTGAAAAACTACCTAAAAGATCAAAAGAAAACTAAATAATATCAGCAATATCTTTGAGCTGATCTGGGTTCTTGTTGAGATCGACAAGAATAAAGTTATCAGTGGCGTTGTACTCTTCCAGAACCTTTAGCTCATCTTCCCATAGATCATCGTCGAGCCATATAAACTTCTCGGAGAAGTTTATTCCGTCCGTCTTCATTTCATTCCGAGTAAACGGCTTTATTTGATATTATATAAAGATGAACCGAATAGATACCCTTCTCTCACGCTATTTCTGGGTGCTACCAGTCGTCTATTTGTTTGTTGCTATCTTTCTACTGCGTAGTCAGGTCGGCTATGTCTATCTTGCCTCTGGGCTACTCATCGCCCTCACGATCGCAGCGCACCATTACGGCCGCAAAGCCAAGCCAGAGATACGCCTCGCACGGTGGCTTGTCGTGCTTGCAGCTATTGGTATCACTGCCTCGTTTATTCTGTCTATCGAGAAGATCGAGCTACTGACCGAGCCAAGCCGCGTGGCAAGCTGTAGCCTCAGCCCTGTGGTAGCCTGCTCGCCAGTGATCGCCAGCTGGCAGGCCAGTGCGTTCGGACTACCTAACTCTTTCATTGGTATATTTGCATACACGGCAGTCTTTACGGCAGCGATGACGATTGCCGCAGGCGCGATCAAGCTTACGCGAGCATGGTGGCGGACACTGCTGGCTGGCGTACTGTTTGGCACGGGCTTTGCCTCATGGCTGTTCTATCAGGGTGTATTTGATATCGGCAAGCTCTGTCTGTACTGCATGTTGGTCTGGCTGGTTACGTTCGCTATGCTGTGGCTCACAACTGCGTATTGTATAGAGAAAAAGCATATCAATCTGGGCGCAAAACTCAACAAGCTACTAAGCCACAAGGCTGAACTCATCGCCGTCACCTATGTCATCATCTTCTTTTTGCTGTTCCAGCGCTGGGCTGATTACTGGCTGAGCCTCATCTAGTGGTATAATAGACATTGTTATGTTTAGCGTAAGAATGGGTACTCACTGATTTTGAGTGGGCTACGACTAAGTCATCGGTTAAATAAGCTATCGACTCGTGGCTTTCTTATTCTTCTTGCCGTACTCACAGTGATAGTCTGCACCTTTGGCGGACTATTTTCACACCACAGTACCTATACCTCGCCAAACGTGTCATGCGCCAGCTCATGTCAGCCACATTCCCAGGCTGAGCTGCCACTTCATCAAAAGACAGTCAGAAAGCTTGAACGAGAACCTGCCCCACCACCACAGACGTGGGTGGCTATCGTCGGCTCTCTGGCTGTTCTTTATGTGGCAAGGTCGGGTCGCGACCGCAATCACATCTATAAGAACAGACTCTATTTAACGACGTCCGTCATGAGGTTTTGAGCCGAGTATCTTTTTGTTAGTACGAAATAACTGAAAGGATACTTTTTATGAATAAAACTGGCTGGATTATCTTTAGTGCTGTCGTCGTGCTGTTCCTCGGTGGACTGATCGCGCTAAACAAAATGAACCAAGCAAACCTGCCGCAAAGCGACGGCTCGAATAATGTCTATGGCAACGTGGAGTCAAAGGTAACACTCACTGAGTTTATCGACTTCCAATGCGAGGCTTGCTATGCGTATTACCCAACGGTTAAAGAGCTAAAAGAGAAATATAAAGACACGGTGAGGTTTGAGGTCAAGAACTTTCCTATAAGCTCAGGTCACCAATTTGCTCGTATGGCTGCCGCCTATGGCGAAGCTGCCGCAAAACAAGGCAAGTTCTGGGAAATGCACGACAAGATATTTGAGGGGCAAAAGACATGGGAGCGAGGCGGAGCGGACACTTACTTTAAGCAATACGCCGAAGACATCGGCCTTGATATGGCAAAGCTAGACACTGACGTACAAGATCAGATGACTACTGCAACAATCAACGCTGACCTCAAGCTTGCTAAAGAACTCGGAGTAAACGCAACGCCAACATTCTTCTTGAACGGCAAAAAAGTTGAACAACCTGAAAATAGTGTCGAGGCATTTTCTAAATTGCTCGATAACGCTCTGAGCGAGGCAGGTAGTGGCGATACGCAAAATTAGTATCGGTATTCTAGTCGTACTAGCGATAGCCGGTTTACTGGCTGGCGTGTGGTGGTTTGTACTAGGCGGCAACAAGCTGTCTAGTACAACGCCAAAGCCAGACGATAGTACCACAACGACAGACAATGCTACTGCACCACCGGCCGACCCCACGAAGCACGACTATTTTGAGGTGAGTACCGCCAAGCAAATGATTATCTATAATCAGCAGGCGGTTGAACTTGCCAATATCGCGCAGCACGGTGAAGCCGATGCGGACATGAAAAAACTCACTGATGAAGTGATCGCTACGCGCGGTAAGGCAGCAGAACAATACGCAAAGTGGCTCAATGAGTGGAATGAGTCCTACCTCAGTCTCTCCGACTTCCCACGCGAAGACGGACACGACGCGTACCCTACAAACCCCGGAATGCCCAAGGTTATGGAGCTAGACAAGCTGACAACAATGACAGCAGCGGAGAAAGAAAAAGAGTTTCTTCGCTTACTCTTACAGCTTCATGAGGGCGCTTTAGAATATATCGACATGAGAAGTGGTCAAATCCAATACGGGGAGATGAAAAGCTATGCGGCAAACGATAAAGCCCACTACGAACGAAAAATACAATCAATCAAAAACCTACAAACAACGAAAGGATTTAACTAAGTATGAAGAAAATAAAACTATCTGTTTTCCAAATTATTATGCTGATACTTATAATCATCGCCCTCGTGCTATGGGCATCAATTATCTTCACAGAGCCGGGCGGTGGCTTGATTGGTAACTGAGGCATGGCAGCATAGAGAGGTAAATACACTATCATCGCTAAAATATGATATTATCGGTATATGACGATACAAACTACAGAACACACCCAACTAACAACACTGGCAAGCCTACTCCATAGCCTGTCAGATAGTACTCGGCTTGCGATCATTCGTAAACTTACCGAGAATGAGGCGCGAGTAGCAGACCTCGTAGACGAGCTTGGACTGGCACAGTCAACAGTTTCAGCGCACATCGCTTGCTTGAAAGACTGCCGACTCGTAGAGGGTCGTATTGAGGGGCGGCAGACCTTTTACCGCCTGACTTCACCAGATATCACGCACTTGCTACACGACGCAGAGAAGATACTAGAACAGACCGATCAAGCAGTCGCTAACTGTCCGATATTTGGGGGCGATCGTGAGTGCTGAGTGCTGCGACCACGACGATAACCATGCAGACAAAGAGTCAAAAGCGGTTATAAAGTTCTGGCAGGTGCGTGAGTTGCAGCTTGCAGGGCTTGCAGCAGTGTTGTGGGTTGTTGCATTTGTCCTAGAGCGCACTGGCAGTGCCGAGTATATCAGTATTAGCCTCGCCCTGCTTGCAACAGCAATCGCTGGCTGGACATTCATACCAGCTAGTATCAAAAAGTTGCGAAAACTAAAGATTGGCGTTGGCACGCTCATGACAATCGCTACCTTTGGCGCGATAGCCCTTGGCAAGTTCGAGGAAGCAGCCATGCTAACCATTCTTTTTTCTATTTCTGAGGGTCTAGAAGAGTTTTCGCTCACTAAAGCGCAACAGAGCCTCAAAGCCTTACTATCGCTTATGCCTGAAACGGCGATTGTCCGCCGCGGCAAAACAGAAGTAGAAGTACCTGCCTCAGAAGTAAAGCGCGGTGATATTTTCATCGTTAAGCCTGGCGCAAAAGTACCAACTGACGGTATGGTGATCGACGGCAAAAGTGCCGTTAATATGGCGGCCATTACTGGCGAGTCTGTACCTGTTGAGATTGCGACGGACGGAGAGGTATTTGCTGGCTCAGTCAACGGCAACGGCGCATTAGAAGTGCGAGCCACCGCTACGACCGCCAACAACTCACTGGCTCGGGTGGTGAAAATTGTCGAAGACGCACAAAAGCAAAAAGGCGATCAGCAGCGTCTCGCCGACAAAATCGCGCAGCCGCTTGTACCGGGTATTATCGTTGTATCGCTTCTTATCGCCGTTATCGGTTCGCTGCTTGGCGACCCTGCAACGTGGATTGAGCGAGCGCTCGTTGTACTGGTAGCTGCCTCTCCATGTGCATTAGCTATCGCTGTACCTATTACGGTCGTATCGGCTATTGGCGCGGCTAGTAAGTTCGGCGTGATTATCAAGGGCGGTGCAGCACTCGAAGCCCTTGGCAAAATCAAAACGGTCGCACTCGATAAAACAGGTACGCTGACACAGAACAAGCCTGTCGTCATCAAAACAGTAACAAACGGCGCAAAAGAGGCTGACGTACTAAGATTAGCCGCCGCGCTAGAAGCTCGCAGCGAACACCCACTGGCTGCGGCCATACTTGCCGCCTCGCCAAACCCTCCTGCCGCAAAGAATGTAGCTGCCGTAACAGGCGCGGGTATTACAGGTGTTGTGGACGGTCAAAAAGTACGACTTGGTCGCCCAGGATGGATTGACGCAGGCAAGCTAGAGCAGGACGTCGTAGCCTTGCAGCAGGAGGGTGCGACAACCGTTCTCGTTGAGCAAGGCGGTAAAGTAATTGGCGCGATTGCCGTGCGCGACGAGCTACGCCCAGAGTCGGGCGACGTTGTCGAGCAGTTGATAAGCAGCGGTAGGCGGGTTGTGATGCTCACTGGTGACAATACGGTGACTGGTACGGCAATTGCTCGTACTGCTGGTATCTCTGATGTGCGTGCTGATCTGCGGCCAGAAGACAAAGCCAAGATTATTACCGAACTGGAAACAAAGAACCGCACCGCTATGGTTGGCGACGGCGTAAACGACGCACCTGCGCTTGCTACCTCAAGTGTCGGTATTGCTATGGGTGCTATGGGAACTGACGTTGCGATAGAAACGGCTGACGTTGCACTCATGGGGCAAGATCTCCGTGCGCTACCGACGGCGCTCAATCATGCCAGTCGTGCGCGAACAGCCATGATGCAAAATATAGGCTTCTCGCTGGTAATTATTGCTGCGCTATTGCCACTATCTTTATTTGGCGTGCTTGGTCTAGCTGCCGTTGTAGCGGTGCATGAGGTTGCTGAGGTGGTTGTGATACTTAATGGGCTTCGCATGGCTAAGGCACGTGTTGGATTTCATGATCACTCACTACATGAATAGTGATTATTCTCTTTTTACTTTTCAAAGTCACAAACCAGGCTGTAATAAGTTTGATAATCGTCCTTAGTTCAGTTACGAGTCGTTAGCCAGTAGGTAGAATCTGGGTACGCCGCCAATACGGCCTGCAAGAACTCGTCCGCATAATTTGCGGCACTCTTTTCATTCGCTAGCAGAACACCATCAATGTCGAGATAAACATTCATGCCCTTATTATACCTAAGTTACAGATTTCATCACAGACAACTCATCGTCATTCGATTTCTTGCTTGGCCGCTTCTTCTTCGGCTTCACAGGCTTTTTTGGAGCAATAGCGGCATCGTTTTGCTTTGGCTTGCTTGATGGTTGTTCTTCCTCTGGCTCAGCCTTTTTTGCGTAGAGTTCTCTTGATGTTTGGATTACTCTCTTTGCGATAGACTCATCTCCTGCTTCTTCAATGACTACCGTCATACCTGACATCGGCTCTTGGGCATTAACGGCCGAGATACGCACATAGTACGAGTACGCCGGCAAATTAGCTATCTCGCCCTGCTGAATAAACGGCATGAATAATGGCAGTACGAGTCGCTCATCCGACGGACTACCTGATCGAAAGCATACAACTGTGCCCACGTTAGCTAGAATGATATCGACAAGGCGTTGCTCATCTTGTTGGGAGGTGGACTGCTCGGCCATTGTGAGGAATAACTTATACTTACGAGCCTCTGAAAGCATTTGTACGAAGCTCATCGTGGCAAAGTTCTGGAACTCATCTACATAGAGATAGTACGGTGTACGGTCGATCTGTTCCATTCGAGCGCGTCGCAGTGCTGCTGTCTGTAATTTTGCTAGTACAGTTGTACCGAACAGTGCTGAAGTGTCTTCTCCAAGCAAACCTTTTGAAAAGTTACAGATAAGAATCTTCTTTGACGCGAGTACGTCCTCAAAATTGATCGTTGATTTGGGCTGCTCAATCATACGACGTGCCGATGCCGAGAACAAGAATCGACCAATTTTTGCAGTAATACCTGCCGCCATCTTAACCTTCTGCATATCACCAGCTTTACCGAGCTCGTTATTCCAGAAGTCTTTGAGGCTTTTATCTTCAAGTGTCTTTACAACAGATCGGCGAAACTTCGCATCGTTCAACAATTCAAAAATAGTAAATAGTGTCGGTTCTTCTAGTGTCAGAGCGGTCTGGATCGTATTGCGCAGTACATATTCAATTCGGTGGCCGCCACTGTCATCTTCGGAGAATATCTTACGCAGCACAGATATAGTTGCTTCTGTAATAAGATCTTTTTCTCGCAACAAATCATCTCCCTCAAGATCAGGTGATAGTTCAAGAAGGTTCATGCCAATCGGGTGCGTCAGGTCGTCTGGATTCATGTATATAACGTCTTTGATGCGTTCTTCTGGAATGTACCGCAATATGCGATCAGCGAGGTCTCCGTGTGGATCAATCACTGTGATGCCGTTGCCAGCTCGAATATCTTGCAATATCTCATAGAAAAGCATCGTCGTCTTACCGTTGCCCGTACCTCCGATAATATATTGGTGTCGTTCTCGTTCGGACTCAGTAAGGCCGATGGGTGTAATTACACCATGGTGATGATTCTCGCCAATAGCGATGCCTAGTTTCTTCCCCGACTTCAATGACACCGGCGCAGGTAGCGTACGGCTAAGTGACGTTATCAAGTTACCTGTTTTACTAACTTGACTTGATGGGAAATGATACAAACTCGCAAGCTCTGTCGATGCGAGAACGATTGCAGAATGACGGCGCAATGAGGGTAGACGGCGTTCGGCTGATCGTTGACGTAATGTGTCAATTAACGGTAGCGAATGTTTGGCTTTGAGCGATTGATATGGCGGTACGCTGTAACTATCCAGCGCAGATTTAAGTGCGGCGATATGTTGTTTCGCCTCGGTGCTTTTTACTAGGATACGGACGTTTACTTGGAATAGCGGATGCGTGACTTTTTGGTGCATTGTCTCCATGAGTTCCAGCTCAAAAGCACTTAAAACACGTGCTGGCCGGTCGTGATTTGTAACACGCATTTGCTTCGTCTGAGTATCTCTATGCTGCGCATTGTAGTATTCTCGATGCGTTGATGTCATACCCATGTATACTTCGCCTGTAAGATCAGTTAATCCGGATGCGGCCTTGCCGAAGATATTTGTGAATCGTCCTAATCCAGATAACTTGCCGTCACTCACATGTTGCAATATATTCTCGTTACCCAGTATTTTATGCGACAGTAAGTCTGCTTCTCGCAGGTGAACTGGCGTGGCGACAAGTTGCAATGCGATTTCTTCGTCATCCATCAGTTGCGTCATTGCACCGGTTACGTACCCGAGCGGATCGTGCTGTTCGAAGATGGACGTGAGTGTCAGCGGTAACACATAATGGCCGGTTTCTTTGAACTCAATAACGCTATATGATCCATCCGTATCACGTAAAATTCTAGGAGGACAAAATATGCTTAACCAAACCAACAAAAATGACCTCATTAACAGAGGTCAAACTGTGGAGAACTTTGAAAATTCTCCTCTCTTTCCTATTTGGCAGGGGCGATAGGACTCGAACCTACAACCAACGGTTTTGGAGACCGCTACTCTACCAATTGAGCTACGCCCCTATCAAGAAGGCTGTAACCTGCCAAATTATATTATACCACGGCATGAGCATATGAGGTACGGATGTGTTACAATACATTATAATTATGAACGCACAGACGAGGGAGATATTATTGATGGCGTGGCCGGCGGCGTTTGAGTACGACCACAATAAGGGCTTGTTTACTAGTGGCGATAACAGCTTAACGGGATTTAGTATGTCGATGATACGTGATGAGCATCCGCACTTTAACCTCACAACGAATGGTAACTGCGCTTGCTATGGCGTGGAGCCTGATACTATGATTGGTGTGCGGTATTGGAGTGAAAAGATTGCGGCCATTAAATTTCATAATGCCGATATGGAGTCGCAAAAGGTCAGCTTGCTGGCTGGCTTGGGGCACTTGGCGTGCCTGGCAAATCTGGCGGGGTAATTATATCAGATTGGCAGCGGTGTTGATGACGTCGCGGCGGGAGACATAGCCGTGTGGGCGGCTAACGACGGTGGCGTGCGGTTTAAGCTCGGCGGTTATTATGTCGCCTGGAGCTTCATCGCCAGCTTGCCGGGCATCTTGCTCTTGCGGGTGGTTTTCGTACTTGATGGCATAATTTTTATGTTCTTTGCGGCGTAGTATATTGCCACCGATACAGCCTACAAGCACCCCAGCTCCGGCGGCAAGGACACCTTTTAGTATATCATCACCAGGTAAGTACGGGTATGAAAAGTACAGGGTGCTACCAGCTGTAGCGGCTAAGCCGATGATGCCTAACGTGGTTTTGGTGCGTGCGGGTTTGAGCTGTTCGTCGTATTCATCTTGGGTCAGGCTGTCGCGATAAAACTGGCGAGCGTGTCGCAGCTCGTGCCATAATGTTGTGGACATTCTGGCAGATACGAAATTGTCCACGTCATCTAGGGGCAGCTCATCTATGTCATAGTCCAGCATTTGCCTCCTGGATTCATTATGAAGGGCGTGTACGGGAGTGGCTGGGTAAAGAGTTACGATGCCAGATTCTCCAGAGTAGTTGCCGTATAGGGCTCTGTCGTCGGTTGATAGCTGAACGTGCGAGGAGAGGTGTATTGGGGTACTGCTGATTTGTTGACTTGTAAGCCCTTCGCTAAGCATGCGCTCTACAATAACGGGTTCGTTAACATCGATATAGCTGTAGGTGTCGCCTAGGTCGATATCGGCCGTCATCTTAAGTTCGCCTCCCTCGGCAAGTGCAGGGCGCGACACAGTCGGCTGGCTATCAAGCTCTAACACCTCACCAGTGTAGTATTTTTCGCTCATTATCTTCTTATTATATCACACTGGTGCAAAAAATGCAATATGGTGGGCTATTTTGACTCTTTGGATTCGCTAAGCTGCTGCTCTTGCTGCACGCGCACGGCGCGGCGGAAGTGGCGGTTGGCGGCTTCATCGGCGTAGCGTGGCATTGGCGGAAGTGCCACTAACTTATCTGAGCCCTCTTTGCCGTCGTCAAGTTCTTTTATTGCCTCTACAAAAAAGTTTTCAATGAGCCATTCGCGGCCAGGTGCTGTTTGCCCAGTCACTGTAATTCGCCAGCGGTTTTCGCCCCACTCCTCTGTTTCGGTGATGCGTAGTGGTTTGGCGAGCATTGTTTTGCCTTTTGGTATGGCAGAAATAATTTTTTTAATAGCGTTAACGCCTTTTTCTTTATCACGTACGAATACATCAACAGCAAGCGTCCGTACCCCGTGTGGAGTTACGTGAGCCGCCATTACTTGCTGGTTGTGTACCCAAATTACTTCACCATTGAGCGCGCGTAATTTAGTAGAGCGTAGCGTAAAGCGCTCCACTACACCTGACACGTCACCAAATGGCTCGATTTTGACAAAATCTCCAATTTTATACCAGCCTTCGGTAATCATAATAGAGCCAGTGGTTAAGTCGCGCAAAATGAGGCCAATGGTTTGCCCGGCAATAACAACAAATACGGTACCGGCTCCAATGGCTGCTATGCTGTTTGTTGCGGCGCTGTTGCCGGCAAACGGGCTAAGTGCGCGCCAGGCAATATAGCCGACAATTGCTACAACGAGTGCGCGAACAATTGCGACGATAATGCTTAGGTAGGTCTCTGTTTGTCGTAGTCGCGTTGCGCGTAGGTCGTTGCTCTCATTGTCACTGCGAACAGCAACCTTTTGCGCAACAATGATAATACCTTGTGCTAAAAATTTACTCAGCCAGTAAGCTGCGAGCAATGCAATGATAAGTATAATAGCCGCACGAAACGGGTTGGGGGTGGTAAATAATTCCACTACCTCGTGAATAAAGCTATTTGATTGAGTGTTGGCGTCCATTCACTTTAGTATAGCAAATATATGTGCTTCGCACTACCTTGAGCCGGGCTGCACACGTGACTAAAATCATGTGGAAAAAATAGCGATTTTACACCTTGCCAAGCCTAAGCATGGGCGGTATACTAAAAGTAATGATAAACAAGGGGAAAAATTAGGTTGCTGCAGTGACTTGATTATAAGGGCTATGAAGATACTTATGCTAGGGTGGGAGCTCCCGCCACACAACAGCGGCGGATTGGGTGTGGCTTGCTATCACCTGTCTAAAGCTCTGGCCGCAGCGGGCGCTAGTATCGATTTTGTACTGCCCTACGACGCCTATCACCCTGATACCGAATACATGAATATTCATGCCGCCACCAAGCTCAACCCTATCCATAAATTTGGTATTATGGGGGCGTACGATAGTGCTAGTGTGGATGAAATTGACCTAGATAAAGTAGATATGCGCGACCTACAAACCATGCGCGGCGTGCAAAAACGCTATGTAAAGTTTGTTGAACGGCTGGTGCGTAGCATCGATAAGCCCGATGCGATCCACGCTCACGATTGGCTAACTATGGAGGCCGGTATGCGCGCCAAGCAGCTCACCGACGCGCCGCTGATAGTGCATGTGCACGCCACCGAATACGACCGCGCCGGCAGCTTTGGCAGCGGCAATCCAATTGTGCACGAAATCGAGTACCAGGGGCTGATGATGGCCGACCGCATAGTGGCAGTAAGCAACATTACCAAAAATATTATTATCCATAAATATGGTATCCCGGCCGATAAAATAGAGGTGCTGTACAACGCCATCGACACCGCCAGTATGGGCGAGCATAATTACGACGGCCGCACCTACAATTACCTAGAATCGCTACGCGCTGAGGGCTACACGGTGGTAAGCACGGTAACGCGCTTTACGGCCCAAAAAGGCCTAACCCAGTTGCTGCGCGGCTTTGCAAGGGCCTGCGAAAAGTACGACCGCCTAGTGCTACTACTGGCTGGCGACGGCGAGCAGCGCGATGAGTTAATTGCGCTATCGGCCGAGCTGGGTATCAGCGATAAAGTGTTCTTTACCGGCTTTATCCGTGGCAAGCAATGGCGCGACGCCTATAGTGTGGCCGATGTGTTTGTGATGAGCAGCGTTAGCGAGCCGTTTGGTATTACGGCGCTAGAGGCGGCGCACTACAATAGCGCCCTGATTATCACCAAGCAATCGGGTGTGGGTGAAGTGCTAAAAAGCATCTTCCGCTACGATTTTTGGGATACCGATAAGCTGGCCGACCAGCTGGTGGGGATTGCTACCTCGCCTGCCCTAGCCGGCCAAATGAAGGCCGATATCAAAAACGAATACGCCCGCCTAAGCTGGCACGATGTCGCTCGTACCTGCATGCACTTGTACCAGCGTATGAAGATTGGAGCCACCGCATGAGTGCAAATGACGCAAAACGCGGCATAGTGCTATACATGCACGTCCACCAGCCATGGCGCATCCGCGACTACACGGTGTTTGATACCGCCCAGAACCACGATTATTTTGGCGACTTTACCGATTATCACCGCAACAACAAAGTGATATTTGAAAAGGTGGCCAACAAATCGTACCGCCCAATGGCCAAGCTACTCAAACAGATGCTGGATACTCACCCCGAATTTAAGGTGTCGCTATCTATCAGCGGCACGGTGCTAGAGCAAGCCGAGGCGTGGGGGCCAGATGTAATTGATGGCTTTAAGGCATTGGTAGATACCGGCCGCTGTGAAATTGTGGCCGAAACCTACTACCACAGCCTAGCGTTCTTTTACAGTCGCAGCGAGTTTGAACACCAGGTGAAAATGCACCAAGATAAAGTTCGCCAGCTGTTTGGCATTGAAACCAAAGTCTTTCGCAACACCGAGCTAAGTTACGACAACAACCTAGCCAAATGGGCCGATGATTACGGCTTTAAGGGCATATTGGCCGAGGGTTGGGATCCAATCTTAGGCTGGCGCAGCCCGAACTACGTATACAAGCCAGTTGGTACAAAAAACATCAAGTTGCTGATGAAAAACTATCGCCTAAGCGATGACATTGCCTTTCGCTTTGGTAACAAAGCCTGGGAGGAATACCCGCTAACCGCCGATAAATACGACGATTGGCTAAACAATTCGCTGGGGCCAGATGGCAACACTATCAACCTGTTTATGGACTTTGAAACGTTTGGTGAAAACGTGTGGGAAGACACCGGCATATTTACCTTTTTTGAACACTTTGTGGGCCAATGGCTGGCCAACCCAGCCAACACCTTTTACACCGCTAGCCAAGCCTGCGATACGTTTGAGGTAGCTGACGAGGTAGACACGCCATACACTACCACCTGGGCCGATACCGAGCGCGACCTGACCGCCTGGCTGGGCAACAGCATGCAGCACGAGGCGATGCGACATTTGTACGACCTAGAGCACGATATACTGCGCACTAACGACGACACCCTGATTAGCGATTGGCGCCGCCTGACCACCAGCGACCACCCCTACTACATGTGCACCAAATACTTTACCGACGGCGATGTGCACGCCTACTTTAGCCCCTATGACAGCCCGTACGAAGCCTTTTTGTACTTTATGAACGCCCTGCGCGATGTGCGCTACCGCGTGTCCGAGCACCATAAGCACGGGGAGTTCTAAATGGCGCGGCCAATCGTCCTCAGTAACGGTGAATTACATGTCGGCATCAACAAATTTGGCTTGGTGCATGATTTTTACTACCCCTATGTTGGCCTGGAAAACCACGCTGCCGGCAAAGACCTACGCCACCGCATAGGCGTGTGGGTGGATGGCGAGCTAAGCTGGCTCGATGACGACAGTTGGGAATTTGACTTTAGCTACCCGCACGAATCGCTGATTGGGCATATTGTGGCCAAAAATCACCACCTGGGCATTATGCTAGAGCTAGACGATACGGCTGATGCCGAATTTGCCGCACTGCTGCGCAACGTGCACATTATAAATATGAACAACGGCCCGCGCGACGTGCGGCTGTTTATGCACCAGGCGTTTGTGATTGGCGACGCCCGCAGCAATACCGACACCGTGCAGTATTTGCCAGGCGATGATGCGATTTTGCACTACCGCGGCCGGCGCGCCTTTGTGGTGTCGGCGGTAGATGATAGCGGCGAACCGTTTGACCAATACACGGTGGGTATTTTTGGGATTGAAGGCAAAGAAGGCACCTACCGCGATGCTGAAGATGGCGAGCTTTCAATGTGTGCTGTCGAGCACGGCCGTGTGGACTCGACGATACGATTTAAGCAAGAGCTCGCGCCGCATAGCTCGGTACGGGTGCATTATTGGATTGCCTGCGGCAACTCTATCCGCGAGGCGTTATACATCCACAAGCAATTGTTGCACCAGGGCGTGCACCGCCGGCTAGAGGTCACCAGTAAATGGTGGCACAAGTGGCTTGAACCTGCTAAAAAGATGGCTGATAAAATTGACCCGGCGCACCGCAATCAGTTTATCCGTTCGTGCATGCTGATAAAATCGCATATCGATAAGCGCGGCGCGGTCATCGCCAGTACCGACAGCACTATGCTAAACTACTCGCGCGATGCCTACGCTTATTGCTGGCCGCGCGACGGCGCCTATGTGCTGTGGCCACTGATCCGCATGGGGTATAAAGATGAGCCGTACCGCTTTTTCGAATTTTGCCGCCGCGGCCTAAACGCCGGTGGGTTTTTGATGCACAAATACCGCGCCGATGGTGCATTGGGTAGCAGCTGGCACCCGTATTTGCACGACGAAGGCGTGGTGGCGCCGCCCATCCAGGAAGATGAAACTGCCCTAACGCTATTTGTATTTAGCCAGTTTTACCACGTATCGGGCACCGAGGCGCTGCTGAAGGAATTTTACGAGCCAATGGTGCTGCCTATGGCCGACTTTTTGGCGAGTTATGTCGATTCGAGCACTGGCCTACCTAAGCCGACCTATGACCTGTGGGAAGAGGTGTTTATGACCACCACCTACACCACGTCGGTGACTTACGCTGCCTTGCTGGCCGCGGCCGACCTAGCCGAAATCCGCGACGATAACGACAATGCTGTAAAGTGGCGCGCTGCCGCCGAGCATATCCGCGCTGCCGCCGAAAAGCACTTATTTAACGAAGATCGCCAGGCCTTTTACAAGGGAGTGCACACCAAAAAGGATGGCACGGTAGTGCCAGACGAAACAATTGATATGTCTAGCCTGTTTGGTGGCTTTATGTATGGGCTGTTCCCGATTGGCAGTCGCCAGACCAAAGCCGCTTTTGCGACTGCTATTAAAGCCTTTGGCCAAGATACCACCACTAGCCCGGGGCTACCGCGCTACGAAAACGATAACTACCACCGGCCGGAAGGCAGCGACCCAAACTGGTGGCACGTAACCACACTATGGCTAGCACAGTACTACCTAGAAATCAACCAAAAGCAAAAGGCCGAAGACTTGCTACGCTGGGTGCGCGATAGCGCCTGGCCAACTGGCGTATTGCCCGAGCAAGTCAACCCTGGCACGCGCCAAGATGTGTCGGTGGCGCCGCTGAACTGGAGCCAAGCCGAGTATGTTTCAACCCTGCTAGACACCATTACGGAGAAGTAGCGGTGGTGCGGCGAATTACCGAACTACGATTCAAACGCGCCTTGCGCCATTCGCTGCCATCGCACCTGGTGCGCAAGCGCCTGCAGCGCGGCGCTATAGAAAGCTTTGCCGATAAAGTAGGCTTAGTGTACTTTGGCTTTGTAGATCAGCGCGACGACGACCACCGGCTAATCCGTGGCCACACTGTATCGGCCACCCACCAAGACAACCACTACTGCATTGGCACGGTGCGCGGCTACGATGTAATGCTGGTGCTGCGCAACGATGTGGTGCGCCTAAAAAGCGGCAAAGACAAGCGTTGCCACTGGCTGATTATGACCGTTGACCTGCAAACCAAGGCCGATGTGCCACACTGCTATATTGGCCATAATTCGCGTAACGATGAGTTTGCGGCCAGCTTTAGCCAGCTGCATCCGCTGGCGATTGGCGGCCTGGGCGCTTACCCGCATGCCTTTAGCAGCAATTACACAATCTACGGCGCGGCGACCAATACCGTGCAAATAGAGCGCACTATACCACCGCAAATTGCCGAGGTAATGGCGGCGCATTTTGCTGGTGTGAGTGTGGAGCTAGAGGATAATCAAGTGTACTTATATACCGAATTGCTGCACCCCACCGAAGAGCAAATGGATAAAATGCTCGGCAACGCCCTATGGCTGGCCGAGGCCATCGATACGCTGTACAGCACGCCAACCGATAACTAAAAAAGAGGCTCCAGCGCCTCTTTTTTGTTGACTAGCCCTTACGTGGCTTAACTTCGTTGCGGCCGAGGCTCTTCTTGGTCTCGGTGTACGTAGTGTGCTTACGTGCCTTAGGGTCGTACTTTTTGAGTACTAGTTTATCTGGGGTGTTTTGCGTATTTTTGCGCGTCACATAGGTACGGTGCCCCGTAAGGTCGCTTACGAGCGCGATAATCTTTCGTTTTGTATTCGTCTTTTTAGCCATGATTTCCTCTTACAGCATTGATATTACAAATTCAGTTATTAATTGTAGCAGATATCGCCCGCGATTTCAAGGGGTGAACCTAAGAGAGGATATCCTCTACGGATGATGTAGGCATCTTGCACTCTATAATCACAAGGTCGTAAACTTAAACCGCGGCAAGCCACTCATCTACTTCGGCCGGTGCTGGTAAGTCTGGCTGTAATCGAGAAATAAAGTTTCCGTATCGGTCGACCGTGGCAGTCCACTGACTCATGCGCCCAGGAGTGCCGTTAAGGGCGCTTGCGCTAAAATTGACAGATGCATCACAGAATTTTACAACGTGTGCACCAACATTTTGGCGAGCCTTTTCGATTTTATCCACGCCATTTGCTTTATCTTCATCGGTGTAGGTGACGCAGTCTACTATTTCGGCAATTGTATCACCGAAAAATCCGCGTATCTCATCAAGAGTTGTAGGCGTATCTTCAACCGTGTCGTGTAGCCAAGCGGCTGCTTGTATTTGCTCGGAATAGCCAAGCCGCGCCGCCAGAGCTGCAACGTGTCCTATATGCCATTCGTACGGCAAATCCTTGCCATATTTCTGGTCGCCATGGCGTTCAATGGCAAATGCACGAGCTTTCTCAACGATAGAAGGTATATTCATACTTACATTATAAAATATATAGTTAAATAGGCCAAAACGTATACTTACCGATAATTCGTAAATGCAAGCGGAAAGTCGAAATCCGCTGCTCGAAGCGTCGTCATAATTGCCTGTAACTCATCCTTGCTGGCACTGGTGACGCGTACGGCATCGCCTTGTATTTGGGCTTTTGCTTTCGGATGCTGCTCTTTCAATAATTTCGTAATCTTTTTGGCATCATCTTGCTTCAAGCCGTCTTTAAACGGCACATCCTGCCAAGCGCGCATATTTGCCTCGGTTACTTTGCCACTGAGGTCGAGTACCTTGCTGGTCATATCGCGCTTGGCCAGCTGTTTGCCTATCATGTCTATCACGCTATCAAGCTGCCACTCATTGCTGCCAATCACTTTAAAGCCTTTTTTATCGGCCAGCCACTCAATGCCAGCTGGCGTACCCTTAAAGTCGTAGCGATTAGCGATTTCACGCATCACCAATTGCTCCACATTGTTCATTTCTGCTTTGTCGTAGGTCGATTCTATATCAAAACTAAATTGTGCCATGCCTAAATTATAACATGGTGGGGCTTAGGCGTGAGCCAACTTAAAGTGTGTGGCCGCGCGCGATGCTGCCGAAGTAAGTGCCCAATGTAGTGGCCCCAGCAAAAAGTAAGCGGCCTGCATCCACTGCGGCGCGTGCATGCAATCGCATAGCGGCGGCCGGCGTAGCTGCTGGTGCCCAGGTTGTGCACGCCTAGCAGGTGGTAGCCGACTGTCTCGACAATTACCATCCCCACGGCGTAAAACAGCACTACAGCCAATAGTCGCGTGGCAGGCCGGTGTAGCTTTGCCACCGCCAGCAGCCGTTCAATCATCCAGTAGCCGGCAATTAGCCCCAGTGTCCACATAACCAACGGGTAAATATTTACTTCGCCAAGGCTGATAAAATTATAATTATAGCTGTACATATCGCGCGCCGCATAGGCCCACAGGCCGGCTATCGAAAGTGCAAAAAGTGCGGGCGCGGCCATCGGTAACTGCTTTTGCTTTTTCATGGTATATTTATTGTACTACGTATGGCTCGATTGTGATATTTATTTTGAATTCATAGAAAAAACACCCTGCAATCGGGTGTTTTTTCTATGGAGCGATTTTACGTGCTCGCTAGAACTCATTTTAACAGATGACCACCGATGAACCAAGCCCCGTCACCTCGCACAGCGGAGCTGTGCTGCGCCCCGTCAGAAAAAACCAGCCTTTGCATTTTTTGAATTTTCCTCCGCCGAATTTCTTTTTTAGCTGAAAAGGGGTTGGCTTGTGGTTCGTTGGACTTACAGCCCAAAGTATTCCATTGACTGTGCTAAATGCACTTTGCCAGTTTCAATTTTCTCACGCATAAAGTCAGTCGGTTCCCAAGAATAACGCCGTAGGCGTAGCGTCATTTTTGACACAACATAACGCAAGCGTAGCAACTCAAACTTGTCGTCAAAGTCGTCAGACTTTTGGACAATCGAAAAATAGCCGTCCAAAAAACCTTTCAGGCGTTCAGGGTCAAAAAAGGTACTCCAGCACGCAATATCGCTCTCTGGTATTCCGCCAACGCACTCGTCCCAGTCCAAAATGCCTGTAATGCCTTGTCCGTCAGTCAATAAGTTCCAGTCGGCAAAGTCATTGTGTACCAAAACGGCTTCTTGCGTGTTTAGCAAAGGGTTGCCATCAAACAATTTTGCCACTGCTTCGGCTTGTTGCTCCGTCAGCACATTGTATTGTTTCAGTACATCAAGGTTGAACATCAAACCCGCTCGGACGGCTTCGCCTAAAGTCTGGTGTAAACCAACCAATTCGCCATTTTTGGCTTTTTCATTATCGAACGCACCAAAACCACCAACTTTTATTTGGTGTAGTCGTGCCATTGCCTTGCCAATTTCTGGCAATAATTTGGCTTCATCGTCAGGGTGCGTTTCCAACCACTTTTTAATTGCCGTATCTGGCAATTTTTCTATCACTTGAAAAGCAAAATCATCGCCGCCCTCATAATCGTGAATAGCGAGCGTGTCATAACTTGCCAAACCTGCTTCTTTTGCTTTTCGTGCGGCGACCGTTTCGGCGTGGAAGTAACCGTTTTTGATCCCTCTAGGGTGGCAACGGATCACTACTTCTTTGCCATTCGCCAGGCGACCAACTCGCACAGAGTTTACATTGCCCAGATTTGTTTGTGCGCCTAGGTCTAATGGCTCAATTTCAGTCAAGCCGTCATCACCAAGCACTCCATTTACTCTGTCTAGCAATTCATCATCTGTAAAATAACGGTGGCGGTCTGCCCAAATATGCCCAGCCTGTTCAGGTTCAATGGCTCGGTCAGTCTGCCAATAAAATACATTGTGCCTGTCGGCAATTTCGGCGTTTATTTTTTCCATATCAAGGCGTATCATCTGTTCGCTCATTTCAGTATAAACCCTCCATCAACAGCCAAAACCTGCCCTGTGATAAAGGAGGCGTCATCCGACAGCAGAAAAGCTACTGCCGCCGCTATCTCATCAGGTTTACCTATACGTTGAATTATTGACAAGTCAGTTGTCCAGCTTGGGTCTTCGCCCGTACTCGCGGTGAGCGGAGTGTCAATCAAGCCTGGAGCAACCGCATTGACACGAACTAGAGGGTCTTTGTATTTACGAGCAAATGACTTTGTAAATGAGATGATACCAGCTTTAGTGGACGAGTAAATTACTCCGTAGGGTTCGCCAATAATTCCATCTACTGACGTGAGCGCAGCGATCGCGCCATCTTTCGAGGTTTCTTGTGTAAGTTTACCCAATATTTGTAGAGTGTTAAATGTGCCTTTTAGATTTACATCTATGGTTCGATTTATATTCTCGTCGGTAATATCGTCTATGCCTGCTGGAAGTGGTAGCACTCCAGCATTGGCAACCAGCAAATCAAGTCGTCCGAATTCGTTACGCACGAATTGTTCCATCTCTTTAATAGCTGATTTATCGGAAATATCAGCAGCAAAAAAACGGACTCTCGCTTTATCACTAAACTCGTCTAATATAGACGCGTCTGCTTGATTTGGTGAATTGAGAATTACTGTTGCGCCATTATTAAAAAGCCTTCGTGCTATCGCCAAGCCAATTCCTTGCGTTGAACCCGTTATTAGAGCGATTTTGTTTTCAAAATTCATATGTGTATTATAGCAGATTTTCATCTGTTTCGGGTTGCGCATAGCGCGTCGGCTCTGCCGACTAAAGCCGTGCCGCATCTACTGCCTTGGCAGTAGGTGAACCACCAGCTGCCCCCTCGCCTTTATCTGAGATTTCCACCGCCGAATTTCTTTTTTAATTTGGAAAAGGTTGGTTTTTCTGTCGGTTCGCCCGCCATAAATGGCAGAGGCGGCGGGGCTCGGAGCGGCGAAGCCGCTATGTGTCGCAAGCGACACATTAAGCAGCCGAGATCTGTTATAATTACAACTATGAAAACTATATTTGTAGACGCAATAAACGGCCTCGTTCTTGAGGACGGCAGTATTCTTGAACCAATGCACGTACTATTAGAAAGTTACCCAAACAACAAAATTGTATTAACTGGGGCTAGTGATGAACAATTCAAGCACTTCAAGCTAGACCAAGTACCTTATGAAGTGTTTACACTTAAACACGACCCCGAAAAAACCGACCCACAATACTTCAAGATTTTGCTTGAAAAATACAATCTTACAACCGATGACGTTGTTTATTTTGAGCATAACACGGAGGCAGCCAAAACCGCTCAATCTGTCGGTATTGCAACATACTTCTATGACCATACCAAAGAAGATATGGACGCATTAAAGCAGTTTTTGGACGCAAGTTTGTAATGAAAATCCAAATAGTAAACGAGCAAGACGAACTCATCGGCGTAAAAGAACGCTCGGAAATTGACTATACAACCGATATCTATCGAGTGTCTGGCTTGTGGCTGACTAATTCACTAGGACAAGCGTTGCTTGCTAAGCGAGCAACTACGAAGAAAAACAGCCCTGGGCTTTGGGGTCCCGCTGTTGCAGGAACTGTTGAAGAGGGTGAAACATATGAGGGCAATATCTACAAAGAGGCCGAGGAAGAAATCGGGCTAATAGACGTGGAGTTTATAAAAACTAGAAAAATCTATTGTGAAGAATTTCCCAAGACTCGTAAGTATTTCACTCAATGGTTCTCGGGCATTGTCGATTGCGACATTTCAGATTTTACACGACAAGTCGAGGAAGTGGACGAATTAGCGTGGGTTGATACCGAACAAATGAAGCAAGATATCCAAGATAACCCCGACAAATACCTGCCCAGGATGTCGGTTACTGTTAGTGAACTGGGGCTATGAAACAAGCCCTCATCTTACACGGAACCGATGCAACACCAGCAAGTAACTGGTTTACTTGGCTCAAGGAGCAACTAGAGCAAGATGGCTACGCGGTATGGTTGCCGCAACTACCAAATAGCGACAAACCAAATACTAAAACTTACAATCAGTTCTTGCTAGCAAATCAAGATTTTGAGTTCAATGATGAAACTATCATTATTGGTCATTCATCTGGAGCGGTAGAGGTGTTAAGTCTGTTGCAGCACTTGCCAGAGGGTAAGAAAGTCGGGAGCTGTTTTTTAGTAAGTGCATTTAGAGATGATTTAGGCTGGGACGCATTGACGGACTTGTTTACCGAGCCATTTGATTTTGAGAAAATAAAGGCTAAAGCTCACAGGTTTGTCTTTTTGCACTCCGACAACGATCCGTATTGCCCTATTGAGCACGCCGAATATCTTGCCGATCAAGTCAGCGGCGAACTTATCGTAAAGTCAGGACAAGGGCATTTCAATACAGAAATAAGCGAAAAATATAAAGCATTTCCTGAGTTGCTGGAGATTATCAAGAGCAACGCTGCAAGTCGCTAAAGCGACAGCGCACCCGACAGAAAAACCAACCTTTTCCAAATTAAAAAGAAATTCTGCGGGGGAAATTCAAAAAATGCAAAGGTTGGTTTTTTCTGGTGGGGCGCAGCACAGCTCTGCTGTGCTAGGCGGCAGGTCTTGATTCATCGGTCGTCATCTGTTAAAATGATTTCTAGCGAGCGCGTAAAATCGCTCCATAGAAAAAACACCCGATTGCAGGGTGTTTTTTCTATGGAGCCACGACTGGGATTTGAACCCAGGACCTCATCCTTACCATGGATGCGCTCTACCAACTGAGCTATCGCGGCATGATTTGTGAAGATTCGTTAGTTTATACTATGAGTATTGCTAACTTCTTATCTCTGTAAATTGTAGCAGATTTTAACATGAACGCCAATAGTGTAAGTTGGTTTTACATATGCTACACTAAAACTAATGACGAATAGAGGCTATAGGCTGCGTGAGAAGTGCGCGGTGGCGGGGGTTTCGATTGACGGCACGGGCAATGATGCGGCGCGGCTGACCTATCAGGCGCTGTTTGCTTTGCAGCACCGCGGCGTGGAGGGTTCGGGGATTGTATCAACCTATGGCGGGCCGCTCAATGTGGTGCGCAAGCCTGGCATGGTGCGCGATGTGTTTAATGAAGGTGATATTGCTAGCCTGCAGGGTTCAATTGCTATCGGTCATAATCGCTACTCCACCAATGGCGGCCGCACGGCACATTTGCAGCCGGTGGTCAATCCGTCGATTGGCTTTGGTTTGGCGCACAACGGTAATATACCCGATACGTACCAGCTGGAGCGCTATTTAGCCGGCCGTAATTATTTGACCGAGCAATATAACGATTCGGAGCTGCTGGGCAATACCCTGGCTAGTAAGCTGCACGGTGGGCGCGACTTCGAACAGAGCTTGCGCGAGACCGCTGAGCTGGCGATTGGTGCCTATGCCTGTGTAGCGACGCATGGCGGCATATTGGCCGGCTTCCGCGATCCGCACGGTATCCGGCCTTTGGAGATTGGCGTGCTAGATGGCGGTATGCTGTTAGCTAGTGAAACCTGCGCGCTGGATACGGTTGGCGCCGAGCATTTGCGCTCGGTGCGGCCGGGCGAGCTGGTGATGATACAGGATGGCCAGCTGGTATCGAGCACCCAATTTGCCGAGCCGAGTGAGCATACCGATTCGTTTGAAATGGTATACTTTGCCCGGCATGATAGCGTGATGCGCGGCCAGCAAATCGATACCATTAGGCGGCAGTTTGGCTACGAACTAGCGCTGGCGCACACCACGCTAGATTCCCCAGCTAGCAACACGCTAGTGACGGCCGTGCCTGATACGTCGGTGCCGGCGGTCGAGGCTTACGCCGAGGCCCGCGGCGTACCATACCGATCGGCGATTATAAAAAATCGCTATATTGGCCGCACATTTATGCAACCTACCCAGGGTATGCGCCAAGACAACTTGCGACTAAAACACACCATGATACCAGGGCTGGTGGACGGCAAAGATATGGTGATGATCGACGATTCGATAGTGCGCGGCAACACGCTGCCGCGGCTGGTAAAACTGGCGCGCGAGCTTGGTGCTAAGTCGGTATCGGTGCTGGTAGCTAGCCCGCCCATCCGCTTTCCAGATTTTTACGGCGTGGATACGCCTAGCCAAAGCGAGCTGATGGCGGCCAATATGACTGTGGAGCAAATGCGCCAGGCGATTGACGCTGATTACCTAGGGTTTTTGTCGGTATCGGCGCTGGTGCGAGCCACCGGCCTGCCGGGCGATACACTAAACCTGGCGGCGTTTACCGGCGAATACCCGGTTAGTATCGGCCAGCAGGCTTTGCATGTTGGTGTGCCGGTGAGCACCGAGTATCTAAGCTAACATTATTTTGAGCGGCGGCGTAGGGTCAGGCCGCCTAGCAGCACTGAGCCGACGGTAAAGGCTAGTATCACCCATAGGTTGCGCCAGGCGTCGCTGGTGATATCGGTGTTGGCGACGATGCTACTTAGCGCATCGGTAGCGTACGTTAGTGGCATGTAGTAGGCGATGGCTTGCAGCAAATCGGGCATTTGGGCAAGTGGCATTAGCAGCCCGCACACCAATATTTGCGGAATCACAAACACCGGCATAAACTGCACTGCCTGAAACTCGGTGCGGGCAAAGGCGCTGACAAACAGGCCTAACGCTGTGCCAAGCACGGCGTCGGCTAGCGCCAGGATTATCAAAAACCAATGTGGCCCCGCCACATCAATGCCAATCCAATATAGCAGCACTGTGCTGGCTATGCTGGCCTGCACAATTGCCATCAGGCCAAAGGCTAGCATGTAGCCCACAATCACGTCCAGTTTTCCAATTGGCAGTGCCATCAACCTCTCTAATGTGCCGCTGGTGCGTTCGCGCAGGGTAGCAATCGAGGTGATGATAAACATGACAATGAACGGAAACAGGCCAAGTAGCGACGGCGCAATGCGGTCAAATACGGCTGGAGTGCCGTCGAATATCCAGCGTAGTAGCCACAATAGCACACACGGCACAACAAATATTAGGGCTAGGGTGCGCTTATCGTGCGCCAATTGCTGCAGCGCGCGGCGGGCGGTGGCTAGGGTGGCTTTGAGGTGGTACATTACTCCCCCACCCCACTTTTTACGATAGCTATAAATGCTTGGCTGATGTCACTGGTTTTAGTGGCTGTGAGTAGTTTTTGCTGGCTATCGTGCCACAGCAATTCGCCATCGCGTAGCAGCAATAGGCTGTCGCAGCGTTCGGCTTCGTCCATTACATGGCTCGATACAATTAGGGTTTTGCCGGCGCTGGCTAGGCTGGCAAACAGCGTCCACAGCTCGTCGCGTAGTAGCGGGTCTAGGCCAACGGTTGGCTCGTCCAGCACCAAAAGCTGCGGGTTGCCCAATAGCGCCACGGCCAGGCTAACCCGGGCTTTTTGGCCACCCGATAGGCTATCGACTAGCTGGTTTGTTTGGTCGGTTAGCCGCACCTGGGCAATGATTTTATCGACATCTTGCCGGCTAGCGTTTACTAACGCCGCAAAGTAGCGCAGGTTTTGCAGCACGGTTAGGTCGCCGTACACCGCTGGGTTTTGGGTTACGTAGCCAATCTGGCGGCGCAAGGCGGCATGGCCAGCTGGCTTGTCGTCAATTGCTAGCGTGCCGTTGTATTTTTGCACGCCCACAATCGCCCGCATTAGCGTCGTTTTGCCACTGCCGCTTGGGCCTAGCAGGCTGGTGATACTGCCCTTTTACACAGTAAAGCTCAATGCTGAAAGGATCGTTTGCTTACTTTTTCGTACAGACAGGCGCTTGGCGCTAATGGCAATAGTGTTCATGTGGCTAGTATAGCACGCCCTCGGCAAACGACGAGCCGCTACATCTTACCGTAGTTGGAGATAATCAGCTGCGCTTCACTGCCTCCCTCTACGCTAGGGATAATTCCCACCAATTCTCCCGCAGCCGAATGCGCTTTATCGTAGCTTTTCGCTGCATTGCTATTGTCGTTAATCTCCTTGGTGGCAGCGGTGATTTGATAGGTGCGATGGTTGCCGTCCACGTCAATAGTGATGGCGTTGTCGGTGGCTTTTAGCACCACGCCGACGACAGGCTGAATGCCACCACCGCCATCGTTGCGCGAGGTGCAAGCATTGCCCGTGCAGGTAGGTTCGCTTCCTGGTGCCGGGGAATTACCTTGCGGCGCAGTAATCTCGCGGGAGTTACTGGTGTTCGTCGGGCTGCTTGTGGGTGCTTGCAAGGCCATAATTAACGCGATAATCAATCCTACATTTGCTAGTATTGAAAAGCCAGCAATCCATTGCCATTTAGTAGATGGTGTTAGTGGTGCTTGCGACTGTTTCATTGTGGCGTGTTCTTCCCCGCTAATCGTTGGTTTTGTCATAATTATTGTACCTTTCCGTCCTTTAACTGTAGGACCGTGTCTGCTTGTTTTGCAATTGATGGGTCATGTGTAACGATGATAAATGTGATGCCGTGGCTGGTTGCTAGGTCGCGTAGAAGTGTAATAATCATTGCGCTCGTGGCTTCATCCAGGTTACCGGTCGGCTCGTCGGCCAGCACAATGGAGGGTTGGTTGGCCAATGCTCGGGCGATTGCGACACGTTGCTGTTGGCCACCGCTGAGCCGCGAAGGTTTACGCTTCATTTGTTCTTCATCCAGCCCTACCTGCGTCAGCAAGGTTTTGGCGATTTCCGCGCGCTCACGCCGCTTCCCCTTACGAGCTGCTTCCATCGCCAGTAGGACGTTTTCGAGTGCGCTGAGATTCGGGATGAGGTTGTATGATTGAAACACAAAGCCGATGTGCCGCGCGCGGTAGCGAGCTAATTTTTCTTCGCCCATGCGCGAGATATCTTTGCCGTTAATTTCGATCCGCCCTTCGGTAGGCTTATCGAGCCCGCCTAAAAGGTTTAGCAAGGTGCTTTTGCCGCTGCCGCTGCGTCCTGTAATCGACAGCAGCTCACCGTCGTTGACTGTAAAGCTAACATTACTCACTGCTGCGACATCAACACTAGGGGTGGCAAAGAGTTTACTGAGGTTTGTCACGGTAAGCATATTATTCTCCTCGCAGCACTTCTGCTGGTTTAATTTTTGCAATAAACAATGATGTAGCCGAACTACTAAGGAGCGCAATGGCAAACGCCGCGCCAAGCCCAAGGGCAATGATTTCCCATCCCAGCGTGGCTTGTATCTGCTGCAGATTGCTTAACGCGCCGTCAAATTGCAGCACACCAGGCGTTTCTGACTTACTACTGGCGATTAGTGCGGTAATCATAGGATTGGCAGCAAGCGACCCCGCGACAATACCAACAATCGAGGCAAGCGCGGTCAATGTTAGTGCCTCGACCACGAACTGCAAGCCAATGCGTCCCGTTCCAAAGCCGATTGCCTTCAGCACGCCTATTTCGCGCTTGCGCTCGCGTACAATCATTGCCATGATGAGGAGCAGTGCAATGGCTGTTGCGGCGCACGCCCCCACTAAACTATAGAATGATATTTGTTTAACGGTTTCGAGCGGTGCAAGCGCGCGCCGCGCCTCATCTAATTTGCTGGTAATATCGGCCTTATCGCCCAATTGCTGCTTGATGGCGTCGGTGGCGACTTGCAAATTTGCGAGCGAATCAACTGTCACGATAGCTTGAGTAACTGTAGCAGCTTGCGACGACACCTCCTGTAAGGTGGCAAGTGGCATGATGATACTATTACTGCCCGCGCGGGTGTCGGTGGCAAAAATGCCAGCAACCGTAAAGGTGGTGCCGAACGCTTTAAAGCTAGCGCCGATAGCAAGGTTATTTTTCGTCGCCAAAGCTTCGCTTACCAGCACTTCTTTTTTGGCGCTGTCCCCTTCTATTGGCGCACCGCGCACGATGGTTAATTTGCTTGCGCCGATTGCTCGTGGGTCAAGCGGTGCGGTGGTCCCCACGACATTAATCGGTAGGCTGAAATTATCAGGCAATTTTGGTGCGCCTACCTCACCTTGCTTGCGAGCGACACCCGCGCCGCTGCATAGTTCGTTGCCGCAATTGATTGTATGAGGTGAGACTAGATTGGTCGTAAAGACTGACGTAGTATTTTTGCCTGAGCCGGCTCCTGCATCACCACCCGGTGTTACCTGAGGGCTGTTGGTGGTGCCTTCTGGTTGTAGCTGGCTGCCCAACGTTTTGATTACCGATGATACGTGAGTAATATTACTCACCTGTTTGAGCTGCGTATCGTTTAGCGCAGTACTGACCGTGCTACCGCTAGAAAACCCGGCTGGAAACACCAGTATGGTGGTGCCGATTGCTTGCAGTGTTGACTGTACTTTGCTATCTACTGCGCGGTTGGCTACCAGCATGACCAGGCTGAGCCCGAGCATCAAGCCGATAATCATCACAATAGACACTGTGCGCACAATATTACGAAACGCGTTGCGCACGCCTCTTGATACTATAGTTGTTGCCATAGATTGAACTATCCTTTCTATTATGGATACCCCTTAGTATGGCAAATGAAGGTTAAAAAATGCCTAAAAATAGCTTAATCTTTTATAGGAAGTATGATCGTGAACGTTGAGCCTTTGCCGAGCTGGCTGTCGATTGTAAGCTGGCCATCGTGCTGATGAATAATTTTATCTACGATCGACAAGCCAAGCCCGTGGCCAGGCTGGGTAGTATCAGCCTGATAAAATCGCTTGCGGATATGTGGCAGATCTTGGGCGGCAATACCTTTGCCTTGGTCGCTGATACTGAGCTGCATGCGCCCGTCAGTTTGCTTGCACAGCACCGTAATCGTACTATGCGCACCACTGTATTTGATGGCATTATCTAGTAGCATACTAAGCGCCTGTACAAAACTAGCGCCATGCACATACGCCGTACCGGCCACCATGTGCTGCACTATGGTGATGTGTTTTTTGCCAGCAGCCGGCGCTACGCTAGCGATTGCTTTATCTACCAGCGGAGCCATCACTTGCACTTTTCGGGGCAGTACTTCATCGCGGGCAAGCAGTAGCAGGCTATCAGCTAGTGATTGCAACCGCTGGGTTTCTTCCAGGTTGCCCGTGAGTGCCTGGCGAGCTCGGGCAAGCGTTAAGCGCGGCTGCGCTAAAGCAACTTCTAGTTCGGCCTGCATGATGGCGAGCGGCGTTCGCAGCTCATGTGAAGCGTCTGACGCGAACCGTATTTGTGCTTCAATTGCGCGGTGAATCGGCCGTAGTGTGCGGCTGGCCAGCCATTGGCTTGCGAAAAATCCTAGCGGCACCATACACGCGTTAAAAAACACAAGGCGCAGTAGTAGCTCGCGGCGAATGGTGCTCATAAAGCGGTCAACCTCGCGCGCAAGCTGCTCGGTGTCAGCTGGTGCAGCTTGCTTGGCACCTGCGGGCGGGGGCGGATCGTTAAGCGGATCGCCAGTAATCGTCCCGGTACTGAGCGAGGACGAGCCCAAAGATCCAGGAGTGACCTGGATATCAAGCCCCGCCGTTGATACGATATAAAAGAGCGTGCTAAATGCCAGCGAAAAAACCATCACAACACTAAAGTACCCTAGTGTTAGGCGAGTAAGCGTAGGATCATTGGTCGGTTTGCTCATGTGTCGGAGCTCGCTTTAGGGTCATCAATTTTGTAGCCGAAGCCACGTACGGTAGTAATAAGTGGCTGGCTAAACGGCCTATCTACCTTATTGCGCACATATACCATAAATACTTCTACGGTAGATACGAGCACGTCGGCATCAAAATCCCAGGCATGGTCGATGATTTGTTGTTTGCTTACCACTCGGCCTTTACTGCGCAATAAATATTCTAGAATGGCATATTCTTTGGCGGTAAGGTTGATCGCTTGCCCGCTGCGTTCTACGCTGCGACGTACCGTATCCATGCTTAGGTCGCCAGCTCTCAGGGTGGCGTCGGCGCTCGCTGCGGTGCGCCGCAAGAGCGCTTGGCAGCGCGCCAGCAGTTCGCTAAGGGCAAATGGCTTCACTAGGTAATCATCGGCACCACTGTTTAGCCCGTCGATCCGCTCGTTTACTTGATCCTTTGCGGTCAGCATTAACACTGGCATATGACGATTTTCGCTCCTAAGGGCGCGGCATAAGTCGATGCCGTCTTTTTTATCGGGGAGCATCCGGTCGAGCAGTATCAAATCATAGTCAATCGCGCGAGCATTCGCCAGCCCGCTGTCGTAGTCGTGACAGATATCTACTACGTAGCCGTTCCCGGTCAGCCCTTCGCGTAATAACCGTGCCAGCTTGTGCTCATCTTCAATAACAAGTATGCGCATAGCATCTATTATAGCCGCTGTAGCCTAAAAATAGCTTAAATTTAATGTATTGGAAATGATCTACGTAGCCAATATATTATTTCAGCATAACCGACATAACTTTATAAAGTCTCGTTATACCTTATAAAGTTATGCTATACAAAGTCTATGGACTATCAGACAAAACTCCACAAAATAGTCGCCGCCAGCGGCCTGTCGCAGCAGTCGCTCGCCGAGCAGTTAGGCACATCATTTGTGTCACTAAACAATTGGCTTAACGGCAAAGCAACCCCAACCCGCAAAAAGCTGGTCGCCCGAATCGACTTACTGTATATAGAATACCTCGGCACCGAATCAGTAGACACCACTGCGCTCACGGAGCTAAAACAAAGCGCCAAAAAGCAGCGTCTCACCGCTTAAAAAACGCACCCAGATAGAACAACGCGAAACTATCAATCATAGTGTTGCGCTGGAGTTTTTGCTAGACGAGCTAATGGCATACGGCGAACTTCAATTCACGCCCGAACTCATCCAGCGGGTTCATCTGCTACTGATGAGCGGTATTCTTAGCAACGCTGGGCAGTGGCGCAACCACGGCGTATGGATTAAGGGCAGCAACGTGCCGCTAGCAAACTTTATAAAGATTTCGGAGCTCATAGGCAAACTATGCAATGACCTAAATGCCGAAACCGAAGACCCTATCTCTGTCTTAGCACGTACGCACGCGGTATTTGAGCAAATCCACCCATTTCCAGACGGTAATGGCCGCACTGGCCGGCTATTGATGTTTATAAAGTCATTGCAGTTTGGGATCGTACCACCAATCGTGCCGCGTGAGCGCAAAAGCGTCTACTACCGCTACCTCCAGCTAGCACAGACTGAAGAAAAGTATGACAACCTAGAGCTGTTTGTTGCCGAGCTGATTGTTGCAACGAGTGACGAACTATAGTGGATGCAGCCACCTACTGTGACCCGAAAGCCTGCGCCATACCTATGACGACAAATCGTACCTGCAAAAGTTCACCCCACGAAAAGGTAGTAAAACGAAATCAGAGCGAAACCTGAAACTTGTACAAAAGTTGGAGAGTGAAAACCGAATGCGAGCCTCAGGCTATATTGCGTTGGGATTGAGGGCAAAGTAAAACATATCAGGCTTACCTACTAGTTCGCGTACTGCTGAGGGGCAGTAGAGGCGGCGCGGCTTTAGTCGGCACAGCCGACGCGCTACGCGCCCTTGTCCTGAAAGTCTAGTGATTAACAAGTCAAGCTAGTCATTAACCGAAAGCTAGATAAGCACAGGGCGGCTATCGCCGCCTTATCTTACGTGTAATGGGCGTGCTACGCACGCCAGACGATAACAATAAGCAAACTAGTATTAGTAACTACAGTAGCTTCAAATCCAAGCCCATAGCTTGTACTCGGTATTCATCAAATGTACCGCTTTGAACTGCACTCACTATTTCGCCAACAACTTGCTCGCGCTCCGTTGTTAATCGGTGTATGAACTCCTTTCCTACTGGCGTTTGTTCGTCATGCTGCAAGCCCCATATCGACATTTCAAGTAGTATCGGTACGAGGCTATAGCCTTTCTCGGTTGCGTGGTATATATTTTGGTTCTTGAGCGTTTTATCTTGTTGCTTAGTAATCAAGCCAGCGTTTTCGAGCCGTGCGAGCCGCTCGGCAAGTATGTTGGTCGATATGCTCTCGAGAACAGCAAAATCACTAAAACGGGTTTTCTTAAAAAACAAGATGTCGCGCAAAATAAGCAGCGTCCATTTATCGCCGAACAGATCAAGTCCGAACGCGATTGGACACGCGGAGCGGCGTTTTGTGGAACTAGCTGACATCATCATTATTTCTATTATACTCCAGTATACAACTAACTTGCAAAATACAAGTTAGTTACTGTATACTTTACGCAGAACTAGTCTAATGAAAGGGTAAAGAATATGGAAATAAGTATAAACTGGCTGGCAGTAGCACTGGCTACACTTGCTGGTATGATTGTAGCTGCGGCATGGTATGGCAAACTGTTTGCGGCTACGTGGGAAAAACATACGGGCGTTAGCTCAAAGGCTCTTACTGAAACGTATGGCAACAAACACAAACTCGTGCTATTGGTTACGAATGTTGCAACCGCCCTTACGCTCGCGGTAGTGGTCTCAATCGTGTCGGCATATTTCAAAGACACATCCGTCTGGCTTGCGCTGGCAACAGGTTTTCTACTGTGGCTGGGACTATCGGCGGCGACACTATTGCAGCACAACACTTTTGAGATGAAGCCGCGTCAGCTTACCACTATAAACAATACTTATCAGTTGGTGCTGTACCTGGCGATAGCCTTAGTAGTGGGGCTGTTCCTCTAATCGGGGGATAAGACTTATGGCATACAATGAAACAATTGCCGAGCAAGTCCGCCAAGAGCTAGGGCACGTGCCCGATGTGTACGAAATAAAGATGTACGGCGGTATTGCGTTTATGGTCAATAACAAGATGTGCGTATGTGTCGGTGGCAGAAAGGCAGACAAAATCATGGTGCGTGTCGGTGCAAATGCATATGAAGAGGCGCTGAAACAAGACGGCGCACACCCGACAATCATGAAAGACCGCCCAATCAAAGGCTATATTGACCTAGACAACGAAGGGCAAAAAAACTTGAGGCAGTGGGTGGAGCTGGCACTAAAGTTTAATAAAGAGTTAGTCGGTAAGAAAAAGTAGCAATCCTAAAATTACGCTATATCTAGCGTACCAACACCACATATAGCATAGTTATACCCTTGCCACCAATGTCGCTAAAGCGACAGCGCGGCTCTGGTCGGCAAAGCCGACGCACTGCGTGCCTTTGTCCTGTAAGTTATGCGACTAAAAGACAAGACAAAGCAACAACCTGAAAATAAGAAACACAAGGACGGCTTACGCCGTCCTATTTTTTACCAGTAATGAGGTGTGCTACGCACACAAAACACCGCAAGTAAGATATAATAGGCTTATGTATATCGCCGCTCCTATCGCACTTGTCCTGATTGGTTTATTTGCTCTGTTTCAATTAGCATTGGCTAGCGGCGCACCATTTGGACATTTTGCATGGGGCGGTAAGTATCGGGTTTTGCCTAAAAAGTTGCGCATTAGCAGTCTTGTTGCGGTTGTCATTTTTGGTGTGTTCGCTGCTTTTATTCTGAGCAAAACAGACTGGTTGCCGATAATAAATAATCAGTTTGTCGTGCAGGTCGGGCTTTGGGTGATATTCGCCTATCTAGTACTTATGATACTGGCTAATGGCGTATCGCAAAGCAAGTATGAGCGGTACACGATGACACCGATAACCGCTCTATTGGCGGTGTGTTTTTTGGTGGTGGCAATTAGTTAAACCACGCTGTACACGAAAAATACCGATGTAAAAATGGTAAAATAAAACTATGAACAGTCCACTAAAATACATATTTCTTGCGTTGGTCGTTGTTGGTACCGTTGTGCCATATCTGGCATTTGTGCCGTTTGTCGCAGAGCATGGACTAGATGTGCCGCTACTCATAGAACAAGC
Organism: uncultured Candidatus Saccharibacteria bacterium; assembly: GCA_964454245.1. Taxonomy (GTDB): domain Bacteria; phylum Patescibacteriota; class Saccharimonadia; order Saccharimonadales; family Saccharimonadaceae; genus Saccharimonas. The sequence continues at coordinate 3,348 of CAYVSX010000003.1, read as the reverse complement.
GAGCGCAAATCGTATCGCAGCATTTGCGTGGCTTGATGTGATTGTATCGGCGGTCGTGTTGCTGGTTGCAGTGTATAGTCGGCAGTTCGTAACGCTTAAACAAGCAGGTATCGTAACGGTTTTGACTTTGGCGGCTGGGGTATCGGCTGGGTTGCCGATGTTTTTGTATTTTGTAGTCGCAAAGCAAGAGAATAACAAGGAAAAGGAGTAGTAGCTCATGGAACTCGATATTAACTGGCTGGCGGTAGCACTTGCGACAGTCGCAAGCATGATTGTGGCAGGTGTATGGTATCAAGATTTTGCACTTGGCTTGCCGTGGAAGAAAATGACCAGAATCGACGCAAAGCGCGCCGAAAAAGCTGGCAATACGCCAATGGTTGTCGTGCTTGTGGTCAATTTATTTACAGCCATTATACTTGCAGTTGCTATCTCTATTGTCGCTACTCATTTTGGTAATTCATCGGTATGGCTGGCACTTGCGACAGGCGTAGTAATTTGGCTGGCATTTTCTGCCACAACGTTGCTAACACATAATATGTTCGAGCAAAAGCCACTGAAACTAACAATGATAAACAATGGTTATCAGTTGGCAATGTTTATTGTCATGGCACTGATTATCGGGGCGATGTAATCATGGCATATAGCGAAACCCTCGCACAGCGTGTCCGTGAAGAACTCGCCCTAGCGGGCGCTGAGGACGTGGGCGAAATCAAAATGTACGGCGGCTTGGCGTTTATGGTGCGCGATAAAATGTGCGTCTGCATTGGCGGCGATGACGGCGAAATCGTCATGGTACGCGTAGGCAAAGAACGCTACGAAGAATTGATGAAACGTAAAGGTGCGTTGCCGTCAATCATGAAAGACAAGCCGATTAAAGGCTATATCGACCTTGCGGAAGAGGGGCAAAAAGACTTGACGGGTTGGGTAAAACTGGCGTTGGAGTTTAATAAAGAACTAGTAAAATGACGGCTACCCCTAAACGAAAAGGTGCACGCTCCACCAAAGATATACCGCCCGACATCTTGGCGCAGTTGAGCAGTGGCGAGCTGGAAACCGCCAACTTGGTAGAGTGGCTGGCGGTTGACCAGCGACTACTTCTCGAAAACGTCTTGTCTGAGGCTGGAAAAACCTAACTATCTGCCGTCGATTTTGGCGCGTATCGAGCAATTGCCAAAGCAGACCGTCAATACAATCAATGAGGCAATCGGCACAGGACTACTTGAACAAGCTACCGCACATAACGATAACGAGCTATTGCCACTGCTCGCTACACATACCGCCGACTTGGTGCGGTGCTGGGCGACCTACACGATTGGCAAAAACCCTGAACTCGGCTTGCCTATACTTGAACCGCTCAAATCCGACCCTGTAAAATACGTGCGTGATAGCGTCGGCAACTGGCTCAATGACGCAAGCAAAACCAGACCCGACTTTGTGCGAGAACTATGCAAACAGTGGCAGCACGAGAGCGACACGAAAGAAACGCGCTACATCGTGAAAAAGGCGTTGCGGACGGTTGGCGCAGAGTAGAAAGGTACGCTACATCTGGTGTACCTACGCTAGATGTAGCGTATCTATTAGCTATATATCTTCAAGCAGTTGCACTGCCTGTTTTTCCTCTACCGCAAGAGCTTTTAACTTTTCCGACGCCTGCAAGACATATTCACGTTCGCCCGTTTCCGCGACCTTTTCAAAAAGAGCGATAACGTCAGACCAGCTACACGCCACATCAACAAATGCCTTGTGCGCCTCGCCGATAGCCTGATTACCTGTTAGTTCATAGGCTTGTTGCAAAAAATCTCGGTACAGGTTGCGAAATAGTGCGCCGCCAGTTCCAGCTCTATCCATTATCATGGCGGAGGTTGCAAACTCGGTTTTTGCGTCTTTTGAGCCGTCAAACCATTTGATAATTTCGCCGCTGGCTTTTTCAATACCCTTGTAATTCAGGTTTTTGATCGGCGGGTTTAGGTAGGCTTTGACGTTGCTGCGGATTGCAGCGACAACAGCGCTTTTAAGCGGTGTGGTTTCGCCGTCTTTTTCAAGTATGTAGTAAAGGTTGCGCGACGACATCGCGCCTTTTTCGCTGCGTGCTCGCTCTAAACTCTTGAGCGAAGTTGTTACCTCCGAACCTTGTTGCTTGGTGTCTACCAAAAATGCTTTGCTGTCGTCATAGCCGAGTATGGCGACGTAGTGTCCGGCAAAATGAATAGGATTTGAAAAGTATTCGAGGTGGTAGCAATCGAGCTTTAAGCCGACTGCTTTGTTATCGTCGAGTAGCTGTTTTACTGCCTCCCACGCTTTTGTTTTTGATGAGGTTTCTTTGACAGTGAGTTTTAACCCCAAGTTTTTGGCGATGTTAGCCGTTAGTAGGTCGGGCTTTACGCGTCCGCCGATAAACGGAAAGTCCATGATTTTCATATTCCAGTAAATAAAGCTCAATCCCTCGCCAAGTCCGAATAGCAGCGGCTCGCTTAGTTCAACGCCGATTTGTCCGAGTAGTGTACCTGTGGCGGTGCTTTCGCAGTGTTGCCCGATGTATGGTTTTGCGGTTACTTTCATTGTTTCGTCCTTTCTAGTTCTTTCTTGATAAAGCGCAGCTCTGCTTTTAGCAGTGTTTCACTTAGGTTGAATAATTGACGGGCGGATTGCGGCGCGTTCTCGATACTTGACTGCTTTTCTTGCAGTGCCTTTAGGTCGGTGGCTAGTTCTGCTTTGCGCTGTTCAAGTGAGTTTGTAAGTTCATTTGCGCTTATCAGATGACTGGCGGCAAGCCCAGTCATAAAATGTGTATTGGCAGGCTTACGCTCGGCGATGAGCTTTTTTGTTTCGCTTTTTAGTGTTGATACGCCAGTATCAGTAATTGAATACTGCTTTTTCTCGTTGCCTTGCGCGTCAGTACTGGTAGCTAGTCCTTTTGCCTCCAGCCGTTCAAGCACGTAATAGATAGACGAAAAGCCTACATCTGTCCACTTTCTCATGCCTCTACTAGCTATGACTTTTTCGATGTCATAGCCATGTCGGGGCTGTTCGGACAAGATACCAAGTATTAACTGTTCAGATAGTGATAGTTTCATGATTACTATTCTAGCACTAGAATAGTTTTATGGCAATTTTATAGGGGTAAGTCTTTCTTCTTTATATTTATATATCAAAAGAGGGAAAAGAAAAAAGAAAATAACAGATATAGAAAATATATTATAGCTTGGGTATCGGTAACAAACTTTCAGGACAAAGGCGCGCAAGCGCGTCGGCTATGTCGACTGGAGCCGCGCCGCCTCTACTGCTCCGACAGTAGGCGAACCACCAGCCAACCCCTTTTCAGCTAAAAAAAGAAATTCGGCGGGGGGA
>CAYVSX010000002.1:0-73910 GCA_964454245.1 uncultured Candidatus Saccharibacteria bacterium | reverse complement strand
GCTATTCACCAGCACAAATTGCATGGTGTGCCGGTAGAAATGGCGATTATGACCAACCTAACCCAAGATCACCTAGATTACCACGGTACTATGGAGGCCTACGCCGAGGTAAAAGGCCGGCTATTTGCGGGCGAACCCAAGTATATTGTGCTAAACCGCGACGACGAGTGGTTTGACTACTACGACAAATTTACCGCCAGCGGCCAAAAAATCACCTATGGTAAGCATGATGAGGCCGAAGCACATATCGACAGCGTAAAGCTGTACCGCAAGGGAACAGAGGCCAAAGTGACGATTGACCACCAAACCAAGCTAGACCTCGCCACCAACTTGCCAGGCGAATTTAATGCTTACAACATGACTGCCGCCGTGGCTGCCGCGTATTTACTGGGCATTGACCTGAACGATATTGTAGAAGGCGTGGCTAACCTAGAAGCCGTGCCAGGGCGCTTTGAGCGCGTGGCCGAGGGCTTGCCGTATGATGTGATTGTTGATTACGCCCACACGCCTGACGGGCTAGATAAATTGCTGCAGGCCGCTAAAGAAATCACCAAAAACCGGGTGATACTAGTGTTTGGCGCTTGTGGCGACCGCGACAAGGGTAAACGGCCAATTATGGGCGAAATCGCCGCTAAACAGGCCGACAGGATCTTTTTGACCGATGAAGAAAGCTACAACGAAGACCCGGATGTAATTCGCCATATGATTTACGATGGCATAGAAGGTGTGCGGGGTGGCGCCATGAAAACCACCGAAATTGCCGACCGCCGCCAGGCGATAGAAAAGGCCCTAAGTGTGGCCAAAAAGGGCGACACAGTGCTAATTACCGGTATGGGCCACGAGGTGTACCGCATAGTCGAGGGGCATAAAATCCCCTGGAACGATAGCGATGTGGTGCGTGAAATTTTGGGTAAATAAATATCCCGCCGGTTGGCGGGATATTTATTTAATAGGTTTACTATTGATTTTGCTCGGGAGCAGCGCCAACGGTGACTTCGGCGACTGATGATTCTACTGTTGGCGTACCACCTAGTGCGGCGTGAATATCCTCGCTACTCATAGCAGTGACATCTGGCACTTCGGGCGCGGTGGTAGTTACGTCGACTGGCGTTTCGGTGGTTGTATCTACATCAGGTGCCGCCTCAGACTCGGCTACTGGTGCTGATGCTGATGGGATAGCGAAGTTGTCAGTAACTGGTGATTCTACAGCTGCAGTATCAACTGGGGTAAAGGTAGTCGCGTCTGGTGTTGCCTCGGGGGCTACGCCGACTGCTACGCCGCCTAGGCCGGGTGCAATATCTGCTACTGGTACTGTGGTCTCGGCTGTTGCCACCACCTCTGTGGTAGTTATGGCTGGAGTATCGGGGCCTTGCGCAGGGGTAGTTTCAGTACTTACGGGTGGCTGTACGGGCGCCTCGTTTGCTACGACTGGTTTTTTGCCGAACCCTAGTTTTTCTAAAAAGTTCATTATGGTGGTCCTTTTTGTTTATTTTTGTAGGTTGTTACTATCATCCTAGCAAAAAACTTATGTTTTGTCAAGTGTACCTCTGTTAGTTTGCTAAAACCACTGCTGGTGCTTTAGGCGGTAGGCTAGGCTGATGGCCAGGCGTTGGCCGATTTTTTGCCATAGCTTGTATTTGGCGGGGTTGACTATTAGGTCGTATGCGCCGACGTAATCGGTAATGTGCTTATTAAAGCTGGTTTTAAAACGGCCAATACCGTAAAAAGGACTGGCAGGGTCGTTTACTTGGCTGCTATGCGGAGCACCGCACAGGTCGTAGCTTTCGACGCCGCGACTTTTCATCCACTGTATAGTCTCCCACTGCAAGCGGTGGCTGGCGCCGTAGGCGGTTTTGTCGCGCACACTGGCGCCGTCTTTGTATAGGCCTTTTTTGCCCAGGTACATGCTGTAGGCGGCGGCTACCACCTGTCCGTTTAGGTAGGCGAAAAACAGGTTACCCCGGCCACCAGTGGCGAATTTTTGCCAAAACTTTTTATAGTAATCGTAGCTGCGGATGGATGATTCAAACCGGCCGGCGGCAGTTTCGCGTAGTAGATCGAACATAATTTTCATGTTTTCTTCGCTTAATTCTACCGCTTTAGCCGTTACGCCGTCGCGTTCGGCGCGGTGGATGGCGTGGCGACCCTTTTGGTTAAAGCTGGCCATAATTTCATCCAGGGGAGGGGAAAGGTCGATGATGACGGTAGAAACATTGGGCTGCACGGCGCGGGTTCGCACCAGGCCAGCCTTTGCTAAGCGCGCTTTGGCTGCGTCGCTTTCGGCGATTTCGGGCTCGATTTTGATGGCGAATACATCTTGGCTGGCGGCAAAATCTTTTAGTTCGGGTAGTAGCGGCAGCAAATCATCAATAGCGGTAACTCCTGGGCCTTTAGGTAAGTACCAAAACTTGCCGTGCATAAACACCGGCTTTTCTAGTACTGTCACAGCTAGCGAATCTATAAAAATATAGCGCGGCTGCCAGCCGTTTGCTTGCTTGGTTTCGGCTAGGTTTACCGATTGAAACACGTTGCCGCCATCGGGGTTACTAGCCAGCAGTTCATCCCAGCGGGCAATTTCGTCATCAGTTGCAAATCGTGTAGCCATTACCTATATTGTAGCAAAAAATCACTCCAGCGGGCTGGAGTGATGTATATTTGGCTTGCCTAGCCTTAGGCGGCTGGCTGGCCGGCCAAAAAGTCGATTTCTTTGATGATATCGAGTAGGGCCTGAGCGCGGCGAGCTTCGTCGGTGATTTCGCGGGCCGCTTGGTGAGCTGGCGTAATCAGCGACTTGTCGTCGGTGGAGCGGATGAGCAGTAGGTAGGTGTCAAACTTTTCCTCCGGTGGCAAAGTTAGCTTGTCTACCAATGGGCGTAGCTCGCTGATGGCTTGTGATTTAACGCCATCTAGCTCGCCACCAACGGGGATAGGTGTTGATGTGGCCGCTGGTGCTGGCGCGGTTGGCGCAGTGTAATCAGGCACCACTTGTGCAGCTGCGGCAGCTGGGTCGCTGGCGGCATCATCAGTTACTGCTGGTGCGGCCGCTGGCGGCTCACCAGGTGCTACTGGCGGCGCTACGTCGCTAACGGCTGGTACGCCAGCGGCAGCTTCGTCGCCCTCGGCATTGACGCCAGCAAGAACTTTAGCGAGTTCCTGGTCGTCACTAATTGGCTGTGTTGATTGCGGTTGTATATCCATTCCCACCCCTAGAAAATTTAGTACTTATGCTTACTTAATAAGTAGTGTATCATAGTAGTAGAGTGATACGCAATAGCGGTGTACAAAAACTATCTTAGGTGGAGGACTAAAAGTGTTAGACGATGCAAATGTAATTAAACAACGTGACAGCAAAAACGCCCTAGGTGTGGCGGCCAGCGAGTGGCAGCAGGCTACCTACGAGGCGGCGGTGCAACTGGGTGATAATGACGGCCGCGCCATTGAAACTGTGGTGTTGGCCGGCATGGGTGGCTCGGCGCTGGCGGCGCTGCTGGTGAAGGCCTGGCTGGGCGATGTGTTGCCGGTGCCATTTGAGATTGTACGTGACTACCACCTGCCAAAATATGTCGGCAAAAACACGCTGGTAATTGCCAGCAGCTGTAGCGGCAACACCGAGGAAACCCTCAGTTGTCTCGATGACGCCGTGGCAGCTAAGGCGCAGCTAGCCGTGCTGGCATCGGGCGGCAAATTGCTGGAGCGCGCTAAAGCCGGTGACATCGCCCACATTGTGCTGCCCGATCGCAGCCAGCTAGAGCCGCGCATGACCACTATCGCCCAAATGCGCTCACTGACCCAGCTGTTGGCGCACTTTGGCATTATAAAAAACACGTATTACCAGCAAATTGCCAAGTACAGCGCCTGGCTGCAAGCCGAAAGCAAGCTATGGGGGAGCGATGTGCCAGCCGAGCATAACTATGCCAAGCAGTTGGCGCTACAGGCCGTGGGCAAAACCCCGGTATTTTACGGCGGCAGCCTAATGGCGCCAGTGGCTTACAAATGGAAAATCAGCTGGAACGAAAACGCCAAAAACGTGGCCTTTTGCAACACCTTGCCAGAATTTAACCACAACGAATTTTTGGGCTGGACATCGCACCCGGTAGAAAAGCCGTTTGCGGTGTTTGACCTCATCAGCGAGCTAGAGCACCCGCGCGTGCAGCAGCGCTTTGCCCTCAGCGACAAATTGCTCAGCGGCCGCCGGCCAAAATCTACCGTGGTGCCAATTGCCGGCGACACCGTGGTGCAGCAAATGTTGTGGGCCTGTGTGCTGGCCGATTTCGCCAGCATCTACACGGCTATCCTAAACAACGTCAACCCCACGCAGGTAGATTTGATAGAAAAGTTTAAGGCCGAACTGGCCTAGGCTAAAAAACTAAAGTCAGCGGCTAATATTTGCCGGAAATTCGATTATTGATAGTGTGTAGGCGCTTGCGGTGGCGGGTGACTTCGGGGCTTTCGGTGCGCTTGCCAAATAGCCGGCGGCCGCGCGATTCCATAGCTAGGTCGTCCAGCTTTTGCACGTAGGCGATTTCCTCGGGTGTCATGCCATCGAACATGCTCACTACCGTAGGCTGGGTGTAGGCGGCTGCGGCGGCTTGGCGCGCGGCGTTATCGGTGGCGCGCTGCACGGCGGCGGCGTCGTGCTCGGGTGTAGCGTTTTCACCCTCGCGCAGCAGTTTATCACGGGCCTCCTTGATGCGCATAAAGGCCTCGGCGGCCTCGGGGCTGGGGTTTTGGTCGGGGTGGTGCTCTAACGCTGCCTTACGAAAGGCGGCTTGCACCTCCTGCGCCGACGCACCGGGCTGTACACCTAGGAGTTTATTAGGGTTCATGATTAAAGTATACAGTATCCACGCACCTACCGTTGCGTAAGCAGCGGCTTTAGGGGCGGGGAGCTCATATCGGCGGATTTATTCCGCGATATGAGTGTGGTGGGCGAGCCCACCCCTATTTAGGCCTAGTGGTACTGGCGTAGCGATTCGATGGTGTTTTTGCGGGCGGCCTTGAAGGCGGGGTAAATGCCGAACAGTACACCCACGCCAATCGCCATAACCAGGGCGCAGGCGGCGGTTTGCCAGGTGATAGCCGGCGTAAAGTACAGGAATATACTCACCAAAAAGGCGATGAAGATACCGAGTAGATAGCCGAGTAAGCCGCCGAGCAAGCTCATAATGAGCGATTCGATAATAAACTGCGACATGATGGTGCTGTTGCTGGCGCCGACGGCCTTACGGATGCCGATTTCGCGAGTGCGCTCGGCCACGCCTACCAGCATGATGTTCATGATGCCAATGCCGCCGACAAATAGCGAAATAGCAGCGATGGCGGTCATGACATCGGTGATGGCGCTAAATAATTTGTTGGTAGGCTGGGAAATGTCGCTGCCGGTGGCAACCACAAAGTCCTTCTCGCCTAGGTGGGCGGCTAGCAAGGTTTTTTGGATAACTTGGGATACTTTAGCGGCATCGGTTTTTTGGTCGATAAGCACATCAATTTGCTGGATTTGCGCCCGGCCTTGGTGGAACAGCTGGCCACGCTCAAAGCTCACTACAATCGCTTGGTTAAGGTTGACGTTATTGTAGTTTATTGGGTTGTCTTTGTGTGCAATCACACCCACCACGGTAAAGTCGACGCCGCGCATGGTAAAGGTTTGGCCAAGTGGCCGGTCGGTGTTAAATAGTTCATTGGCGATATCTTCGCCAATTACCGCCGTGTTAATATCGGTAATTTCGTCTAAAAACTGGCCCGATTTCATGGTAAACGTCGACATTTTGGTAAATTCTGGTGTTGTAGCTAATACAACACTGCCATCAATGGTTTTACCTTCGGCCTGAACTGTGCCGTCGATGGTCATTAGCGGTACGGTGGCGCTCACGCCTGCCACCTGGCTAACCGCGGCTACATCGGCCTCGGTAAGAGTGCTGGTGCTAAATGATTGCTGCGCCACCGGGCTTAATAGGGCATTGGGGTCGCGGCTTTGCTGGCCGGGGCGAATCACCGCTAGGTGGCCGTCGACATCGCTTACTTGGCGGCCAATCATTTGCTGCACGCCGCCGCTAATGGCTAAAATACACGTGATACTGGCAATGCCAATGGCGATGCCTAGCACGGTTAGGATGGTGCGGCCGCGGTTGCGCGCCAGGGCTTGGTAAGCGCCGGCGATATGGTCGGTGATCATGAGGGCCATTACTTGCCACCTTTCTTTTTGCCGCGCGGCTTTTTGGCTGGCTCGGGCTTTTGGCCACGCTTGGCGGCTGGGCTGGCGCTAGCTAGCTTTTCGGCCTGTTTTTGGCGGCGGTTTAGCGGGATTTTGGTAATCGTATCGGCATCTTTGGTATCTACCTTAATTTTGGTATCGCTAGCGATTTTGCCATCGAGCATGTTAATCACCCGGCTGGCGTAGCTAGTAAGATTGGGGTTATGCGTCACCATAATGATAGTGTTGCCCTTTTTGTGCAGCTCGCTTAGCTCTTCCATTATCACGTGGCTACTGCGGCTATCTAGGTTGCCGGTGGGTTCGTCGGCCAATATAATGCTAGGTTCGTTTACCAGCGCCCGGGCAATCGCCACGCGCTGCATTTGGCCGCCGCTTAGCTGCCACGGCATGTAATATTCGCGCTCTTGCAGGTGAAAGGTCTTTAGCACTTCGCTGGCGCGGTTTAGGCGCTTGGTGCGGCTAATGCCCTTATAGGTTAGGGGCAGGGCGACGTTTTCTAGCACCGTCATGCGGTTGATGAGGTTGAAACTTTGGAACACAATGCCAATTTGGTTAGAGCGCGCTCGGGCTTGCTGCTTAGATGACAATTTAGCGACCGATTTGCCATCTAGCAGGTATTCGCCGTCGTTCGAGCGATCTAGTAGGCCAATTACATTTAGCAGGGTGGTTTTGCCACAGCCGCTCGGGCCCATAATGGCGATAAATTCGCCTTGCTCAATTTTCAGCGTAACCTCATCTAGAGCATTGTAAGTAGCGTCACCAAAGCCATATTGTTTGGTGAGTTTAGTCAGTTGTATTACCGGTGTTGGTTTGGTTGCTGTTGCCACTGCTATATATTATGGTGTAGATTGCGCGGTAAATCAACAGATATAAAAAGTAATAAATACAACCTTTTGTATATAAGCACAAGGGGTATTAGAAGGGCGGTGAGTGCATACGACGTGTCGTACACACTCACCGCCATAGGGGTGGGTTAAGCCTGTATCAGATCCTTGCGCTCCTGGCGCAGGCTCCACCACTCACTCACCATGAAGATCGGCAGGCCGACAATCAGGGTAGGGATCACCGTTAGGTATAGCACCAGGCTGGTGATGATGGCGGCCGTGAATTCCAGGCCAATACCCATCAGCAGGCCAACAAACGGGTCTAGCCAGTAGTACCTCATCTTGACTCCTTAGGTAGGTTATATCCATTACACCATATATTGCATGCAAAATCAACCAATTTAACCTGATATACTGTAAATATACGGAGAGGTGGCCGAGTGGTTTAAGGCGCACGCCTGGAAAGTGTGTTGGGGGCAACTCCTCGCAGGTTCAAATCCTGTCCTCTCCGCCAAAAGTAAAACTCCACCACTTTGCAGTGGTGGAGTTTTACTTTTACCTCTATCTATCGTCTGCTAAACATTTCTTTGAACGAAACCTTGCGGCTGTATTCTAATGCACCGTAACGAAAGACGCGAACGGCAAGAACGAGTATGACTATTGCTGTAACTACCATCAGTGGTGTAGCAATGGCAATTTCCCATGGAGTCAGGTTGCCTACGGCGTTGCGAAGCAGTAATGGAATTGGCGCCGTGAGCGGGAAGAGGCTTAGAAAGCGGACAAACGGGCTATCTGGTGCGGATATAAAGAGCGTAAATGCATATAGCGGACCAAATAGGAGCATCATCACCATGCCAAAGAACTGGCCAGCTTCTTTCGCAGTAGGTACGGAAGCGCCAATAAGTACCAAAAGACCAGTGAACATTACAATACCCGTGATAAATATCGCGGCACCCGTAAGAATACGCGGCCAATCCACCGGAAGACTTGAGAGGTCCAGCGCTGGAATACTGAGTTGATTATGAAAGAGCAGATAGCCTATTAGTGCCGGAATGACGATCAACGCGCCTTGGAAAAAGGCAAGAAATATAAGCGAAATAATTTTACCAATAATGAGCGTGCGCGCTTCTATGGTGGTAAGAATCATCTCGATGACGCGATTTTCCTTTTCCTCGGTGGTGCTAGTCAGCATTTGGCTGCCAAAAAACGATATGAGCAAGTAAAAGAGCACGAGGAATACTCCTGGAAGAATCATTTGTTTTACAGCATCGTATGCGACACCATCGCGGTAAGTTGTAATATTCGTGCTGACACTGCCAGCAATGACGCTTTGCACTTGTGGAGAAACCTCAGATTGAACAGACTGTTGTAGGAGATTTTTAGCAACTCCTTCGTACCGACCATTCTCAAATAACCCCACCTCTTTACCGTAGACCTCTATAGGTTGCTTGGCGATATCCTTTGGGTAGTAGATATAGCCATCAACTTTACCTGACTGTACATCAGTGATTGCCTGAGATTTATCGGCAACAACCGTGGCCTTGACCGCTGTCAGCAGCTCGGGCTTTACAAGGTTTGATTCGTCGGTAACTTCAAGTGAAAAGCTCTGCTTGCCTAACTTTTCGGCGGCATCGTTAGTGGATTTATTTGATAAGTAAATAATACCAAAAATTGCGCCTATCAACACAGGGAATCCAAACGCCATGAACCAGAATGACTTCTTTTTAAGCGTACGAATGATTTCAAATCGGATTACTGTCGATAAATTATGCATTATGCCTCCTCCAGATTTTCATCGCCATATACCGATAAGAATATATCGTTGAGTGATTTGTTGCCAAACTTTTTGCGCACCTCTTCAACGGTGCCGTAGGCGTGTGACTTACCGTCTTTTAGCAGAATTATCCGATCACACAACCGTTCTACCTCTTCCATTTGGTGAGTCACCATTACCACGGTAGCACCTTTTTGCTGGTGCTCTTCGATGATATCCATGAGTAGCTTGCGGTTGACTGGGTCAAATCCTTTAGTAGGTTCATCAAGAATTAACAGATCTGGCTCATCCATGATTGTGATACCAAGCTGAACCTTTTGCTGTTGGCCACCCGATAGCTTATCAAGCTGAACTTTGGCTTTATCTTCAAGCATTACACGCTGTAGAAAAGACATCGAAACACGTCGTGCATCTTCGCGTGACATTCCCTTGAGTTGCCCGAAATAGGTCATTACATCTATTACAGTCTCTTTTTTATACAGGCCACGTTCTTCCGGGAGGTAGCCTAGCTTTGTGTCGCTCGATACACTATAGGGCTTGCCATCAATCAGCAACTCGCCTGCAGTAGGGATGTATATGCCTAGCAGCGCACGAATCGTTGTGGTTTTACCCGATCCGTTCGAGCCTAAAAAGCCAAACGTTTCGCCTTTCTTTACGACAAAGTTGAGGTTTTTAATCACCTCGGTTTTGCCAAATTGCATCTGGAAATCTTTTACGGTAATAATATCACTCATATATCAAGTATACACCATACTAAGGTGTATAGCATAACCACTACACGTCATACGCTCAAAACCTTTGCAACATATGCTTGGGTGTTCATAAACTTAACTCTAGACGCGTGGTAAAAAATACCTGATGGCGCTATAGGGGTGGGGCGGGGAAGGTGTGATAAAAATCGCTAAAATGGCTTGAAATCGCTATATATAGCGTATATTATTAAACATAGACGCTATATGTATAGTAGTTAAAAAAATAGACACCACCGCAAGATTGTCGTAAAGCTAGTTCGCCACACTAGTGGTGATGGTTTTGTAGTGATGCCAAAGGGAAGTGTAATAAAAACAGAACAACGGGGGAATAGGTGTAATGAGCCAAATAAATGTGGTTAAGCGCGATGGCACACGCGAGCCATTTGACGCAAATAAGATAAACCTGGCACTAGTGGCAGCAAGTGAGGGCTTGCCCGACCAAATTAGTAAGGTAGTAGAGGTGGCCAGCCAGCTGCAGCTGACGCTGTTTGATGGCATCACCAGCCAGCAGCTAGATGAGGCGGTGATACATACCGCCCTGCAAAATGTGAAGGATGACCCAGACTACGATAAGATTGCGGCGCGCCTGCTGCTAAAGACGATTTATAAGCGTGTGCTGGGCGACTACACTACGGCCGCCGAGCTGAAGGCGCTGCACGCCAAGCAGTTTCCGCCGTACCTTAAAGAAGCAGTGGCTGATGGCCTGCTAGACCCACGCATGGCCGACAGCAAGGTGTTTGACCTAAAAAAGCTAGCCGCCGCGCTGGAGCCAGCTAAAGACGACCTATCTAAATACCTAGGGGTAATTACCAACAAAAACCGCTACGCGCTGCGCAAGGGTAGTGGCGAACCAATTGAGGTGCCGCAGTTTACGCACATGCGCATTGCAATGGGCCTTAGCTACAACGCCAAAAACCCGACCGAATGTGCACTGGACTTTTACCAGCACATGAGCAGCCTAGACTACGTGCCGGGTGGTAGCACCCGCGTAAACGCCGGCGGGGCGCACCCGCAGTTAAGCAACTGCTTCCTGATGAATATCGACGACGACATGGAATCGATTGCCAAGGGTGTGCGCGACACGATGTGGATTGCCAAGGGTACCGGCGGTATCGGCATTGGCTTTAGTAAACTACGCGCGAGCGGTAGCCCGGTAAAGACCACCAACACCGAGAGTACCGGCCCAATACCATTTATGAAGATGATCGACACGGCGCTGTTTGCCGTGAGCCGCAAGGGTAAAAAGGCCGGCGCGGCCGCCATGTATATGGAAAACTGGCACCTGAACTTCCCACAGTTCCTAGACCTAAAGCAAAACAGCGGCGACCCGTACCTGCGCACGCGCTTTGCCAACACCGCGGTGTTCATTAGCGATGAATTTATGAAACGAGTCGAAAAAGATGAGGATTGGTATTTGTTTGACCCCGCCGAGGTGATGGACTTGACCGAATTGTACGGCGCCGACTTTAGCAAACGCTACAAAGAGTATGTGAAGCTGGCTGAGGCTGGCAAGCTGCGCAAGTTTGATAAACTATCGGCTCGCCAGCAGTTCCGCGCCATCTTGATACAGTTGCAGGCCACCAGCCACCCATGGCTCACCTGGAAGGACACCATCAACACCCGGGCGCTTAATAACAACACCGGTGTGATACACCTATCTAACCTCTGTACTGAAATCACGCTGCCGCAAGATAAAGAGAATATTGCGGTGTGTAACCTGGTAAGTATTAATCTATCGGCGCACCTGAAAGAAGATAACACCTGGGATTGGGACCGCTTGGCTGCCAGTAGCCGCAGCGCTATCCGCCAGCTGGACAACCTGGTGGACATCACCAGCCTGTCGGTACCAGAGGCAATGCACGCCAACAGCCAGACCCGAGCGCTTGGCCTGGGCCTGATGGGCTTTACTGATGTGCTAGAAAAACTGCGCCACAGCTATGATTCTGACGAGGCGTTTGAACTGATCGACCAGCTGACGGAGTTTATCAGCTACCATGCCATCGACGAATCGGCCGAGCTGGCCAAGACGCTTGGCAGCTACCCAGCGTTTAAGGGCAGTGGCTGGAGCAAAGGTATTTTGCCCATCGATACCATTGACGACCTGGCGACCGACCGCAAAGTAAAGGTAACTATTAGCCGCAAAACCCGCCTAGACTGGGACAAGTTGCGCGCAAAGGTGAAAAAAGGCATGCGTAACGCCACCCTTATGGCCATCGCGCCAACTGCCAACATCGGCCACATTGCCGGCACTACGCCAGGGCTTGACCCGCAGTTCAGCCAGATTTTCAGCCGCAGCACGCTCAACGGCAAGTTCCTAGAGGTAAACACCAACCTAGTGGCCGACCTGAAGAGGCTGGGCGTGTGGGACGATGTGAAAGACGAGCTGCTGGCCAACCAGGGTGATATCCAAAACATCGACAGCATCCCTGATGATATTAAGGCAGTATACAAGACCAGCTTCCAGCTATCGCCCTATGCCTTTATAGAGGTGGCGGCGCGGGCGCAAAAGTGGGTTGACCAAGCCATCAGTCGCAACATGTATCTCGAGACGCGCGATATCGACGAGTACGAAAAGATTTACACCGAGGCGTGGAAGCGTGGCCTAAAGACTACCTACTACCTGCATGTGAAGCCGCGCCACCAGAGTGAGCAAACCACCGTGAGTTCGAACGAAAATAAAGTGCGCGTAGAAAGCGCCGGCAAGCGGCCCATGGGCTTTGGCTTTGCCCGCAAAAAATAAGGAGGATTAGAGCAATGAGTAAAACCGACGACACAACCACACACGTACACCCCCAGGGCGGCATATTGGGCTCGGGCCTGCGCGATGGACTGCAGCTAAAGCCAATTCGCTACCAGTGGGCGAAAGACCTGTACGACCAAGCGGTAGCTAACACATGGTTCCCAAATGAAGTGCAGCTAGTGCAAGATTTGGCCGACTTTGAAAAGCTAACTGATGAAGAAAAGCACGCGCTAAAGACGGTGATTAGCTACCTGAACCCCAACGAACTACTGATTAACAAATCGCTGGCCTTTGGTATCTACCCGTATGTCAATGCTGCCGAAGCGCAGATTTACCTCAGCAAGCAGATGTGGGAGGAGGCCAATCACTTTATGACCTTCGAATACATCATCGAGACCTTTCCGTTTGACCGCGAAGAGATTTACGCCGCTGGCTTTGGCAAAAAGAGCTTGGCCGACAAAGCCGACTTCCAAAACAAGCACCTTGAGGTGATGCTAGACCCCAACCTAGATATCTACACGCTAGAGGGCAAAAAGGATTTTGTGCGCAGTCTAGTAGCCTACAACATTGTGCTTGAAGGCATTTGGTTCTACAGCGGCTTTATGGTGGGCATGAGCTTCCGCCAGCGCAACCTACTACGCAATGTTGGTAGCCTGCTAGACTGGATCACCCGCGACGAAAACCTGCACCTGACCTTTGGTATCAACCTGCTGCTAACGATTTTGGATGAAAACCCCGAGCTGCAAACCGAGGAATTTGCCGAGGAAATCCGTAACCTGATACTAGAGGCTGTGGAGCTAGAAAAAGCCTACAACAAAGACATGTTGCCGCACGGTATTTTGGGCCTAAACGCCGACTATGTGAACCAATACGTGATGTTTATGACCGACCGCCGCCTAGAAGAGCTGGGCTTTGAAAAAGAATACAACGTGGCCAACCCTGCCAAGTGGATGGCGACCGCTAACGACACGCTAGAACTGGTGAACTTTTTTGAAAGCACCAACACTAGCTACGAAGTAAATCACGTAAAGTAGCCTACTATGCAGGCTGAAATCGAAGTAAAGTTTGTCGATGTTGACATTGATGATGTCCGCTCGCGGCTTGAAGCAGCCGGTGCGACACTTGAGCACCCGATGCGCGATATGCGCCGGGCGCTCATAGAAGAGGAGCATCATGCTACCGAGCGTTCATTCATCCGTATCCGTGATGAGGGCAATAAGGTAACGCTGTGCTTTAAGCGCCGCACCTTACCGGACGAAGCAACGACAATAAATAGCGTACACGAGCTAGAGACGACCGTAGGTGACTTTGACACAACGGTAAAGATATTTAGTGAAGCTGGCTGGCACTACATTACGTACCAAGAATCGCGGCGTGAAACCTGGCGTTTAGATAATACCGAGGTAGTGATAGATGAGTGGCCATGGCTGCAGCCCATGATTGAAATCGAAGCATCGAGCGAGGAACTGGTGCGCGAGGCAGCCAAACGTTTGGGATTTGACTGGAAGGATGCCGTATTTGGCTCGGTGGACGTTGTGTACCACCGCGATTTTCCGAACATGACAGTACGTGGGGTGATTGATATTAAGGAAGTGCGTTTTGATAGCCCGGTACCAGCTGAATTTGGCGAGGCGAAGGAGGCAGTATGACCGACCAAGCCAAAACAATCTTCGCTGAAAACGTACTGGCGAACCTTGCCACGGTAAATGCCGATGGCTCGCCGTGGAGCACGCCGGTGCATGTAGCAACCGACGGCCAGTACGTCTATTGGTTTTCTAAGGAATCGACAATGCATTCGCAAAATATTGCGCGCGACGCGCGAGTAAGCCTGACGCTGTTTTCGCCTGATGAAAGCCGTGGGCCGAAAGGAGTGTACCTAAGTGGTATAGCCGAGCTGCTAGGCGAAGATGGCGAGCAAGGTGCGCGTGGCGTTATGAGCGAACGATTGGGCGGATTCCCGCCGGCATTTACGACGGCAAAAGCGTATCGATTACCGGTAGGGACATATAGTGACGAGAAATCCACAGGCAATTGTTGGTATTTTTACAGCTAAAAATGCTAGACAAACGCTATATGTGGCGTATAATTAACCATAAGCACCACCATATAAACAAAATATATCCAAATTAGGGGGATAAAAAGTGAACGCAACCAAGATTATTACCGACGACATGACGCTAGAAGAAAAACTAGCCGCAATTGACAGCGCCATGGCCCAGGCTGTGATAAAAGCCCAAGACGATGCAGCCGCTAGCGGCACGGCATATGTGCCACTAGACCCAGCAGACCTAACAATGTGCGAAGGCTGCCAGTAGGTAACAAAATCTCGGGCTAAACCCCGAGATTTTAAATAACGAGGAGTAAAGAGAGATGACACTTGCGATTATACTATCGCTGTTTGCTGGCCTAGCCACCTCTATTGGTGGCCTATTGGCGCTGCATAAAAAAGTGCTAGAGCGCCCAATGCTAGCGGCCAGCATGGCTTTTGCGGCTGGTGCAATGTTGTTTGTGTCGTTTGTCGAAATTATCCCACTTGGGCTGACCGCTATGCAGGCCGCCTATGAAGATAAAACGGCGCGCTGGTGGGTGTATGGGGCGTTTTTTGTGGGTATCGTGCTGGTGGCGCTAATAGACAAGGTGTTGCCTAAATCACTTAACCCGAACGAAATTGAAGGTAAAGAGAGTGAACTGACGGCCGGCGACAAGCGGGATAATAAGCGGCTGCTACGGAGCGGCCTACTGGTGGCACTAGTGCTGGCGCTACATAATTTTCCTGAGGGTATGAGCACATTTTTTGCCGCATATCAGGATATTACAGCTGGTGTTGTGCTGGCGATAGCAATTGCAATCCATAATATACCCGAGGGTATTGCCGTGGCCGCCCCGGTGTATGCGGCAACAAAAAGCCGTAAAAAGGCCTTTTGGTGGGCGACGCTAAGTGGCTTGGCCGAGCCACTTGGTGCGCTATTGGCGTTTGCACTTGTAAATACGTTTATGCCGGATTATTTGTTTGGTATCACTTTTGGGCTGATTGCTGGCATGATGGTATTTATTGCTATAGATGAGCTATTGCCTGGCGCCCGCCGCTACCAAACCGACAAACACCAGGTGGTTTACGGCCTGCTGGCTGGGATGGTAATAGTGGCGGTGAGCTTGCTAATTTTGTAGTTGATTTGGCACATAAAAAGGCGCTATACTATAAGTAGCTTGCGGAGCGCTTAGTTCCGTTATTTACTGACCCAACCACACATCTTGCGTAGAATATACAACACACCACGCTATATATAGCGTAGGCAACTAAAGCGTGCTATACTAAAGTTCCATGGAGATGATAGATCACATGGAAAAAAAGACACAATATATTTTCGTAACAGGGGGCGTTCTTTCCGGGGTAGGGAAGGGCATAACTGCAGCCAGCATCGGTGCTGTATTGCAGGCTAAAGGGCTAACTGTTTCAATTCAAAAATGTGACCCGTATCTTAATGTAGATGCGGGTCTTTTGAACCCCGCCGAGCACGGTGAGTGCTTTGTGACCAAGGATGGTGCCGAAACAGATCTAGACCTTGGGCATTACGAGCGCTTTTTGGATTTGGAACTAACCCAAAAGAACGCCACGTTGAGCGGCCGGCTAATGCGCGACCTAATTGCCGACGAGCGCGCCGGCAAATTTGGCGGCAAAACCATCCAGCTTGTGCCACATTTAACTAATTCTATCCAGCAAGCGATTTTACAAGCTAGCCAGGGTAGCGACGTGCATATTGTGGAAATTGGCGGCACGGTGGGCGACTACGAGGGCTTGGCGTTTGTTGAGGCCATCCGCGAATTTGGCCGCAAAGTGGGCAGTAGTAACGCCCTGTATGTGCACGTGGTGTACGTGCCGTTTATTGGCACTAGCAAAGAATTTAAATCTAAACCGGCCCAAAATGCGCTGAACGACCTGCGCGGCTTTGGTATTGTGCCCGATGCCGTAATTGTGCGTACCGACGACCCAGCGCCGGCCGCCATTGCCAGCAAAATTGCCCTGTTTGGCGGTGTGAGTGAAGAAAACGTGCTGATGATGCCGAACGTCGACAGCGTATTCCGTATACCGGAAAAAATCGCAGCGAGTAGCTTGTTGCCGCTACTAGAGCGCTTTACCGGCAACCAAAAAGCACCTAATTTGCAGGGGTGGCAAGATCTAGTCGCCCGCCAAACTAGCCAAAAAGACCAAACGGTGGCGATAGGCCTGGTGGCTAAATATCTGGACAACGAAGATACCTATATATCGGTGCTAGAGGCCCTAAAGGCCGCCGCCTGGAGCGAGGGCGTGGGGCTGAGGGTGCAATGGATCAATGCTGAAACGGCAAACGAAGAGGAATTTGCAGCCGTAGACGGTTTGTTGGTGCCGGGTGGGTTTGGCAGCCGTGGCGTAGAGGGCAAAATTGCTGCTGCCGACTTTGCATTGACGCATAATAAGCCGTACCTTGGTATTTGCCTTGGGTTGCAGGTGGCGGTAATTGCTGCTGCGCGCCGTAGCGGGCTAGGGGAGGCCAATAGTACTGAATTTAACCCCGATACCCAACATGACGTGGTGTATATCATGGACGGCCAGCAGGGCAAAGAATCAACGGGCGGCACGCTGCGCCTGGGCGATTACCCTGCAAACTTGAGGGCTGGTTCGCTCGCGGAACAATTATATGCTACTAGTCACATTACCGAGCGCCACCGCCACCGGTATGAAGTGAATCAGGCATATACCGAAGCGATTGAAAACGGCGGCCTAACAATCAGCGGCACCAGCCCAGATGGCAAGCTGGTCGAATTTGTGGAAGGCACAGGCGACAGCTTTTTCATCGCCACCCAAGCCCACCCCGAATTCCGCAGCCGGCCCATGCGGGCCCACCCACTATTTCTGGGCCTCATCCGCGCTGCCAAGGGGTAAATTTGACATTTCATAACGTTTATGCTAGTATGGAGTTATGGCAGAAGAAAAACAAACACTACAACCAGAAAACATTGATGATACGCTGACGTTTGACGATATGAGTATGCTTCGCGAAGTGCTGCAAGATACCCACTCGCGCGGGATTACGCCCGTGTCGGTGTATAAGCAAGATGAAATGATACCCGACGATTTTGCCGAGTAGCCTACTGTAGTTTGCCCTTGTTTACCACCTCTGGTAAAATAGGGTTATTATGGATGCTACTGCGCGCGCGATTGCTAAGATTGTACAAGATTTGTATTCGGTAACTACCGAGGTGCGTTTGGATAGGCCCGACCCGCAATTTGGCGATTATGCTACCAATGTAGCCCTGCAGCTGGCCAAACAGCTGGGCAAAAACCCGCGCGAAATAGCCGGTGAAATTGCCGACAAACTGCGTGAAACTGGCGAATATAAAGTGGTAGATGTGGCCGGCCCGGGGTTTATCAACATTACACTGAGCGCCACAGCACTGCTGGCGGCGCTGCGCCAAGAGCCGCGGCCATTTAACGCCGGCCAAAACATTGTGCTAGAATACAGCTGCCCAAATGCCTTTAAAGAACTACACACCGGCCACCTGTACCAAACAATTTACGGCGATATATTGGCGCGAATACTGCTAGTGAGCGGCGCTAAGGTAAACCGTACCAGCTTTGGCGGCGACGTGGGGCTGCATGTGGCGAAGTGCCTGTGGGGCATGCGCCAGGCGCTGGGCGGCGAACACCCCGAAAAACTAGATGATATCGATAGCGACGCTTTTATGCGCTCGCGCTGGATTAGCGAGTGCTATGTGCGTGGCGCCAAGGCCTACGAGGACGATGTGGCCACCAAGGACGAAATTGACGAGCTAAATAAGACGATTTACGGGTTTCATAACGACGATGACTACGAATCGCCACTAGCCAAGATGTATTGGGAAACCCGCCAGTGGAGCTTTGATTACTTTGAGTCCTTTTACAAAACAATCGATGTCGAACAAATGCACTACTACCCCGAAAGCGCCACCGCCCCAACTGGGCTAGAGGTGGTGAAGGAGCAGCTGGCCAAAGGTAACCTGAAAGAATCGGACGGTGCAGTGGTGTTTGAGGGCGACGAAGCTAAGCACCTGCACACCCGCGTATTTATCACCAGCAAGGGCTTGCCCACCTACGAAACTAAAGATATTGGCGTGATATGGCAAGAAAAGGCCGATTACGATTTTGACCACCGCTACCTGATAACCGGCAACGACCAACGCGAGTATATGCGCGTGGTGTTTGCCGCAGCAGAAACATTCCGTCCAGAGCTGGCCGGCACTATGACGCACCTGACCAACGGCACGGTAAAGTTTGCCGATGGCAAAAAAATGAGCTCACGGCTGGGCAATGTCACCCGTGCTGTGGATGTGGTAGATATTGTGCGCCAAAAGGTGCGCGCGCTGGTGGATGACGAAAAACTGGTGGATGTAGTGACGCTGGGGGCGATAAAATATGTGTTCGCCAAGTATAAACTAGGTGGCGACATTGCTTTTGATATTGAAGAAACGGTGAGCCTGGCTGGCAATTCGGGCCCATACCTGCAGTATGCCCATGCCCGGGCTAGGCGGATTTTGGAAAAGAGCGGCGCGCAATTTGTGATGCCAACCGAGCTGTTTGAAGAGGACTACGCCCTGGTGCGCAAACTGGGTGAATACACCGAGGTGTTTGAGCAGGCCGCCCGCCAGCTAGAGCCACACCACATCTGTAATTATTTGTTCGAACTGGCCCAAGAATTTAACCGATACTACGAGAAAAACCTGGTGATAGGCAGCGACCACGAGCAACACCGCCTAGGCCTAGTGGCGCTGTACGCCGACACTCTGCAGGCCGGCCTAGCGATTTTGGGTATTCACGCGCCCGAGCAGATGTAATAGAATAGAGCTAATAAATTAAGGAGTTGTAAAGAGATGGCAGGAAAAGCAAAAGTTAGTGCTAAGGCAGCGGCATCAAAACTAAAGGGCGGCGTAACTGGTCACGGGTCTGGATTTATTACGTTTATTCGCGAACAAGGTGTTGTAGGCTTAGCAGTTGGTTTGGCTATTGGTACTGCGGCCGGCGATACGGTAAAAAAGCTGGTAGAAGCGTTTATTAACCCGGTAGTGCAGTTTATCGTGGGCACGGGCGATAATCTGTCAAAAGCGCATTTTGAGCTGGAGCTATGGGGTCGCCAAGCGGACTTCCAGTGGGGTGCATTTGTTAGCTCGGCGATTTCGCTAATTGCGACGGCATTTGTAATTTACCTAATTATCAACGGCCTAAAATTGGACAAGCTGGATAAAAAGAAGGCGTAATTTTGGCCGAAAAGTACCGCATAACACGACGATTTGACGACAGCAGCCACACGGTGCTGTGGCGTGGCGACGAACTGCCAACCGATGAGGTGGTGGGGCAGCTAGAGAGCGTGCAACGGAGTTTGTACGAGCCAACCGATGTGCCGACGCTAGAAACCGACTGGCTGTTTATCGAGCGCAAAAGGCAGCAGAAACGTGGCTGGAAGGTGATAGATACCTGTGCATTAGTTTTCGACTTACAGAGGTGATATACTATAAAGTATGACAAAACCTGCCTTTAAGCCAAAATATATACTGTGGATGGATCTGGAGATGACAGGGTTGGATCCTGTGCAGGATCGTATTTTAGAGGTGGGCGCGATAATTACCGATTGGGATTTTACAGAAATTGCGACCTATGAAGCGATAAAAAAAGTAGGTTCTAATTTGGTGAAAAAGCGTATGGTAGGGGAGTTTTGGGAAAGCTACCCTGAAGTGCGCGACGCGCTGATAGCGCAAAATATGACCGGTAAAAATGGCCGCACCGTAGAAAATGAGCTACTGGCGTTTATTGATGAACATATCGGTGGCGAACAGAAGGTGCTATTAGCTGGTAATTCCATTCACCAAGACCGACGGTTTATTACTAATGAGTGGCCGCGACTGGATGCCAGGCTGCACTACCGTATGCTGGATGTGAGTGCTTGGAAAGTGGTGTTTGAGGCCAAATACGGCAAAAAATTCGCCAAACCCGAGGCGCACCGGGCTATTGAGGATATAAAGGGCAGTATTGAAGAGCTGCAGTATTACCTGAAAAAGGTTAGTTAGCACGCTGACGGCGTGCAAGAACACTAGTAGTATTTGTGTACTAGTAAAACTATGGTATAATATATACTGATTGCAGCAATCGCTGCAACGAGAGACCCGAGGAGGGGTAATGTCTCGAAGGGGACGAAGGGAGCTGACGCTCCGCGGCCTGACGTTTGGCGAGGCCAAGGTGGTGGTGCCTGATCACGCCGACATCTCGCCGCAGTTTGCGGCCGGTGGCATCGACCGCACGTGGCTGCTGCAGGCGGCCCTGGACGAGCTGCGAGATGAGTGGAACGAGTCGACGCCTGAGGAGCGCAAGCGCTTGTGGCCGTCCAGCAACCGCGGGCCGGAACTGACGCTCATCCTAGAGCCGGAGGATCCGGAACTACTGTTGGAGGTGGTGTCGGTGAAGCCGATCGATGACCCTGTGTGGGCGTTTCACGCCAATCACAAGGCGCATCGCAAGCAGCCGGTGCCGTTTGTGCGGCGCCAACCGAGTGACCTGGTGGCCGAGTCGATCAGCATCATGCTGGTTGGCACGGCCGACAAGCCGATACTGGCGCGCGCCTACCCGGGCGACTACGTGCCGCCGTTGCCCTGGATGGGCTCGGCCAAGTACGCCGAGGGTGGCGCCACCGCCTGTCTGAAGTACTGGCGTCACCACGCCTACCTGTACGACAGGCGGGTGATGGAAGGCTTCGTGTCGGACACGCCGCCAGTGTGGTACACCGACTTCGACCGGTACAAGGCCAACCGCGCTTCGCGCGGTGGGCGCGGCCGGCGCTAGCCCCCAACCATCGCTTTGGGCGGAATCTACAGTAGGTTCCGCCCAAAGCGACACAATTACACAATTTGCTATTATAGAATTATATGAACCACAAAGAACTAGAAACATATTTACTAAGCTTTACCGGCGCCTGGCTGGACTATCCATTTGGCGAGGGTACGGCGGTGTATAAGGTGGGGCATAAAGATGTGCCGGGGCAGGCCGAAAAGATGTTTGCCATTATTGCCGAAGATACCAAGCCGCTACGCGTGAGCCTGAAATGCGACCCGCAGCTGGCGGTGCTGCTGCGCGATAAGTATGAGACGGTGGTGCCGGGGCATCACCTAAATAAAAAGCACTGGAACACGATATTGTGCACCGGGCAGGTGCCGGATGATGAATTGCGGGATTTGGCGCGGCTGAGTTACGATTTGGTGGCTTCGAAGCTGGAGTAGGTTTTGAGTATGGTGTCGATATCTTCGATGCCGCTGGCGGTGAAGGTGAGAATGGCGGTGCTTTTGGTGCCGCTACTTATTTTGGTGAGCTTGGCGCGTAGAACGGTTAGTTCGTAGGTCATTTGGCTGGTGTAGGTGCGGTCTAGGGTACCGCGCTGATAGGAATCTTCGAGGGTTTTGGCCAAGGCGGCGCTGTAGGTTTTTTCGGCCTTGGCGGCGGTAGAACTGGTGCTAGTTTTGATACCGCGCTCTTTCATGACGGCTTGGATGTCGGTGCTCATGGTGGTTAGCGACGAGTTTAGGGCGGCGTTGGCCTCGTTGATTTGGTTTTCGTTGAGGTGTTTTTGCTGGTCGGCGGTGACGGATTTTAGCGTGGTGATGCGCTGATATAGCGGGTCGAGCTGATCGTTGACGCTGGGGCCGCCGGCACTAGACAGCAATATGATGCCAAATAGCGCTGATATTAGCACGCCGGCAATTAGGGCGATAACCGAAAAGCGGTTGATGGCCTTGGTTTCTTTAGGCGCGATTTGATTGAGGTAGTCGATACTGTAGTTAGCATCGGCCACGCCTGGTGCGTGGGTAAAATTGGCCTGAGCAGCCGGCTGCTGATAGGTAGGGGCAACTGGCGGCACGCCGGCACCGGACTGTTGGTAACCAGCCGGAGCAATCGGCGGCACACCACCGGCTGGTTGCTGAGGCTGAGTTGGCTGTTGTTGGCCTTGCGGATTCATATCTCTATTTAAGCATAACCTACAACAGAGGGGAAGAGTAAAGGAGGGGTTCACCCCTCCGACTTCATTTTTAAGTAAATGAAAAATGAAGCCACCTCCCCCTAAAGGCGAGCAAGCTCGCTTTTTGTAACGGGGGTGTATATCTGTGTGTAAAGAGTTATACTGGTAATATGCAAGACGCTAAGGAGGAAGTGCGCTCTAGGCTGAATATAGAGGACGTGATAGGTGAGTACGTCCACTTAAAGCGAGCCGGGCGGAATTTTAAGGGGTTGAGCCCGTTTAGCAGCGAGCGCACACCTAGCTTTATGGTGAGTGCCGATAAGAATATTTGGCATGACTTTAGTAGCAATAAGGGCGGCGACATATTTGCGTTTATCATGGAGGTGGAGGGCCTGGACTTTCGCGGCGCGCTAGAGCTGCTGGCGCGCAAGGCGGGGGTGGAGCTAAGCCAGTACGAATCGGCCGGTGCTAAGCAACTGGCGGCGCGCAAAAAGCGCCAAATAGAGGCTAATACCTTGGCGGCGCGCTATTACCAGCAGTGCTTGCTGCGCAATCAGCACGCCATGGACTATGTGTTTAAAGTGCGTAAATTAAGCAATCGGGTGGTGCAAGATTTTATGATTGGCTATGCGCCCGATAGTGGTAATGCGCTGACTAATATTTTGCTAAAACGGGGCTTTAATAAGCAAGAAATCGCCGAGGCCGGCCTGGCCAACCGCTATGGCGGCGACATGTTCCGTGGCCGCATGATGGTGCCGCTGATGGATGCGGCCGGGCAGGTGATTGGCTTTACTGGCCGCATATTGGGCGACGTGCCAAACGCGCCCAAGTACCTAAATACGCCGGCCACGCTGGTGTACGATAAAGGCCGGCATATCTTTGCCCTTAGCCAGGCGAAAGAGGCGATACGAAACCAGGGCTACGTGGTGATGGTAGAGGGCAACCTAGATGTAGTGAGCAGCCACCAAGCCGGGGTAAAACAAACTGTGGCCACGGCTGGCACGGCCATGACCGAAAACCATTTGCGGGCGATAAAGCGCCTAACCGGCGATGTGCGCTTGGCCTATGATGGTGACAAAGCTGGCATTGCCGCCACCGAGCGGGCGATTGCGATTGCCGCCCAGGTTAGTTTAGATTTGACAATAATTAGCCTACCTGAGGGCGCGAAAGACCCCGACGAGCTAATTCAGCAATCACCGCGCAAATGGCAGCAGGTAATAGATGCCGCCACCCCTGCAATTGACTGGATTTTGCAGCAATACCAGCAGCGAGTAGATATGACCAGCGCGGTGGGTAAGCGGGCCTTTACCACCGCTGGTCTTAGTGTCGTTCGTACACTAACCGACCCGATCGAGCGCGACCATTACGAGCGTAAAATCGCCGATATGGTGGGTAGCACCCTAGCGGCGGTGCAGGAAAAGCTGGCCCAAAACAAGCCCGAGGCGGCCAAGCTGCGCCCAGTAAAGGCCCAGCCGCAGCCGGCCGAAACACCGCACTACCTGCATGAAGATGATGTGCTGGCGCTGGCGGCGGTAGATGCGCCCAGCCAAGAATTATTTAAGGATGCCAATACAGACTATTTTCATGGCGAGGAACGCCAAGCGCTGGCTAAGTACTTTGCACAAAATGCTGGCGCGGCCCTGAACGATACACCAATACAGTTGCAAAATTATGATACCTATGTAAAAATAGTACTATTACGCGCCGATGAGCGATTTGCTAAGGTAGACGGTAACGACCGCTACTACGAAACAGCAAGGCTATTGCGGCAAATAGAACACGAACACAAGAAACAAACCCAGGGCCAACTAATTGACGAACTGCGCGAAGCTGAGGCGGCTGGCGATGAGCCACGTGCCGTAGCGCTGCGTAACCAACTGAACCAACTAATTAAGGAGATAGCGCGTGGCAAACGATGACCAAATAAATGATGAAGCAACCGTAGGGATATCAGCGATACCGGACTTTGACGAGCCGGCGATCGACGAGCTGATGGACGAAGATGAAGACGAAGATACGCCAGAAGATATCTTAAATTCTGGCCAGTATTTTGATGACATTTCTGATGACTCGGTGCGTTTGCACTTGCGTGAGATTGGTAAAATCCCGCTACTAACTGGCGACGAAGAGCTAGAACTGGCCCAAAAAGTGGTGGCCAACCGCGAAGAACTGGCCGAGGTGCAAGAGAAAATTAAGCAAGACGAACTAACGCCTAGCGAGCGCCGCAAACTAGAGGCTAAGGCTGCCAAGCTGAGCCGCCCCAAGGATAAAATGGCCGAGGCCAACATGCGCCTAGTGGTGAGTATTGCTAAGCGCTACAGCGGCCGTGGGCTGGACTTTTTGGACTTGATTCAGGAAGGCCACACCGGCCTGCTGCGCGCCGTGGAAAAGTTTGACCCCGACAAGGGCTTTAAGTTTAGTACCTACGCTACCTGGTGGATCCGCCAGGCGATTACCCGTGCCATTGCCGACCAAGCCCGCACCATCCGTATACCGGTGCACATGGTGGAAACTATCAACAAATTGCTGCGCACCCAGCGCCGCATGACGCAAGAGCTGAACCGCGAACCTAGCATTGAAGAGCTGGCCAAAGAGCTGGAGATGGAGCCGGAAAAAGTTGAATATGTGATTAAAATTAAGCAAGACATTAGCTCGCTCGATGCTGGCGTGGGCCGCGATGGTGACGATGATGGCGAGAGCGTGCTGGGTGATTTTATCGAGGACGAAGACAGCGCCACGCCAGAAGAATCGGCCACCAGCCAACTACTAAAAGAGCAGGTGCAGTCGGTGTTATCGAGCCTAAGCGAGCGCGAGCAAAAGATTGTAAAAATGCGCTTTGGCCTAGAAAACGGCAAAAGTCACACGCTTGAAGAAGTCGGGCAAGAGTTCGCCGTCACCCGCGAGCGCATCCGCCAGATTGAGGCTAAGGCACTAGCGAAGCTGCGCAAGCACAAAGATGCTAAGAAGCTTTACGAATATCTACAGTAGCTGGGCTGCATATCCTGGCACATTTCGCCCGTTTCCACTGCGGTACTCGCTCGGCGTATGTAAAATACGCCTCGCTGGAGTTCTTCGTGGATAACGAGCGAACTGCACTCAGGCTATGCAACCCTTGGGTTGGTGATTATTTATAATACAAACGCAAATAATATAATTGCGAAAAATAGCTCGATTAGGATGGTGAAGGCATTAAGCGCGATACCGACGATACCCATGGTGGTGGAGGCGCCGACTTTGGCCGACTGACTGGTGCCGATGATGGAAAAGATGATGCCGATGGGGCCGAGGCCGATGAAGGCAAACATGATGCCCATGATACCCATGGTTTGGCCGGGGTTGATTGGCGGCATGTGGTAATGGGCGTCGGGCGCGGCACTGGGCGCGCCGTCGATGCCGGCGGGCTGCTGCTGTGACTTTGTCATGCGAAACCTCCTTTACTGATCAAAATGGATGTGCTCGAGCACGTCGTCGATTTGCTGGTGCAATTTTTCTAGGCTGCCTTCGTTATGGATAAAGTAATCGGCAATCGCAATTGGGCCGCCTTTTTCTATGCCTTCAATTTCTGCCCAGTCGCGCTCGTCCACCTCTTCAGACGTCATGGGGCGCTCGGGGCGGTTGGCCATGCGCTGCTTGCGCAAGTGCTTGGGGGTGACAATCGCTACTACGGTCATTTCGCCGGGGAACTCATGCTTGAGCGCCTTGTATTCGCTCCAGCTGTACACGCCGTCTAGTATGATGCGCTTTTGGCCAGCGGCGATTAGGTCGTGCGCCTCAATAATGGCGCGCTTCACTACAAAATCTTTACCTTCTTTGGCGCGGATATCTTCGCGGAACTGCTTTTCGGCATCCCAGTCGCCCGGCGTGATGCCGGCCTCGGCCGCAGCTTTGTACAAAATGCCGCCAAAATAGATTTTTGGGTGACCCTTGGCGGTTAAATAATCTACAGCTGAGCTTTTGCCGCTGCCGGCTAGGCCCACAAAGGCGACGATTTTGATAGGTAGGTCGGTATTACTCATACCCATATTGTACCAGATAAGGTGGTACAATATACATATGACCAAGCGCTTAGTGATAATCGATGGCAAAAGTGTGTTTTATCGCGGCTACTACGCTATGCCCAATTTAAGCACGGCCGATGGAACACCCACCGGCGGCGTGTATGGCTTTGCGGCGCTGAGCCTAGAACTTATTAAAAAACTGAAGCCCGATTATGTATGCGTGGCGTGGGACAAGCCTAAAACTAATATCCGCAAGCGGCTAGAAATTTGGCCAGAATACAAGGCTGGCCGCAAGCCCGCCCCGGCTGATTTTTACGCCCAAATACCAATACTGCACGAACTGCTGGCGGCGTTTGGCTGGCCATTGTACGAACTAGATGATTACGAAGCCGATGACATAATGGCTACCCTAGCGCATGAAGCCGCCGGGCAGGGGATTGAAGCCTGCCTAATAACCAGCGACCTAGACGCCTTGCAGGCGATTGAGCCGCTGGTGCATGTGTATGCGCTAAAAAAAGGACTAACCAACATAGATTTATTTAAGCCCGAAACCTTTACCGAAAAATATGGCCTGCGGGTGGACCAGTTTTTGGACCTAAAAAGCCTAAAGGGCGATAGTAGCGACAACATACCGGGTGTGGCTGGCATTGGCGAAAAAACCGCCGTGCAGTTGTTGCAACAATTTGAAACGCTGGATGGCATTTACGATAATTTGTGGCAGGTAAAAGATAGTGTGCGCAAAAAGCTAGAAGCCGGCAAAGATATGGCCGAAATGAGCAAAAAAGTTGCCACCCTGTGGTTTGATGCGCCGATAGCGCTAGACCTAGCGGCTATGGACGTGAACGACTTAAACACCGCCAAATTAAAGGAATTATTAACTAAATTAGAATTCCGCAGCCTGCTGCGCAACCTGCCGGCACACATGCAAAACCACGATACGCCGGTGGCTGATGAGCCCGGCATGGCCGTAGTAGAATCGGCCGAAGAGCTATCCACCAGCCAAGCCGGTGCGGTGCTAATGATGGCTGATTGCTTGGTGGTATGGCCCAGCGATGATGATTTGTGGCTGAGCCATGAGCGCGGCAAGGTGGTTAAAATGCCGCTGGCGGCAGCTGCTAAAATTATCGAGCACGTTGCCATAGTGGGGCATGATACTAAAAGTTTATTAAAAAGCCTGCTGGCGGCCGGTGTAACCACTTTACCGGCCATCCGCCATGACACCGAGCAAGGTTCGTTTTTGCTAAACCCACTGCGCAAATCGCGCGATTTGGCCGATTTAGTGGGTATGGAAGCAATCGATGACCCTAAGCTAGCAATTAGTGCTATTTGGGCGTTGTACGATGAACAACATCAAGCGCTGGAGAGCCTGCCCGACCTAGCCAAAGTGGCCAGCACTATGGACTTTCCGCTAATACCAGTGCTGGCGCGCATGGAGCACCGCGGCATTAAGCTAAATGCCCAAGCCCTGGCCGAAATGGACGTAGAATTGACCGAAAGTATCGCCAAAATTAAAGAAACCATGTTTGCCATGGCCGGTGGTGAATTTAACATCGCCAGCCCGGCTCAGCTAGCTGATGTGCTATTTACAACATTAGAGTTGCCAACCTCAGGTATCAAAAAGGGTAAAACCGGCTATAGCACCGGCCAAAAAGAGCTCGATAAATTGCGTGGCAAACACCCAATTATTGAACTAATAGAGCAGTTCCGTGAACTAACCAAGCTGCAAAATACCTATGTGCAAACTTTGCCGCAGCAAACCGATGCCGAGGGCAGGGTACACACTACCTTTAAGCAAGATGTAGCAGCCACTGGGCGGCTAAGTAGCACCGATCCTAACCTGCAAAATATCCCCATCCGCACCGCGCTGGGCCGCCGGGTGCGCGATGCTTTTGTGCCGGGCGAGGGCAATGTATTTGTGAGTGCCGATTACAGCCAGTTTGAACTGCGCCTAGCCGCGGTGCTAGCTGGTGATGATAAAATGATAAACGACTTTAACGGTGGGGCCGATATTCACACCAAAACCGCTAGCGAGGTGTACCACGTGCCGTTAGACGATGTAACTAAAGAGCAGCGCCGCCGCGCTAAAGTAGTAAACTTTGGCGTGCTATATGGCATGAGCCAGCATGGCCTAGCCGCTGCGGCCGATATGAGCTTTGCCGAGGCTCAGCAGTTTATCGATGAATACTTTAGGGTGCGGCCACATGTAAAGCAATACCTGGCCGACACCATACAAAAGGCGCATAACGATGGCTTTGTGCAAACCCTATTTGGCCGCCGCCGCTGGACGCCAGACGTGCAGTCGAGCAATTTTGTTGTTCGCGCGAGCGCCGAGCGCGCCGCTGCCAACATGCCGATACAAGGCACCGAAGCCGACCTGATGAAGCTGGCCATGATAGAGGTTGATAAGCGGCTAGATGGTCGTGGCGAGCAACTGCTGCAAATCCACGACAGCATTTTAATTGAGTGCCCGCGCAGCGAGGCGACGGCGATTAGTGAAATGCTAGTCGACGCCATGGAAAACATTTACCCAGAGCTGGGCGTAAAACTGCAGGTAGATGTGCATACTGGAAATAATTGGGGAGAGGTATAACAATGAGTATTTATAAACATACGATCACAAATTTGGACATCGAGAATGTTGCAAAATTGGTGCGTGATAAGGTTCCGGCTGAGATACTTCAGGAAGAAGGTATAGTTGTACGTACTGAAATCCTAGATGATGTGGAGTATGAAGCTGAACTTTGTAAAAAGGCGATCGAGGAAGCGACAGAATTTGCTAGCGCAAGAACCGACGAAAATATATTAGAGGATGCCGCTGATATGTTGGAGGTTATACGATCCAGGATTGCACTACATGGCCTTACGATAGACGATGTTGAAGAAGTGCGGCTACAAAAAATACAAAAACGCGGTGGCTTTAATGATCGAATTTTTATGTACCCAAAGGGTCTGTAGATATACCGGGAGCTATTTAATATCGGTAAAATATTGGGAGTAAATGATGGAAATCCGTATCAAAAAGTTGCACGCCGCGGCGATAGTGCCCGAGTACCAGACCGCGCAATCGGCTGGCATGGATGTGGCGGCGTGTATTGATGAACCGGTGGTGATAGCGCCGCACGGACGGGCGATTATCCCGACTGGCTTGGCGATTGCCTTGCCGGCTGGCTACGAGGCGCAAATTCGCGGCCGCAGCGGCATGGCCGCCAAACACGGCGTGATGCCGGCTAATGGTGTGGGCACGATTGACGCTGATTACCGCGGCGAAGTAGGGGTGATATTGCTGAACACAAGTGACGAGCCATTTACCGTGGAGCCGGGCATGCGCGTGGCGCAAATGGTGATAGCTAAATACGAGCAAGCGGCCTGGACTGAAGTCGAAACGCTAGACGAAACCGCCCGGGGCGCCGGTGGCTACGGCAGCACCGGCTAAGCCTTTGCGGCTAGTAGCCATATCGGCTATACTTATAAGTAATGTTGTATTACAACCACACTGTAGATGAGGTGCTAAAAGAGCTGCGTACCAACGCGCAGGGCCTACACCCCACCGAGGCGGCGGAGCGACTGCAGCTGCACGGGCCAAACGTGGTGCAGGTGAAGGGCGAGCCGGTATGGAAAAAGCTGATAGAGCCATTTGCTAATGTATTTATGTTGGTGCTGTTTGTGGCGGCTGGGCTGAGCTTTTGGCATGGCGATGTGCTAGATGCCGTGATAGTGCTGGTGATAATGTTTGTGACCGCGGTGATATATTACGTGCAGCGGATTTCTACCGAGCGGGTGCTGCGATCGCTACAAAAGCACAATGCCCAGAACGTGCAGGTGCTGCGCGACGGCAAGATGCTAGAACTAGATACCGCACAACTGGTGCCGGGTGACGTGGTGGTGCTACACGAGGGCGAAAAGATACCGGCCGATGCCAGGCTGATTGACGGCAAGGGTGTGCGGGCCGATGAGTCGCTACTTACTGGCGAATCGGAGCCGATAGCTAAGCAAACTGGCACGCTACGCGGCGAGAAAGAAGTGTATGAGCGCACCAACATGCTGTTCCAGGGGGCGTTTATAGTGGCTGGCGATGCTACGGCGGTGGTGGTAGCCACCGGTAATGGCACCGAGTTTGGCCAGCTGGCGGCGCTAACCACGGCCGGTGCCGAGGGTGAAAGCCCAGTGCAAAAAAAGATTGATAAACTGGTGGCGGTAATTGTGGCTGTGGTGGGCGGTATAGCCGTGGTGGCCTTTGGGCTAGCCATGCTGCGCGGTACTGATATTGTCGAGGCGATTAAGTTTGTAATGGCGCTGTCGGTGAGTGCCGTGCCCGAAAGCTTGCCGGTGGCGATATCGGTAGTGCTGGTGCTGGGCATGCGCCGCATGGCTAAGCGCAAGGCGCTGGTGCGCAATATGCGCGCTATCGAAACCATAGGGGTAATTACCACCATAGCCACCGACAAAACTGGTACGCTAACCAAAAATAAATTAACCGTGCAAGAAACATGGAAGTTGCCAAAAATACAACATAATCTAGCTAGCCACGCTCATTTGAGCGTTAATCAATCAGCTGCCACCACGCATGATCCGCTAGATACTGCCATGCTAGACTACGCCCGGGCCGAAAAAGTGCCGAGCATAAAAGCCGAGCTGGTGCATTCGCTGCCATTTAGCCTAGACTACGCCATGAGTGGCAATATATGGCAGGCCGGCCAGCAATACACCCTAAATATAAAGGGCGCACCCGAAGCAGTGCTGGTGCGAGCCAAGCTGACGGCAGCCGAGCGAGCTGCTGCCGAGGACGCCCTGCAGCGGCTGACCGCCCAGGGCTACCGGGTGATTGCGGTGGCGGCAACCACATTAGCCGCGCCAATCGATTCGTTTGCTAGATTAGGCAAAACCCAGGTTGATTTTATCGGCTTTATAGCTGTGGCCGATATGCTGCGCCCCGAGGCGCACAAGGCAATTAAGGCGGCGCTGGCGGCCGGTGTGACGGTGCGGATGATTACGGGCGACCACTTTGAAACCGCCTTTCATATTGGCCAAAAACTGGGCATGGTGACGGCGCGCGAGCAGGTGTTTGATGCTCGCCGCATGAACTCGATGAGTGACGACGAGCTGGATTTGGCGATCCAAAACGCCCGAGTGTTTTCGCGGGTGGTGCCCGAAAACAAGTACCGCATATTAGAACTACTAAAGCGCCATAATATCACCGCCATGACCGGCGACGGCGTGAACGATGTGCCGGCGCTCGCCAATGCGCATGTTGGGATTGCTATGGGTTCGGGGTCGCAAATTGCCAAAGATGCAGGCGGCATAGTGCTACTAGATAACAACTTTAAATCGATTATCGACGCTATGCGCGAAGGCAGGACGATATTTTCAAACATCCGGCGCATGCTATTTTACCTGCTATCTACCAGTAGCGGCGAAGTGCTAACCATGATAGGCGCGCTGGCAATTGGCATGCCATTACCTATAACACCGGTGCAAATACTGTGGGTAAACCTAGTGACCGATACGTCGATGGTGATACCACTAGGGCTAGAGCCGGGCGAAAAGGCCAATATGCGCCGCCGGCCCAAGGCGCCAAATGCGCCAATCCTAAGCCGCTACATGGTTACGCGCATGGTGCTGGTGGCGCTGACTATGGCGGCTACCGTGCTGGGACTGTACTGGATGTTTAGCGGCGACTATGGCCACGCCTATGCCAGCACCATTGCCTTTAGCGCGCTGGTGGTGATGCAGTGGGCAAATGCTATGAATGCGCGCAGCAGCTACGAATCGGTATTTCGCCGCCTACGGGTGTGGAGCCTGCCGTTTGTGCTGGGACTAACCCTAGCGGTGGGCATGCAGGCATTGGCAGTGTTTGGGCCGCTGGCACCGGTGCTTAATGTTACCCCAGTGGCGCATATCGACCTACTGATTACCGGCCTAGCGGCCTTTGCGGTACCCATTATTACGGTAGAGCTGCACAAATGGTATGGCCGTCGGGTATTGCACGAAGATAGTTACCCTCATCTCGAGGCAAAGTAGGCCCGTAGCGTGATATAATGTAGTTAGAACCAAACCAAAACCAATATGTTTAATAAAAAAAGTTCGCACTGGCGCCGATACAAGCCTCGCTTTAAGCGGGGGTATAGGCGTGGCAGCTACAACGTGCACTGGCGCGATAGGCGCCACGATGCGCAGCATATTACCACGCCAGAGCCGGTGCAATATGTGTGCAATAGTACCGACTTTTTTGACTGTGCCGAAGAGGAAGTGACAGCGCTACTGCAACGCCGGCCCGAGGTGCACGCCCTAGATGACGACATTGCCCGACTGCGTGCTCGCCACCAAAAATCTAGCCTGCCGCACGATGGCCTAGTGGCGCTGCTGGCCCAAGCGCCGCGGGCTGTGCTGGCACAGCTGCAAATGGATACGTTTGAGCACGGCTACCGCAACAAGCAAGAACGCCTGTACGAACTGATAGATTTTAACGATACGCTGATAGACACAATTTTGCCAATGCCAGATACGTTGCGGCAGCAATTTGCCGAGCGCACCAAGCAAGCCGCCGACCGCATATGCAAGCGGGTGGGCGCACCGTGCTTTAGCAACGAGCAGTGGACAGCAATCATCCGTGGCCTGACCCGTGAGGTGGCGGTGTATTTGGCGGCCACCGAACACGGCTTTAATGCCTGGCTAACCGACCGCGCCCACGACGCACTAGGCGTGGATATGCAGGTGCAAGACCCCGAAAGTCGGCGCTATATAAATATCGATGTCAAAACTCCCAGCTCGTTCCGCCACCGCATGGAGCAGCTGGTAAAGGAAAAGCGCCTAACCGAGCACCAGCTACTAGCCGGCGATAAAAACAGCTATATTATTGAACACAACGGCCACGGCAAGCTGCGCGCCGAGGTGGTGGTGCTGTGTATTTTGCCCGATTTGTTTGGCGATTTGGCCGATTGGCGCTTTACCAACCCCGAGCCAATGCGCCACAAACTAAATATCCTGATCCGCGACCATGGCCTGCAAGACGGCAATTATGGCAAAAACGTGACATAAATCCTTGTATTTTAACCACAAGCGGTGTATAAGTACGGGCAGAAGAGCAACTATGCGTACACAAACACTTGAAAGGCCAACTGAAAGTCCTAGCGCAGAACGTAGCGAATACGAGCGCTATTACAATGGCCTGGCGGTAGCGGCGCAGGCGATTATCGATAACCCGCGCCAGCGTAAAATCTTGAACTACTACCTAGATGATGATGGCGACGCCATCCACAAACGTAAGGGTGGCGAACTGCGCGATGGCGATACTGAATATGCCCAACACCATGGTACTTTTGTGGCGCCCAATGGCGCAATTTACCGCCTGCGTGGCGCCGACTGGCAGTTGCAGGTATACACTTCGCCGGTAGATGAGCGCGGTGATAGTATCGATTGTATCCGCCCCTACACCTACGATGGCTACATGGGTCCGTATGATATAGAGATGCGCGTCGACTTTATCAACGGCGCCGGCCGCGCCGTACCAGCTAATAACGCCTGGGATCGCGAGCTGCAACGCCGCGAATACGGCAATGCGGCGGTGTCAATCCCCCGGCACCAAGAGGGTATGGATTTTCCAGCTGGCCGCGACAGCATCGCCCTGCGTAAGCATCGCGATGGTCATGTCGAGGGCTGGCTGCACGATAGCGTGAGCGGCGACGTGGTGACGCTTTATTCGCCAGCCGAGGTGCAGGCGATGATCGGTATCCTAGATGAAGAATCGGCTAGAATAGATTGACATATAACAGATAGCTGTGGCATTATAACTACATGTATAGAGGATCTGGCCCCCGAGTTTTACCCATCATTATCGTAATTATAGTTATTGCCCTTATAGTAGCGGCGATTGTAACCGTGGTGCGCATGGCCTCTAGTGGGAGTAGCGATAGCCAAAGTGACACCAAGGCAGCAACTTTGCAAGAAACGGTGCTCAACACCGAATCTGACCGCAGTGTACGCTGGACAGTGCGCGGGCCGATTGTGGCCGACGAAAACTTCCGTAGCTACCAAATCACCGTTACACCAAACAGCCGCACGTTTATTACTTACAGCGGCTACTTAGAGCAAGTAATGGATACCAAAACCTACGACAACAACACCAAAGCCTACGAAGAATTTGTGTATGCGCTAGACAAAGCCAATATTGGCACCACCCGCAAGGCTAAAGACGAAGATTTTAGGGGTGTTTGCGCCACCAAGGGTGTGGCCTATATGTTTGAAACTTTGGCCAGTAGCGAGGCCGACAATGCCATTTGGAGCTCCAGCTGTAAAGATTCGGCTGGCACTATGGCGGCTGACCCACTGAAAATTCAGGCCTTGTTTGTCAACCAAATCCCTGATTTCAACCCGTTATTTAACGATATTTTTTAGCATGATAAAAGCCATAATCTTTGACTGCTTTGGGGTGATGTACGGCGGCAGCCTAGGCACGCTAGCCGATATGGCCGCGCCCGAGCGCCGCAGCGAGGTGTACGATATCAACCAAGCCAAGGATTATGGCTACATTACCTACCCCGAATATTTGCAGCAAATTGGCGATATAATTGGCACCGAGCCAAGCCAGGTTGATGCTATAATGCGCCAGCACCATGTGGCCAACACTTGGCTGATAGAGTATGCGCAGCAACTGCGGGCTGATTACAAAGTGGCTTTACTCAGCAACATCGGCGACCAAACCATGGAGCGATTGTTTGATGGCAGGGTAGAGGAACTGTTCGACGAAGTCGTGCTCTCCTACCGCGAAGGTATCGCCAAGCCCAGCCCCGAGATATTTACGCTAACGGCCGAGCGGTTAGGCGTGTTGCCCAGTGAGTGTATTATGGTAGATGACCTGATGGCGAACTGCGAAGGTGCCGAGATTGCAGGTATGCAGTCGATACTCCACACCGATAACGCGCTTACCAAGCAGTATATTACCGAGCTGACTGAAAAGGCGGCGTAATGCCCGAGTTGCCTGAGGTAGAGACCGTTCGCCGTGGCCTGCACGAGCTTATTACCGACCGCACGGTAAAAAATGTTACCGTATATGATTCGCCTAAAAGTTTTCCGAACGATAGAGCGCTTGCCGAACAATTTTTGTATGGCGCCAGCGTGCTGGCGGTACGCCGCCGCGCAAAAGTGTTGCTGATAGATCTTTCTAGTGAGTACACACTAGTAACACACCTAAAAATGACTGGGCAATTAGTGTTCAGGGCGGCCGGTATCGCCTTCGGAGCAGGGCACCCTAATGATTCGCTTATCGGTGAACTGCCCGACCGCTCTACACGGGTAAGTATACATTTTACCGATGGTAGCACGCTGTATTTTAACGATCAGCGCAAGTTTGGGTGGATAAAGCTTTACCCCACGCTAGAGGTGCCGAACATAGATTTTATGCAGCGTGTCGGGCCAGAGCCGCTAGAAGATTCGTTTACGGCTAACGAATTTATCCCGCGGGTTCGTCGCCGTAACGGCACTACTATCAAAGCAGCTATATTAGACCAAACGGTGCTAGCGGGCGTCGGGAATATTTATGCCGATGAAGCCCTATGGGCTGCTAAGGTACACCCGGCCATGCGTGTGCGTGACGTTACCGATGAGCAGCTAGCCGAACTACTTACGCACATAAAAGCAGTGATGAGTTTAAGTATCGAAAAGGGCGGCAGCACCGATAAAAACTACGTTGATGCCGAGGGCAAAAAAGGCAGTTACCTGCAATTTGCCAATGTTTTTCGCCGCGAAGGCCAGGCTTGCCCGCGCCACCCTGATGTACTGATAGAAAAACTACGCGTTGCGGCCAGAGGCACCCACATTTGCCCGGTGTGCCAAGTAAATAAATAGACTTTTATTGGCTGCGCTCGTGCATAGCTTCGTTATAGCCTTCGGCAAATCCTTGCCAAAAGTTAACCGAAATATACACGGTAAGTGGCGAGATGAGCAAGCAAAACCCGCCAACCGATAACCCGACAATGGCAAGCGCCTTGCCGCCGCGCTTTGTGGCAAGGGCCACGATACCTAAAATAACCGCTGCAAGTGCCAGCAGAATACCGATAAACAAAAAGCCAGACAAAAAGCCAGCAATAGACAATACTAAACTGGTAATAGCCATAGCGGCGCTAGGCCTAGGTGTATAAGCAGGGGCAGAGGGTTGCCCTGAATGATGCTGTGAGTGCTGTGCAGATGGTTCCATAATTCTCCTTCTATTCTGTTAGTGATTGTAGGCTAAGAAGCCACTATTGTGCAACTGATTTATGCAATAATTTCAAGAAATCTACCAATAAAGCGATTAACCTCATCGGGCTGACTGGGGCGCGGAACTTCGCTGATGGTGGCTATGATATCTTTTGGCGCGGCACCCGCAGCAAGCTTGAAGTGATCTTCATAATCAGAGCCACGAACTACTGGCAAGCTCCCGTCAATCAGTATAGCAGCCGGTGTGGCCCGGGCGGCTTGACCATGGACGGGGTTGTGCGATGCATGATTGAGCCGTGCACCATGGTGACTGTAATGCCTTAGAATATCAACGCAATCTTTAACGAATAGTTCTGGGTTATCAACAAAAGTTTCAGGACTGTTGACTAGAGGGTCTTTTGGCGAAACAAACCCACCAACATTTGTGTGCATTGCCTTCATGCCACCAGTAGTGATGAGGTCAACATTGGTAGATGTACCGCTAATCCGCCCCTCGGCGTCAATGATTTGATTAGGGGTGAAATGTATGAACGGCAGCCGCTTATCACTGGCAATCAATCGCTGCATCACCTCGCTAATTACCGTAGGTAGCTCTGGATCAATAGATAGTACCTCTCGGGCAAAGATAAATTCTGGCTTTTGTGATAATTTTTCTGGCATATTTGTTTTTGTAAATCCTGTTCTAATGATAGCACTAAATATGTTTTTTGTCAACTGAGCTAGAGAAAGAATCAAGGGCGCGTATAATGAGGTCAGTGATACACTTGATTCTAGGAGAGAATACGTATAAGGCCGAGCAAGAGCTAGCGCGGATTGTTAATGATGGCGGTATAGCACCCGAGCGGCTGGATGCGAGTGGGCTAACCGCTAACACGCTAGCTGATATTGTGCGGGGCGGTTCGCTATTTAGTACCCAGCGGCTGGTGCTGCTTCGGCAATTATCTGATAATAAACCAGTGTTTGATAAGCTGGCCGAGTGGGCTGGCGAAGTACCAGCCGATTCCACGCTGGTGCTGCTAGAAACCAAGCTAGATAAGCGTACTAAGGCCTACAAAACACTAGTAAAAACCGCCAAAGTAATATCAGTCGAGCCGCTAACCGAGCGCGACAGCGGCCTGGCCGAGCAATGGCTAGATAGCCTGGCTAATGGCCAAAAAGTGATGTTAAGCCGGCTGCAATTACGCAACATGGTGCAACGGGCGCTGGTGCCGGGCGATAAGCCAACTACGCGCAACATCGACCAAATGCAGCTAGCCCAAGCCGTAAAGGCCCTAGCTGGTGCCGGCCAAGTTACCGACGATATGATAGCCACCGTGCTGCCGCCGGCACCAGGCGATACAGTGTTTAACTTGCTAGAACTAGCGGCTAGTCGCAACCTAACGGCTGTAAACGAGCTGCTGGCCGATTTGCAGCGTACCGACGATCCGCACCGCACCATGGCGTTGCTAATGGGGCAGTGGGCGCAGTTGGTGGCGGTATCGCTGGCCGATACGCCACCAGCTACCATCGCCACCGAACTTGGCCTGCACCCGTTTGTGGCCAAAAAGCAGCAACAGCTGGCCATGGGTTTTACGCCCGCCCAAATCCGCCAGCTAACGGGGCTAGCCGCCGACTTAGATGCCGGCGCCAAGCGCTCGCAATTCGCCCACTGGGATGGCGTGCACCGGTTTGTGCACGCCATTGCTAGCCGGTAATAAAATAACCCCTGCAAATGAGGGGTTATTTTGTAGTATGTGCAGACTATTTTTTGGCAACTGGCTTTTTAGCTGGGGCTTTTTTGGCAGCAGGCTTAGTTGTGGTAGCCTTAGCAGCAGGCTTTTTAGCAGCGGCCTTTGGTGCGGCTTTAGTTGCTGGCTTGGCAGCAACGGCTTTTTTAGCGGTAGCAGCAGGCTTTACACCGGCGGCTTTAGCAACCTTGGCGTAGCCGGCTTTGCGGCGGCTAGCAGTAGCCTTTTTTAGTAGACCCTTTTTAACGGCGGTGTCTAGCTCGCTTTGCACGGCGCTTAGGCCGGCGGTGCTTGGCTTAGCCAAAAAGGCCTTGGTAGCGGTTTTAATATCGCGCTTGATACCGACATTGCGCTCGCGGCGCTTGGCGGTTTGCTTCATGCGTTTGATGGCTGATTTGATGATTGGCATGCTGTTCCTTATCTAGATTAAAGCTGTTATTACAATCAATAGTCAATTATACACCGTTCACCTCTATATGTAAAGTTATGGCTTTAGTATTTGGCGCATTTTGCCCGCTACGGATGCGATACTCGTGCGCTGTATGTAAAATACAGCTTGCTCTGTTTCTCCCATAGCGAACAAACTGCACTCAAATCCTAAACCCATGCCACCGCAGGTACTTTTTTGTTGACTTTACCAAAACACTTATGGTATAGTGGAGCCAAACTCTGTAACAGGAAATAAAAACACAGGAAACACCAATGGCAGACACAAGCGCGCTAAAGCAAATCGTCGATAAGATTAAGGACAGTAGCAATGTCCTGGTGACGGTGAACACCAACCCGACGGTGGACGAGCTTTCGGCTGCCCTGGCGATAACCCTGTATATCAACAAGCTAAACAAGCATGCAACAGCGGTGTTTAGCGGCCAAGTGCCACCAGCTATAGAGTTTTTGCAGCCCGAAAAAACGTTTGAAGGCACGGTAGATAGCCTGCGAGATTTCATCATTGCCCTAGATAAAGAAAAGGCCGACCACCTGCGCTACAAGGTGGTGGATGACATGGTGAAAATATTTATCACGCCGTACCGCACAACAATTAGCGATAAAGACCTAGAATTTAGCCAGGGCGACTACAATGTGGAGGTAGTGTTGGCGATTGGCGTGCAAAGCGAGGCCGACCTAGACCGCGCCCTAGAGAGTCATGGTCGTATATTGCACGATGCCACCGTGGCGGCGATTAGCCTGGGCGAGCCCACCAAGCTAGGCGGTATCGAGTGGAACGACGCCAGCGCTAGCAGCTACGGCGAGCTGCTGTTCCAGATTGCCGACGGCCTAAAACAAGACAAAAGTTTGCTAGATGAGCAAATTGCCACCGCCTTTTTGACCAGTATTGTGGCTGCTACCGAGCGCTTTAGCAATGCTAAAACTAATTCCAAGGCCATGACAATCGCCGCCCAACTGATGTCGGCCGGCGCCAACCAGCAGCTGATTGCTACCAAACTGGCCGACGAGCAAGCCTTGCCAGCGGCCACTGGGCCTATCCGCAACAGCAATGATGGCGACGGGGTGCCGATTGAAGAGGATAAAACACCTGAAAAGGAATCTAAAAAATCTGATGATGGTGCTGGGGCGCTAAATATATCGCACGAACTTAAGGGTGATGTTGACGAAGTGGCTAAAGAGGTCGCCAGCAAGCAGGCTGACCAAGCCTTAGGTAGGGCAGAGGAAGCCCTAGCAAAGCGGGCCGACAGCACCGAGGACGCCGAGCAAGAGCTGGCCGCAGATTTGGCGGTTGCGACACCGGCTAGTGCGCCAGCGCTAGATATCGATAAGGAAATACCAATGGCTGCGGCTAGTAGCTTGCCGCCACTAGCCGCGCCAGCACCGCTAAGTGGTGCTGTGGGCGCCGACCAATGGAAGGCTCATAGCGACCAAGAGGCAGCCGAGCCATCGCTAGGTGGTACACTAAATGCCACCACCGAGCAAGCGGCCGACGAAAAGCGTCGCCAAACAGAGGATGACAAAAACCACACTATTTTAAGCCACGGCAGCTCGCCCTATGCTGCTGGCGCGCCTATAATGCAATCGCCACTTAATGCCACAGTTGCCACTAATTTAGCCGAGCCAGAGGTACGCGACATTTTTGACGACCCAGCTAATACCACCCAGCCAACTGCTAAGGCCGAGGCTATAGCGCCACCATTGCCCAGCACGCCGGCTCCAACCCTAGCCGAAATCGATG
This sequence comes from uncultured Candidatus Saccharibacteria bacterium, assembly GCA_964454245.1. GTDB lineage: Bacteria > Patescibacteriota > Saccharimonadia > Saccharimonadales > Saccharimonadaceae > Saccharimonas. The sequence continues at coordinate 33,495 of CAYVSX010000002.1, read as the reverse complement.
CCAAAAACCGCAACGCGCACGATGAGGCCCGGGCGGCGATTGACCAAGCCTTTGGCACGCCAACTGCTAGCGCGCCAGCCGCTGCCGACAGTTCGGCTGCTAATTTGCCACCACTGCCACCGCTACCGCCTATGCCAGATTTTAGTACCTTGCCACCGCTGCCAGGTGAAGATGCTGCGGCCGCCGCACCTGCTGTTGACCTAGGTATATCGGTGCCTGATACTCTTGGCGACGTCTTCCCGCCAGCTGCCCCAGCACCCGCCGCGCCAGCTGCTAGCACCGACCCAGCGCAGTTCAAGATTCCTGGCCAGTAGTCTATACTGTAAGTAATGGATGAAGGTATATTACTAATCGACAAACCAGCCGGCTGGACCAGCTTTGATGTGGTGGCAAAAATTCGCGGCAAAATCCGGCGTAGCTATACCGATAAGGGCGAAAAACCAACCAAACGCCAGCTAAAAGTCGGCCATGCCGGCACGCTAGACCCGTTTGCCACCGGGCTATTGGTGATATTGCTGGGCGACGCCACCAAAAAGGCCACCGAATTTTTGAAGCTAGATAAAGTGTACGAAGCCGAAATTACTTTAGGCCAAACCAGCACTACCGGTGACCCAGAAGGCGAAATAACTACCACACCACAAAACCCCAATTTACAGGGCCTGGCCCTGCAAAGGGTAGAGGAAGTTTTAGCGGGCTTTGTAGGCGAGATTACTCAGCGGCCACCAATCTTTAGTGCTATTAAAATCAACGGCCAGCGCGCCTACAAACTGGCTCGCGACGGTAAAGAGGTGGAAATCCCCGAACGTACGGTGACGATCCACAGCCTAGAGCTGCTAGAATACGACTATCCGCGGCTAAAAATTCGCACTCATGTGGGCAGCGGCACCTATATACGTAGCCTGGCGGTAGATATCGGCACAGCGCTAGGAACTGGCGCGTACTGCAGCGCCCTACGGCGCACCCAAATTGCCGATTGGCAGGTGGATAATGCGCAGCAAATCGAGCAATTTATACAGCAAAAATAGGGGGAATTATGGATATAGAACTATATAACGGCGACGCCAAGGCGATTATATCGACCCACGGCGGCTACATTACCAACCTAGCCGATGAAAACGGCGATATATTGTACCCCAAACGCACGCTAACTGCGCCCGATGGCAGCGAAAAACTGCGTGGTGGCTGCCATGTGTGCCTGCCCAACTTTGGCCCGGGCGGCGAATCCGGCCTAGCGCAACACGGCTTTGGTCGCATTAGCGAATGGGGGGTTGCCGATAGGTCTGAAACGCGCGTAGAGCTTACGCTAGCGGGCAAGGGCGACTATATGGGTATGGATTCGTCTTTGGCCTATACTTTGCAGCAGCACAGCCTAGAAATGCGTTTAACGCTAAAAAACAAGGGCACATCCCCCGTAAAAGTGTCACCAGCCTTTCACCCCTACTTTTTTAGGGGTGGGCAGGCGGTGCAGCTAGATGGCAAAACCTACAGCGACCTAGCCGAATTTGCCGGCACGCAATTTGCCAGCGGCAACCAGCGCACCTTGCAGCTAGCCGGCCGCACCCTGCAATTATCGTCCAAAAACCTCCCCCTGTGGGCGCTGTGGACCGACGACCTAGCCGGCTACTTTTGCGTCGAGCCGACCAACGACGGCAACGCCTTTGCTGATGGCACAGCGCAGCAACTAGCGCCAGGGAAGGCTGCGCAATACACATTTGCGATCAATTGGGCTTGAAAAGTAGCCTGATATCTGATAAAATTGCTAACTATGATATCAAAAGATGACAAAGCGAAAGCTATAGCTTTGACTCAGGTTTCAAAGACTGACGTTGGTAGCCCTCAGGCTCAGGTGTCGGTTTTGACGGCTCGTATCAAAGAGGTGACTGAACATCTAAAGGCCAACAAGCACGACCACATGGCGCGCCGCGGGCTAATCCAGATGGTAGGCAAGCGTAAAAAGCTGCTAAAATACCTCGAAACTACGGACTTTGAAGCCTACAAAGCTGTGCTAGACAAACTAGGCTTACGTAAGTAGCCGCCAAAACTCCCTCGCCTAGACGAGGGAGTTTTTGTATGCCGCCTGTGCTTGCGTTTGGCAAATGCCATAGCTATACTACAAGGTACTTTACTGAAGGAGGGGTTATGGCCGAAACACGCCGAGTAGTACAATTTGAAAGCCCGTTTGGGGCAGATAATGCCGGTGATATTGTGCGCAATGTGGCCTATGCTCTAGTGGGTATGCGCGATAGCTTGTATCGCGGCGAAGCGCCATTTGCCAGCCACTTGCTATACACGCAAATGCTGGACGATGCCGATAAGGATGAACGCTTTATGGGAATTACCGCCGGCTTGGCTATCGGCGAAAATGCCGCGGCAACGGTGGTGTACGATGATTTAGGCATTAGCCGTGGCATGAAAATGGGGATTGACCACGCACACGAGCTGGGGCGACCAGTTGAGTATAGGCGTCTGTACGCCAATATGGGGTCTTTGGCTAAGGTGTCGGCGCAAATTTTGGCCGATTCGCCGCTTGACCCTGTGCTTATACGGGCAATTTATGCACGCAACATGTAGTGTGGTACAATAACTGCATCTAGCTACATTCGGACGAGCCGAATCAATAGCACACTTTATACATAAATGAAAAAGGATTATTACTAATGGAAGTATATTTACTACCCGAAGATAGGGTGGCGGCCGAGCAGCGCATAGCCGAGCTAGAGCAGCTGATACAGGATTTGGGCGAGGATTTTAGAGATGCCTTTACCCAAAGCAGCGAAACTTGGCACGATAATTCGCCGTTTGAGGCGGTGCGTGATACCCAGGCGATGTATGCCGCCGAGCTGCATAAACTACGCAGCCTGATACGTAGCAGTACACTAGTGGCACCAAAGAAAAAGCGCGGCACTATAGGAGTAGGCAATACAGTAAAGTTGAGTAACGGCCGCCAATACAAGCTGGCCGGTAACTGGACACATAAAGCTGGAAAGCACGCTGACGGCGTGTACTGGGTGAGTAGTGGCACGCCAATCGCCTTGGCGGTGCTAGGCCGCAAATTGGGCGACACCGTAGAATTTGGCGCTATAAAAGCCGAAATAACGGAGGTAATATGACAGAATTGATATTTGCGACATCCAACAAAGCCAAGGCGGCAACCCTGCAGCAGCATTTTGATAGGCTGGGTATTGCCGTGCGGGTGGTGGCTAAGCCGCTTGACCTGACCGAGCAGCAAGCCGACGAAGCGCTAGAGGTGGCCGAGGCCAAGGCGCGGCAGGCTTACCAGCAGCTAGGCGTGCCGCTAGTAGTAGATGACAGCGCTTTTCATATCCCATCCCTGGGCGGCTTTCCGGGTGTGTACCAAAAATACGTTTTTTATACAATTGGACCAGATGGCATATTGAAGTTGATGGAGGGCGTAGATGACCGCCGGGCATACTTTACCAGTAACTTAATATTCGTTGATGAATCTGGCAAGCTACACTCATTTTCGGATAACAAATATTGGGGAACTATTGCCACTAGTTATAGCCAAAAAGGCGACATAGGCTGGGGTGGGCTGGGTAGGCTATTTATACCCCAGGGAAGTGAAGTAGTATCGGCTTTATTATCGCACGACGAGAGCTACGCCCTAGGCAAAGCCGCCGGCTTTGAAGACGCCTACGCGGTGTTTGCCGAGTGGTATAAGGAGCAGATTAATGATTAGCCCGCTGAGCCGGGACGAATTTGCAAACCTTATGGCCGGCCGCGGCGTGCGGCCGCGGCTACGGCGGATACTGCGCTATGCGCCAGAGGAAATTACCGATTGGCAACAGCGTGACTTTTTGGCGGTGACCGATAAATCCGGCCGCGAGGGTGTGCTGCTGTATGGTGAATACGTGGCGCCGTTTAGCCTAGTGCCGCGCACCGCTAGGGCGGGCGGCCAAGTTGCCTCGGTTATTTGCGATATTTGCGCCACCTGGCAGCCCGGCACCGCTAGCGCCGTGCTAACGCTAACCAAGGGTGCGCGCCGCACGGTATCGCACCTAGTGTGTGCCGACCTAGGCTGCTCGCGCCACGTGCGCGGCCTGACTGCCGCCGGCCTAATGGCGCGTTCGCAGGTGCGTGAGGATATCACGCCCGAAAAGCGGATCGACCGCCTGCATAATCGCCTAAAAGCTATCTTGGCTGCCTAGACACTGGCCAGTTGTGGCGGTGTATCAGGGGTGTCGCCTGGCGCTATGCGTGCAATATAGTCTGCCCAGCGGTAGGCCTCGGGGGCGGTGGCGCCGTCGTTCATGCCATAGCCCACTAGCCAGCCGGTTACATCTTTAAAGCCCACAAAATCGGCCTCAATACCGTTTTGGCGCTGAATATCCTTTTCTACCAGCACGGCCAGGGCAATATAGCGCGCACCCAGGCCCAGCAAATGTTCGCGCACCTTGTGGTAGGTGTCGCCCATGTCTAGCACGTCATCTACCACTACTACATTGCGGTTTTTCACCTTTTCGGGGGCAATATCCACCACTATTTCGGCTTCGCCAATCGGGTTTTCACCGGTGGGGTAGCGCGATGTCGCCATGTATTCTAGCTCGGGGTGCATATTGGGGTATTGCTGGGTTAATTCGCGCATTAAATCGGTGGCAAAGGGCGCACCACCCTTTAGTAGGGCTATAAATAGCGGCGTGTCGTCAAAATCACCGCCAGGCTGAAACCGCGCCGCAATTTCCCGTGCCACGCGACCGGTTCGCTGTTTTATCTCGTCACTCTTGTACAGTATCTCTAATCGTTCTGTCATGCCCCCATTTTACCACTTTAGCGACGATTATGGTTATGTTAATACATATTATTATTGCATAAAAAACAAAAGTATGATATAATGAAACTATAACCATGAATTCACAAGAGTTTACAGGTGGGAATCCAGACCAAACAGATGGTATTCAGCATCTTTGCCGCCGCGGCAACGATGTAATTGAGTACATCTTTACCTAGTGCCCAAGGTGTTACACCTTGACAAACTGGCCAAAATTTGCTAGTATTGTTATAGATAACTAAAAACAAACAAACATGCCATCATTTGAAAACTCACCAAAGACACCTGCCGCAGACTGGAGGGATAAACATCCAGGCGAACGGTTTAGTTTGAGCAAGGCTGGCATGACTCCTGAGACGAACGGTAGTAGAGATAATGCTCTTACGCCAGAGGAACTAGAAAGAATTGTAAATATTGGTGCGCCAACCAGGGTGATGGAGTACCCCAGTGCGCCAGCTAACGTAGCTACGGCTACTGATTACACGCCCCAGGAAAAGCATACCCGCCGTATCCATTTTGGCACCGAAAGTGGCATGTCGCCCCAGCGCGAAGCTGAATTACGGGGTGAAGTGCCAGTTGTTGAAGCGACTCCAGCCGCCACCGAGCAGCCCATGGCTGAAACGCCTGGCAGTGCAAAAGACTTTGCCACCTGGCTAAACGAAATGCCGCAGTGGGTGCGCGAGGGCAAAACTACTAGCGAAATGCTAGATATATTCAATGGCCAATCATCTTTTACTCAGCAGCAGATGGAAAGTCGCCAGCCCGGCTTTACCCATGCCGGCACTGGCGAGCGGGTGTCGCTAGGCGATGCGGCCGAGAAAATCCATAACGCCAGCCCTAACCACGAAGCCGAGCTGCAAGAGGAAGTGCTGAAACAAATGGGCGAAGAGCTGGTAACGGATGTTGAAGCGTGGCTACGGTCACGACCGGTGCTTACCTACGAACACCACACCACGCCAGCCGGCGATATACATGTAGAGACCGGCAATCTAGAGCCGGGGGTTGATTTGCGCTTGGTGTTGGGCGAGGGTGGACGGCTGATTGACGCCGAGGTTATTGTATCTGATGCTGAGACGGAAGCCGCCCAGAAAATAGATGTTATATATCCACCTAACGACCAAGAGCCAGTGGTAATGGTAGACGCCGAGCCGATTATCGAGGAGCAACTGCCAGTGGTAAAAGAGGTGATAGCCGAAGTAACCCGCGCCACCCACCCCGAGGTGGCTATAGCTGAAGTTAAGCAGCCTATAGAAGCTCCAGCCGAGCCAATTGTTGCCAAGGAACAGTCACCAGCACCCGTCGTGGCCGAAAAGCCAGCACCCGAGCGTCAGCGTGATATCGAGCTAAAAGCCAAGGGTAACGCACTGCGCTACGTGATGGAAGTCGCCAAGCAGTCGCCGCAGATGAAACAATTTATGGAAACTGTGGTGCAAGATATGGCTCAGCAGCGCGGCGTTGAGGTGCAAGAAATTATGCGTACTATAAACGATAAAAATACGCCGCCATCGGCCGAGGCGCTAGCCGCCATAAAGGCTCTATCGGCCGCGCAAACTAGCCCTAATTCGTCAATCTGGAACGAACGTCCATCAAACGATTCAATGCTAGGCAAAACCGCTGCCGAATACCGTCGGGCTATCGAAGCCGTACTGCGCGGGATGGTTTAGTAAATTAAAAAAAACCCTGCCGCGCCCATTAGAGTGGGGTTGGCAGGGTATGTGAGGGGCTTATGGCTTAGACTTCGCGCGGGCTGAGCGTGAACTCGATGCTCGTCACTAGCGACAGCGGTCCGGAATTACCGTGGGTCCGCGAGTATTTCAGCAGGTAGCTCACGACATAGCTATCATCGATTTCATCAACGAGCGCTTGGATCGCAACCATTTCCTGGGATTCCTCCTTGGCGGATGCCTCGGATAGCACGGCGAACACGGGGTGCCGCCTAGCTCCTGGCTGCGCAGCGAAGCGATGGCGCGGGCGTGGTACGTACTTCTTGCCCACGCATGTGGTGCCAACGTAGGGGTCGTCGCCCTTGAGGAAGCTGCGTCGCAGGCTGGCGAACAGCTCGTCGACGATCGCCTGGCGGGCGGCTTGGTGTTCCGTCGCCGTCTCTTGGCTGATTTGGCGCATCCTTGCCGCCACCGCCTCTGCGTGGGCGGCTACTTGCTGGCGCTTCGTCTCAAGTGCTGCGTCACGCGCCGCCTGGTCTTCCGTGGTCAGGAACCCCATGGTTCTCTCCTCTCTAGTAGGTGCTCGCTTACAGTAAGCGTGCTACATAGTATTTTGCTAGTAAACCACTGAAAAGGCAAGCATGAACGCTATCATACGACAAGGAATGTGGTATAATGATAAAAGTAAAACCACTGTAGAAGGTGATAGAGATAAAAGTTTGAGCACGCGAACTTTTGCCCCTGTTACTCTCTACAGAAAACGAAAGGAGACAGTATATGTCGATTATTAACCCTAGTGGCAAGGAAATTTTTTCTGTTACCACTGAACTTTGTGGCAAGCCACTCACCCTAGAAGTCAACCGCGTGGGTTTCCGCACCACCGCTAGCGTGCTGGTAACGTATGGTGATACCGTGGTGCTGGGCACCACCCAAATTGGTAGCCGCCCAGTGCAGCTCGATTATTTCCCGCTTAGTGTGGATTACGAAGAAAAAATGTATGCAGCTGGCAAAATTAGCGGTAGCCGCTTTATTAAGCGCGAAGGCCGGCCAAGCGACGAAGCAATCCTGATTGGCCGCATTATTGACCGTCCAATCCGCCCGCTATTCCCGAAGGGCTACCGTGCAGAAGTGCAGGTGGTTGCCAGCGTCCTCAGCATGGATCCTGCGTTCCGCCCAGATATGGTGGCGATGATTGCCGCAAGCGCAGCGCTAAGCATTAGCGGTGCACCATTTGACGGCCCGGTAGCCGGCCTGCGCGTTGGCCGTGTCAATGGCGAGTTTAAGGCATTCCTCAGCCCTGAAGAGCGCGAACAAAGCGACCTAGACCTGGTAGTTGCCGGGATTGAGCGCGGCGTCGTGATGGTAGAGGCTGGTGCCAATGAAGTAGATGAAGAAGTAGTAATAGAGGCAATTGCCTGGGCGCACGAGGCGATGCAGCCAGCTATTAAGTTGCAGCGCGAGCTAGCTGAAAAGGTTGCTAAAGACGCGATTGAATACCAGCTGGTATTGCCAAACGAAGAAATCCAGGCGGTAGTAGACGAGTGGGCGCATGATAAGCTAGGCGAAAAGCTCCACCACCCGTACCCAGAGCGCAACGAAATGGTAAACGAGCTCCGTTGGAAGTTCCACGAAGAAATGGCCGAAAAGCTTGGCGAAGAGTACGATACTGTGCGCGATGAATACGACGAAGCCTTTACGATGGCGCTGCACAAAGATGTGCGCCGCGGTATTGTAGAAACGCAGACGCGCCCAGATGGCCGCAAGCTAGATGAAATCCGTGTGCTATCAAGCGAAGTAGGGGTGCTACCACGTACGCACGGTTCGAGCCTGTTTACGCGCGGCGTTACTCAGGGTATGAATATTGTTACCCTCGCTCCACTCAGTTTTGCGCAAATTGTTGACACCATGGAAGTTACCGACGGTGAACGACGCTACATGCACCACTACAACGCACCTGGCTATACGGTAGGCGAAGTGCGCCGCCTTGGTAGCCCAGGCCGACGCGAAATCGGTCACGGGTATCTGGCCGAGCGTGCCGTACTACCGGTATTACCGAGCGAGGAAGAATTCCCGTATGCTATCCGTAGCGTCACTGAGATTATGAGCCAAAATGGTAGCACAAGCATGGCGGCAACCTGTAGCAGCGTGCTAGCACTGATGGACGCCGGTGTTCCGCTAAAACGACCGGTAAGTGGCATCGCCATGGGTCTGATGATGGACGGCGACACGCCATATGTGCTGAGCGACATCGCCGATGCCGAAGATTTTGCTGGTGATATGGACTTTAAGGTAACGGGTACCGAAAAGGGTATCACGGCCGTACAGATGGATATGAAGCTCCACGGCCTACCCGTTGACGTGTTGGCGCTTGCTATCCGCACCAGCACCCCTGGCCGCAAGCACATCCTCGAGCACATGCTTTCGACAATTGCGGCGCCACGTACCGCACTCAGCCCATATGCGCCACGTATCGAAAAGATCAAGATCAACCCAGAAAAGATCGGTGCCGTGATAGGTAAGGGCGGTGAGGTAATTAACAAGATTACTGCCGAAACCGGCGCAATGATTGACATCAAAGACGACGGGCTTATTACGGTTGCAAGCTCTGATACAGAGAGTATCGAGCGCGCCCTAGAATGGATCCGTGGCCTAACCGAAGAGCCTGAAGTGGGGCGAATTTACAAGGGTAAAGTTGTTACCATTAAAGACTTTGGTGCCTTCGTAAACATCCTACCTGGCACCGATGGTATGTTGCACATCAGCCAAATTAGCGACAAACGCCTAGAAAAGGTGACCGATGCCCTAAGCGAGGGCCAAATGGTGAACGTAAAGCTAGACGGCATCGATGAGCGCGGCCGCCTAAGTTTAACCATGAAGGGTGTTGAGCAGTAGCACTCTAAAACTAACAAAAACACCGCCCACACCACGGGCGGTGTTTTTTGTGCGGGCAAATGCGCTATGCTAGGTATATGACAAAACAAACGGAACTTGATGCGCTGAAGGCAGAAATACTGGCAGCAGAGGTGTGCCCCGAATTGGCGGCGCAGGCTATGCAGTTGGTGATGGGCGATGGCAGCCCAGATGCCGACATCGTGTTTATTGGCGAAGCACCGGGCAAAAAAGAGGATGAAATGGGCCTGCCGTTTGTGGGCGCTAGCGGTAAGTTTTTGAACGAGATGCTAGCGGCGGCTGGGCTAAATAGGGAAGATGTTTACATTACAAACATTGTAAAATACCGCCCGCCAAATAACCGCGACCCACGGCCAGCCGAAAAGGCAGCTTTTTGGCCGTATTTGCTGCGGCAAATAGAAATTATTAACCCGCGAGTGATTATAACGCTGGGGCGGCACAGTGGCCTGGCGTTTATGCCCAGTATGCAAATTGGGCGTGACCATGGCCAGGCCCAGCAGCTGCAAATTGGTGGTCGCCGGCGCACCATTATACCGCTGTACCACCCCGCGGCGGCGCTATATAACGGCCGGTTGCGGGCAACGCTAGTAAGCGATTTTATAGCGGCGGCAAAACTGGCGAAAATCCACAATTAGCGGCCTATTGTTGTACATAACACTATATATAGCGTGATTACGGTCACATCACCATTTTTGGGCGTGCATTATACTAATGCTACAACAGACCAAAAAGGGGGATATATGACGCAAACCAACACCACGAAAAACCAGACAGTCGAGTGCATTGACCTGGTGGACCAATACCTGGCCAGAGCCGACTGGCGAGTGAACGAAAATAGCAATATGGACTATTCGCTGCAGGGGCTGAACAATTATTTGGCCGGCGAAATTAGCAAAACCTACTGGCTAGAAAAAATTTATACACCCGAAATCGGGGCGCTGCACCGGGCTGGCGATATGCATATTCACGACCTAAGCCTATTGAGCGTGTACTGCGTGGGCTGGGATTTGCAAGACCTGCTGCGCGAGGGCTTTACTGGCGTGGCGAATAAGATTTCTTGCCGGCCAGCTAGGCATTTTAGGGCTGTGCTGGGGCAGGTGGTAAACTTTTTTTACACCCTGCAGGGCGAGGCCGCCGGCGCACAGGCGTTTAGCAATTTTGATACCTTGCTGGCACCGTTTATTGCCTACGACAAGCTGACCTACAAAGAGGTGAAGCAGGCGCTGCAGGAATTTGTGTACAACGTAAATGTGCCCACACGGGTTGGCTTTCAGACGCCATTTACCAACATCACGCTAGACCTTGAGTGCCCGGAATATATGCAGGGGCAGCCGGTGGTGATTGGCGGCAAGCTAGCCGCTACCAACTATGGCGACCACCAAAAAGAAATGAACACATTTAATAAGGCGCTACTAGAAGTACTAGAAGAGGGCGATGCCCACGGCCGCGTGTTTACCTTTCCGATACCCACCTATAACATCACCAAAGATTTTAATTGGGACAACCCAGTGATAGAAAATTTGTGGCAGGCCAGCGCCAAATACGGCATACCGTACTTTTCGAACTTCGTAAATAGCGACATGAGCCCCGAGGATGCACGCAGCATGTGCTGCCGCCTGCGCATCGATAACCGCCAGCTAGAATATCGCGGCGGCGGGCTGTTTGGTAGCAACCCAATGACCGGCAGCGTGGGCGTGGTAACCATAAACTTGCCACGGCTGGCCCTAAAAAGCAGTGGCGAAGCCGACTTTCGTAAAGGCCTATTAAAGCTGATGGAAGCGGCGCGCGACAGCCTAGAAGTTAAGCGAGCCAAGCTAGAGGAGCTGACCGATAGCGGCCTGTACCCGTACACCAAATTTTACCTGCGCGATATTAAAAAGCGTTTTAACCAATATTGGAAAAATCACTTTTCGACCATCGGCCTAATTGGCATGAACGAAGCCGCCGAAAACCTGCTGGGGGTAGATATCGGTAGCCGAGTGGGTAGGGAATTTGCCGAGCGGACGCTGGATTATATGCGCGACACGCTGGTGGAGTTTCAAAAAAACACCGGCAACAACTACAACCTAGAGGCCACGCCGGCCGAGGGAACAACCTACCGCCTGGCGCGGATCGATAAACGCGACTTCCCGAAATCGGCGCACTTTGCCAACGGCCTAGGGGCAGCGGTGGAGCATCCGTTTTACACCAATAGCACGCATTTGCCGGTCAATTACACCGACGATTTGTTTGAGCTACTCGACCTGCAAGATGACCTGCAAACCAAATATACCGGCGGTACGGTGATCCACTTCTTTTTGGGCGAGCGCATGCCCGATGCTAAAACGCTGAAAAGTTTGGTGAAAAAAATAACTGCCAATTACCACTTGCCGTACTTTACGTTTAGCCCTAGCTTTAGCGTTTGCCGCAACCACGGCTATATATTGGGTGAGCGGCAGCAGTGCCCCGAGTGCCAAGAGGCGTGCGAAGTGTACTCGCGCGTGGTGGGATTTTTGCGCCCGGTAGAGCAGTGGAACAATGGCAAAAAGGCCGAATTTGCCATCCGCGAACATTACGATAAAGTGGCTCAGTAGCACGATGCAAATTGGTGGTATCCAAAAATTTAGCACCGTTGACTACCCGGGGTATGTGGTGGCGGGCGTGTTTACCATTGGCTGCAACATGCGCTGCGGCTACTGCCACAACCCTGAGCTGGTGCTGCCCGAGCAGTACGCTGGCGCCATACCAGCGCACGAGGTGCTGACGTTTTTGCACACTCGCCGCGGCCTGCTAGACGGCGTGGCCATCAGCGGCGGCGAGCCAACTATGCAGCCAGATTTGCCGCAGTTTATCCGCCAGGTGAAGGCTATGGGGTTTAGGGTAAAATTAGATACCAATGGTACCAACCCGAGTGTGCTGCGCCAATTAATTAACGAAAAATTGGTGGACTTTATCGCCATGGATATTAAAGGCCCGCTAGAAAAATATGTGGCGATTGCCGCCCGGCCGGTGGATTTGGCGGCCATCCAGGAAAGCATTGGGCTGATAAAAACCATTGACCATGAGTTCCGCACGACGATTGTTGATTCGCAGCTATGTGTGGAGGATTTTGAGGCGATTGGCCGGCTGGTTGCTGGCGCCAAGCGCTTTGCGCTGCAGGCCTTTCGCCCTGGCCACACGGTTAGCCCTAGCTTTGCTGGTGCCAAAAGTTTTGATGCTAGCGCCATGCGCGCCGCCCAAAAAATTATCCAAAATTATGTAACCGATTGTGTGGTGCACTGATGGAAAAATATGAAGCAAGCGTAAAAAAAGTTGTGGCGGTGGGGCCAGACATCCACATAATTTACTTTAGTGTGCCGGACTTTCACTACCAGGCAGGGCAGTATATTACAGTGTTTTTTGATGGCGGCTCGCGGCCCGAGGGCAAGGCCTACAGTTTGTCTAGCGCGCCGCACCAGCCGCTACTTAGCATTACGGTCAAGCGGGTGGGTGAATATTCGGGCCGGCTGTGTGATCTTCGCTTGGGCGATACATTTACTTGCTCGGCCGCCTATGGCGACTTTAGCCCAGTAACCGACGCGCCGCTGGTGTGCCTGGCGGCTGGCGTGGGGGTGGCGCCGGTTTGGAGCGTTATAAAGCACCAGTTGGCCGCCAATCCGTCGCACGCCATCACGCTACATTATTCGGCCACCCATGCCCACACTATGCCACACCGGGCGGCGATTACTAAAGCGGTTACTGGTGCCCAGTTTTACATCACCCGGCAGGGTAATTTGCCATTTGCCGCCCACGCCACGCGCATTGTGCCGGCCAGTTGCGTGCAGCCCGGCGCTATGTATTTGCTGTGTGGTTCGGTGTCGTTTGTGCGTGATATGTGGCAGGGGTTGACGGCTGGCGGGGTGGCGCCCGAACACATTAGCACCGAGGTGTTTTTTGAATGATACAGCCCGAACTGCTAAAAAAACGGCGCCCGCGCCCCGATGTACCGCCCAAGCTAGCCGGCAGCGCGGTGAATTTGTGTATGGGCTGCCCGCTGGCCAATATTTGCCCCACCAAAACGCCGGGCGAGTGCCCACCGCAGCTGGCCGAGCAGATTGGTGATTATGGCGGCGGTGACTATGCGCCAGTTATAAAAGCCTCGTACTTAAAGGAACTGCTAGATGATAGCCAGCCGACGGTGATGGCAAATTTGGTAAAAAAACCGACACAAAAACCCAAGCCAATACCAAAACCCGTGCCCAAGCCGGCGCCGGCACCGCCAAAATCAAACCCGCCCAAGCCGCCGGCGCATATCAGGTCAGCAAAAAAGCCCCAGCCCGCCCAGCACCCACCTAAGCATCCCCACGAATATATAGGCGAGGCTATCGCTGATATATTTTACGGATTGTTTGCTGTACAAAGCCTAGGTGCTAGTGCTTGTAAAAAGTAATAGCCGACACTATAATCACTATATCCCGTTCATATCACACAAGAGAGGCGTGGGCATGTTGGAAATCCTTTGCATCATTGCGGGAGTCATCCTGCTGATCTGGGGCTGGGCGGTGGGCAACATGCTGCTGCTTGTGCTGGGCATCATACTCCTCGCCTGTGGCGGAGTGTGGGTGTTCTTCTTCGACGGCGACGAGTGGTTCTAGGCCATGGTCGCCGCGCGGGGCAATGGGGCGGTCTGGTAACAGATCGCCCCTCTTAAATTTTGGCCGGCCATTGACTTTTATCACCAGGTTTGATATACTAGTAACACTTTTGGAGAGAGGGCAATACCTAATCTACTGCTTAGCCTCTCGCAATCTGAATACGAAATTATATTATTTTTATACCTAAAAAAGGAGATATAAAAACTATGGGTCAACGACGACTCGGTAAACCACAGGCAGATGATGCCGCAAAACGGCCGGCTACGCAGCAGGCTAAGCAAAAATCCAACAACAGCGTGCTAAATGCCACAACCACCCGAAAGGGCGAGGTGTTCCGTGCCCAGCGCCGCACCAGCGAAGGTGTAAACATGCAGGCCAGCCAGCACATTATTAACGTGCCGGTAAACAAATCGCGCTTTAACGGCTACGATGGCAAGCAATTTAGCCTAAGCATGCAGCCTAAAAAGCCGCGTGCCGCCCGGCCAACCCTTAAAATCATCCCAATTGGTGGTGTGGGCGAAATGGGCATTGGCAAAAATATGACGGCCATTGAGTACGATAACGACATTATGGTGATAGATATGGGCTTTTTGTTCCCAGGGTCGGATTACCCAGGCATCAACTACATTACGCCCGATATCACTTGGCTAGAGGAAAACAAGCACCGTATCCGCGGCCACGTGTTTACCCACGGCCACCTAGACCACGTGGGGGCGTTCCGCCACCTGATTGCTAAGATCCCGGCACCAGTGTATGCTAGCAAATTTACCACCGGTATGTTGCAGCGCCAAATGGACGAAACCGACGGCAGTTTTGAGCCTGACTACCGTGAAATGAACCCCGAAGCCCACGATATTGTACAAATTTGTGATTCATTTAGCATCGAACTGGTGCGGGTTAACCACTCGATACCCGATGCCACGGCGGTGATTGTGCGCACCCCAGTGGGCAACATTTTGGCCAGTGGTGACTGGCGTATTGAAGACAACCCAGTAGATGGCAAAAAGTTCGACTTTCCGCGCCTAAGTGAAGTGCAGCAAAAAGAAGGCTTTTTGGTGTTTTTGAACGAATCGACCAACTGCGAGTCGGACGGCACGCACACCCACGGCGAATTTGACATCCAGCACAGCATGGGCGAGGTGATGGATAAATACCCTAATGGCCGTGTGATTATTTCGAGCTTCTCGAGCCAGCTGCACCGTATGCAGCTCATCTTGGAAGAAGCCCAAAAGCACGGCCGCAAGGTCGCCTTTGCCGGCTACAGCATGATCCAAAACCTAGAGGTTGCCTTGCGCACTGGGGCTATAAAAGTGCCTAAAGACACCGTCATGAAAATGGAAGACATCATAAAACTGCCCGACAGCAAGGTGACAATTGTGTGTACCGGTAGCCAGGGCGAATTTAGTGCTGTGCTTAACCGCATGGCCAGTGGCGCGCACAAGTACATTAAAATTAAAAACACTGATGTAGTGGTGTTTAGTAGTAACCCAATTCCGGGTAACGAAAAGTACGTGGTGCGCACGGTCGATGGCCTAATGCGCGAAGGCGGCGAAATTATTCAAAACGGCAAAACCCACCTCACTGGTGTTGGCCCGCTACACCTTTCTGGCCACGGTTATTACGAAGATCATATAAAAGTGATTCAGGCGGTAAACCCAACCTACTACATCCCATACCACGGCGAGTTCCACATGTTGGTACACAATGCCGAGCTGGCCGAAAAAGAGTGTGGTATTAAAAAAGAGAACATATTTGTGTGCGACGCCGGCGACGTAGTAGAATTTGACCACGAAGGCGCGCGCAAGATTGGCCGCGTGCATGTGGGCGGCGTCATGTATGACGACAGCGGCGCGGTTGTGAGCGAAGTAGTGCTAAAAGACCGTATTCACATGAGCCAAGAAGGCATGTTTGTGGTGGTGCTAACCATCCAGCGCGGTAGCGGCCGCCTGCTGACTAGCCCCGATATCATTAGCCGTGGGTTTATTTACCTGCGCGATAGCGAGGAATTGATGGGTATGATCCGCGCGTACATTAAGCAGAAGGCCGCTCGTGCCTTTGCGGGCAAGTATGATGTCGAGGTCATTAAAAAAGAAATTAAAGATGAACTAACGCATATTTTGTACGACCAAACGCGTCGTACGCCAATTGTGATCCCGGTCATCAACGAAATCGGTGCCACTGGCCGGCCTGGCGGCAAGCCGCAAAACGGCAACGGCAACGGTGGTCAACCAAACGGCCAGGGTGGCCAACGCTCAGCCGCCGGCGGCAAAAAGCCATTTATGCCCGCGCCATCGAACCGTCGCTTCCCACCCAAGCAGGTGCCCGATAGCGAAGCTCAGGTACCACGCACCCCGGGCGAAGCGCGTGGCTACTAAGCGCAAACCATGCACAACCCGGCACCAGCCGGGTTTTTGGTAGGTAAGCCATAACCACTATTGCATTTTGTAGTAAAATATGCTACAATGTAAGTATAAGCTGTTAAACAGATAACAAACAGCGTACAATAGTAAACAGTTATGGCAAAAAAGAAATCCACTAGGGGCAAGAAAAGCAAAAAAAACCAGGCACCGCAGCACGAGCTGCCGACTGGGTTTTGGAGCCAAGTCGCGGCGGTAGCGCTGATTGCGTTTTCGTTACTATTGATTGTGTCGTGGTTTGGCGGTGGTGGCGACTTTTTAAACTGGGTGCGCGATGCCTGTTTGCGAGTGATTGGCTGGGCCACCTATGTGGTGCCAGTGGTGGGTGTGTATGTAGCGGTGCAGGTGTTTCGCACCGAGGGCAACAAGCTACCAGTGATTATGAAGTTTGCCTCGGTGCTGGTGATTGTGTGGTGTAGCGGCCTGTTTGGGCTGTTTCGCCAAGATGGCGCGGCCTCTACTGGCGGGGTAATTGGCGATATGTTAAATAGTATTATGACTGGGTTGGTGAATATGCCAGTGGCGGTGTTTATATATTCGCTATTGATTATTGTGACCGGGCTGTTTGTACTGCGGCTGACCTTCCAAGATGTATTGAACTTATTTAAGCGCAAAGAGGCCGACGAATATGCTGAAAATGTGAAGGTGATGCGCAAGGCGGCCGAAGAAGGCAAGCCAGCCAAGATGGCCGACTTTAAGCTGAACGCCGGCGTACCGATGCTAACGCCTGAAGAGCAGCGCAAAGAAAAGCTAAACAGCGCCAAAGCAATTGCCGCCGATAAAGATGGCGACACCAACGCTGCCATGCTGGCGGTGAGTGACCCCAACTGGAAGTTCCCCGATATTGAAATGCTAGAAAAGAAGCAAAAACCAGCCGATGCTGGCAATATTGAGCAAAATGCTCGGGTGATCCAAGATACGCTGCACGAATTTAATATTGATGTGGAAATGGAAGGCGCGAACATTGGGCCAAAGGTCACGCAGTATACGCTGAAGCCGCCAGCGGGTATAAAACTTAGCCGCATAACGGCGCTAGAAACCAACATTGCGTTGAACTTAGCCGCCCAAAGCCTGCGCATGGAAGCGCCAATACCGGGCCAAAAAGCCGTGGGTATAGAAGTGCCTAACAAAAAGGCGGCCGATGTGCGCCTGCGCGGCATACTGGATTCGCCGCAGTGGCGGGGCAATGCCGAGCCGCTGGGCTTTGCGGTGGGTAAGGATATTTCGGGCGACCCCGTGCTGGGCGAGCTGAACAAAATGCCGCATTTGCTGGTAGCCGGGCAGACTGGTAGTGGTAAATCTGTCATGATAAATACGTTGCTATGCAGCCTGCTGTACCGCAACGCACCAAGCGACATGAAGCTGATACTAGTAGACCCCAAGCAGGTGGAAATGGCACCATACCAAGATATTCCACACCTACTAACACCGGTGATTGTGGAGCCAGAAAAGACGGTGAGCGCCCTAAAATGGGCGGTAAATGAAATGGAGCGCCGCTACACCTTGCTAGCCGACGAGCGCGTGCGTGACATTAAAAGCTATAACGAAAAGGTGAAAAGCAAGCCGGTGAGTGTGGCCGATGAAGACGGCAATATGCAGCAAGTCGATGAAGGCACGATGCCGTACATTGTGATTGTGATCGACGAGATGGCCGACCTGATGATGGTGGCGAAGCGTGATGTTGAGGCCTTGATTGTGCGCATCGCTCAGAAGGCGCGTGCCGTGGGTATCCACTTGGTGCTTGCGACCCAGCGCCCTAGCGTAGACGTCATCACCGGCCTGATTAAGGCTAACGTGCCGGCGCGTATCGCCTTTACCGTAGCGAGCCAAATCGACAGTATGACCATTCTCGACCAGGCTGGTGCTGAGAAATTATTAGGCCAGGGTGACATGCTACTCAAGACTGTCACCATGCCCAAGCCACGCCGTATCCAGGGCGCGTGGGTGATGGACGAAGAAGTGCTGAAGATTACCGACCACCTGCGTATGCAAAGTGCGCCGCAGTATAACGACGAAATTATTAGCCAGCCAGTGCAATTAAACGGCAAGGGCGGGGTAGTGATGGACTTTGGCGGCGAGGGCGGCGACGATATGTTCCGCGATGCTGCCAGGGTGGTGATAGAAACCCGCAAAGCCAGTACCAGCCTATTGCAGCGTAAATTGCGGATTGGCTATGCCCGGGCAGCGCGCATAATTGAAGAAATGGAAGAGCAGGGCATAATTGGTGCGGCCGACGGCTCGCGCCCACGCGATGTGCTGATTACCAGCCTAGATGAGCTGGATGGCGCCAGCACCGATGTGTAGGTGATTATGTCATAAGCGATATAGACATTTGAACGTGGTTTGGTATTATAAGGATAGACTGAGAAAAGGAGTGTAGATGTCAATTGGGGCTAGGCGACTGGCGCGGCGGTTTGTGAACGCGGCTGCTAGTGGCGAAAATATATTGAGTGGCAAGACCTTTGTTTCTGATGTCACCGACTCGATAAATGAGCCGGGGCATTCGGCGGCGCTGATCACCGACGGCAATACGTCGACGCGCTGGATATCCCAGCCGGTCAGCCCAGTTAATATAACCGTAGATCTTGAGGCTGTATATAATCTATCGCAAGTGACGATTGTGTTTGCGGCCGATACGATTCAGAACTATTCGGTATCTATTTCTAGCAATGGTACTACATGGAGCACGATGGCGACTGGCGCGACCAACAACACTTTATCGCAAACTATTAACCTCACTTCGCTTAGTGGCACTACCCAGGGCCGCTACCTGCGCATTACTGGCGTTGACCGCTGGAATAGCAGCTACGGTAACTCGATATGGGAAATACAGGCCTACGGCACGTTTATACAGGCGGTTCCGGTGGGTACAATATCAAACTTCACAGCAGTAGTGGCATCGGATACTCAAATTAACCTATCGTGGGCATATAGCGGCTCTGCGCTGACCAACTACACGCTGCAACGTAATGGCACCACGATCGCCTCGCCAGCGGCTGGCGCTACTAGCTATAGCTCTACTGGGTTGAGCGCTGGCAGCTCGTACACCTATACGCTAACTGGTAATTTGCAGGCAGGCGGCACCAGCAACACTGTAAATGCCACCGCTACTACTACTGGCGGTACTTCGGGTAGTTGGCTGTCGGGGTCGTCTTGCCAGGGTGCTGGCGATGATGGCAGGTTTGGTAGCTGGCGCGGTACACCGCTAGCAGCCGGTACAACTTGGTCGGATGTTAGCTGGGAGGCAATGACTAACCTGTGGCAGTTTGACTCGGGTGAAGCCTACTACAACTTTACTGGTACGGTAGACCTAGCGCCTGGTGCGATATATGGCGGTATGACCTGGGCGCAAGCGGCTAGTGGGTCGGCCGATGCCTACTGGACGAGCTTTTGGAATACGCTAAAGACCAAGTGGACTCGCATACCGCGAAGTGGAAATATCTGCGTGCGTTTTGCCCATGAGATGAATGGTAGCTGGTACCCATGGAGTGTATCTGCTGGTGATGTTGCTAACTTTAAAACTGCCTGGATTCGTTTCTATAATCTTAAGCAGTCGATATTCCCCCAGGCTAAATTGGTATTTGGCACTAACGGCAACACGGTTAACCAGAGCTATGACTGGCGTACATTGTGGCCGGGCGATGCCTATGTGGATATTTATTCGACCGACTGGTATGGCGGGCATTACCGTACGGCGATTACATTGGGCCAGTCGGTCGATGGCTACGGTGGGCCGGTGGGGCTAATGCAGCACCGCCAGTTTGCACTTGATCATGGCAAGCCGATTTCGATTTCGGAGTGGGGTGTTGACCATAGCTACGGCAATGGCGACGACGTAAACTACATACAGTATATTCATGATTTTGGCATGACATATGGTGGCACTGGCGCTGGAAACTTGCTGTACGAAAACTACTTTAACCAAAGCGAAGGCTATAGTAACGACTTCCAGCTATATTACCCGGGCGTCGGAGTATCGTCGACTAACCCAAATTCGGCCGCCCGCTATAAGCAGCTGTTTTAGGAAATAGTATGGGATTGGCTCGACGATTACAGCGCACAGCAGCAACATCCACGGGAATACCGTTTAATAGTAATGCAAATGTGGTGCAGATCGGTTCGGCGACCTACACACTGACCGGCATAGATATAGCGCGCGGCGCTAGTGAGCTAGTGCTGTACACCCGTAGCAGTAGTCAAACGGTGACACCGACTAATCAGTACGGTGTGGAAGTAGTTGTAAATATAACAACAAATCAGGTTGTATCAGTTAATAATCGATCGTCGAGCGGTTCTGAAACCGGCACTACCATACCGGCCGGCCACTATGTATTGTCTGGCCATGGCGTGGGCAGTGGCTATGCGGGGCAGTGGCTGCTAGATAATGCGGTGGTGGGCGCGGTGGTGCAGTTGCTAACAGTTACGGTGGATATAACCAACCTTACAGCGACTAGTATATCGACTAGCCAAATAAACTTAAGTTGGAGCTACAGTGGTGCAGCGGTGACAAACTTTACACTGCGGCGCAATGGTACTACCATAGCTACGCCAGCAGGTGGTGCCACTAGCTATAGCGACACCGGCCTGAGCGCTGGTACTAATTATAGCTATACACTAACGGCAAACTACCAAGCTGGCGGCACGTCTAACACCGCCAGCACTAGCGCCACAACCCAAAGCGCGGTGCCAAACACTGGCGCCACGGTGGTAATGTGGCATCATCGCTGGGCCGGGCCGGCATTGCGCGATTATCCGGCGGATGTTAAAAATAACCTGAACCACTATTCGCTGGGTATGGCACAGTCTAGTGCGTCGGGCACCGGCTATGTATCGTATTCGGCCAATAACGGCCAATCGAATGCCGACCACGCTACAGATATTCGCGCCTTGGTAGCTAGTGGCAAGCCGGTGGTGATAGGGATTGGTGGTGCTGGCTCGGGTGGCGTGACTGTGACGAATTCTACCCAGGCGCAGCAACTGGTGAGTAGTGTACAAAGTATGGTCAATACTTTTGGTATTAATGGTATAGATATTGATCTAGAGGCTGGGTCGTCATCGTGGACGGCGGCGGCACTGCGCGAGGCGTGCTTGTCGCTAAAGAGCTATTATGGCAGCGGGTTTGTGATAGGGGTGACCACGCAGATGTATGGTATTTATACATCGCAGTGGATGAATTTTTTGAACACACTGGGGCACGCCAACTATGACTATACCGGCCCAATGTTATACGATTTTCCAGAATCACGCAAAGCGGCCACACTGATACCGGTGTGCCTGGACAAAATGAACACGATGGTGAGTGCTGGGGTGCCGCAAAATAAGATTTTACTTGGGTTTATGTTGCAGCCAGCCGGTAATACCAGTTATAGCGCCTCCGAGAGTGCCCAGGTGATATTAGATAGCTATAATGCCACCAAGGCGCAGTACCCAAATATTCAGGGGGCGTTCTTTTGGGCGGATGATATCGACCCAGGACGCAACTGGGAGTTTTCACGCCAAGTGGCGCCATACTTGTAATTCACTAATCGTTGCGGCAGTTGAGGCAGTAGCCGGGGTAGGTGTCGCTTTCGCTGGGGTGGGGGCGGCATTTGCCAGTGATGCACCAGTACATACTACTGTTGACCTGAAAGCCATCAGCCCATGATTCGGTAGGGAAGTTACAGGCCGATAGTGGGCCGCCAATCGGGCAAAAACGTAGGCTAATTTGGACGACTAGTTGGCCGTCGGAGCCATTGAAGCTGTCGTAATCGTAGACGCTGCCTGGCCATGGGCCGGTGGGCCATGAGTCTACGCTGCCGTTCATGTACTGGGTCAGGCCAGCCGGTGCATTGCCGCGGTCGACATCGCCTGGCCATTGGCGTTCGAAGGTGTGGAATAGCTGAATTGCCTTTGCGGTAGAGGATAGTTCGGCCTCGGCACGGGTAAGATAGGCTTGCTGGCGGACGTTGCGGAACATCACAACAACGATTGTTGCTAAGATGGCAATAACTATGATGACAATTAGCAGTTCGATAACTGTGAACCCACGCCGTTTCATAGAGTTTATTCTAGCATATGCGTGATAAAATGCACACCTAGGCGGCGGTGTATTCGCCAAGCAGGGTGACTTGGTGGTCGCTGGTTTCGATTTGCTCGACTAGCTTGTACAGTGGTTGGCCGGCGGTATCGACCACCATAAAGAACTTGTAATTGAACGGCTGACCGATGATGGGCTGGGACTGGAGCTTGGCGAGGTTGACACCGGCAGTAGCGAAGACCTGCAGTACCTCTACCAGCGCGCCGGGCTGGTGGCTGGTGGTGATGACTAGCGAGGCGCGATTGGCGCCGACTGGTGGGGTGGTGGGCTCGAGCACCACAAAGCGGGTGATGTTGTCGCGCGAATCTTGGATGGAGCGCTGTAAAATTGGCATGTCGTATAGTTTGGCAGCCTGTTCACCACCGATGGCGGCCATGTGTGTGGTGCCTTCTTCCTTAACAAATTCTACGGCGCCAGCGGTGTCAAAAAATTCGATTAGTTCGGCCTGGGGTAGGTGCTTTTTAAGCCAGTTTTGGCACTGGGCTAGGGCCACGGGGTGCGAATACACCTCGGTGATGTCGCTGAGTTTGGTGCCGGGGCGAGCAATCAGCATTTGTTCGATAGCTAACTTTACTTCGCCGACGATTGGCGCTTCGCAAGACTCGATTAGCTGGTACACTTGATTGATACTGCCGTAAATAGTGTTTTCTACCGCTGTTATCACGGCATCGGCCTCGCCGCCTGCGTAGGCGTCAAAGGCGTCGCGGAAGGTGGTGCAGGGCAAAATATCAACAGAATTGCCATACCACTGCTTGGCAACTTGTTCATGAAACGACCCGGCTTGGCCTTGAATTGCAACTAACATGATGAATATTGTACTACCTCTGGACAGGCAATGCAAAATAGCGTATAATTACAGATGTTACTAACCTAAGGTTACACGCAACGATGTAACCATCCATATGGATACCAAAGGAGGTTCTATATATGAAAGAATACGAACTAACCGTTCTTATTCACCCAGATTTGGAAGTGGATCTGGAAGCGCCACTAGATAAGGTGCGCAAACTAGTTACTGCTAACGGAGGCAAAGTGCTTGCCGAAGATAACTGGGGCAAGAAAAAACTGGCTTACCGCATAAAAAACCAAGATTTTGCGGTGTATGTGCAATTTAACGTAGAATTGCCAGCCGAAGCACCACTAAAAATTAGCAACACGCTAAACATCACCGACGAAGTAGTGCGCTACTTGCTGGTGAAGGTAGACGAAAAAGGCCGCGCCTTGCTAGAAGAGTCTAAAAAGCGGGCTGCCGAACGTGGCGACGACAACGACGACGAAACTGAAGAGTAAATAACGGGTAGGCGAAGGAGTAGGGAGTATGGCAAAGGGATTTAATAAAGTTATATTGATGGGTAACCTAACACGCGACGTAGAAACCCGCACCACCACTGGTGGCCAAAGCGTTAGTAGCTTTAGCCTGGCGGTAACGCGTAGCTGGAAGGGCCAAGATGGCCAAAGCCAAGAGCAAACCAGCTTTATCAACTGTGTGGCGTGGGGCAAAGCTGGCGAAATTATCGCCCAGTATGTTGGTAAAGGCTCGGGCTTGCTAGTGAGCGGCCGGCTAGACCAACGCAGCTACGAAGATAAAGACGGCAACAAGCGCCAGGCGGTAGAAGTAGTTGTAGAAGACTTCAACTTTGTGGGCGGTCGGGGTGATGGCGGCGGCAATAGCGTGCCAGCGGCTGGCAACTCATCATATAGCAATAAATCTAAAGATGTAGTAATTGAGGATATTGACGACAAGCCTATCGATTTGTCAGAGATTCCATTTTAAGGAGAATTGAAACGTGAAACGATTTAAGAAAGATGCACCAGTGTATTTTGACTACCGAGATATCAAAACACTGGCTCGTTACATCAATATTTACGGCCAAATTGAGCCGATTGCTAAGACTGGCCTAAGCGCCAAGCAGCAGCGCCAGCTAGCAGTGGCTATCAAGCGTGCCCGCCACCTAGCACTAATGCCATTTGTTGCCCAAGGATAATTGGTAGATGAATCTTGCGCTGCCATTTACGCTGGATTCGATAAAAGAGGTGACACAGACGCATCCGACTCCTTTTCATATGTATGATGAGGCGCGGATGCGTTTTGTTGCCCGTAACCTGCAGGGCACTATGCTGGACGCTGGTGTACCGGGTTTTCGGAATTATTTTGCGGTAAAGGCGCTGCCCAACCCCGAGATTGTGAAGCTGCTGGCCAGCGAAGGCATGGGCGCGGACTGTAGCAGCCTGGCCGAGCTGGCGATTGCCGAAATGTGCGGTATGGCTGGCGAAGACATTATGTTTAGCAGCAATAATACGCTAGATGAAGAGTTTGCCTACGCTGCCAAACTAGGGGCGATCATTAACTTTGACGATGTGACGCTGGTGGAGCGCTATGTGGCAAAATTTGGCGCGCCCAGTGTGGCTTGCTGCCGATTTAACCCTGGCGATTTGGAATTTGGTGGCCTAAACGAATCAATTATCGGCTCGCCCAAAGAGGCCAAATACGGTATGCCGCTAGACGATATGATAGCCAGCTATCGTCAACTGAAGGCGGCCGGTGTGACTAAATTTGGTATGCACACTATGCTGCTGAGCAACGAACTAGACTGGAAACATCACGAGGCAATCGCCCGGTCGATATTTGCGGCGGCCAAGCAGGTGGCGGCCGAAGTGGGCATAGAATTTGCGTTTATCAACCTTGGTGGCGGCATTGGTGTGCCGTACCGGCCAGCCGAGCACGAGTTTGACCTAGCGGCCTTTGCCGAGGTGCTGGCGCGTACTTACCGCGACATGGATATGGCAGCGATTGGCGCCCCAAATATAGTGATGGAAAACGGCCGATACATTACGGCTGATAGCGGTTATTTGGTGACGACGGCTGTTAATCAAAAGCAGACCCACAAAACGTATATTGGCGTGGATGCCAGTATGAGCGACCTGATGCGACCCGGCATGTACGACGCCTACCACCACATAACGGTGCTAGGTAAAGAGTCCGAGCCGGCGACTGGCGAGGTGGATATCACCGGTAGCTTGTGCGAAAATAACGATAAATTTGCCGTTAATCGTAGTCTGCCATCTATCGAGATGGGTGATATATTAGCCATACACACCACCGGTGCGCACGGCCATGCCATGGGCTTTCAGTATAATGGCAAGTTGCGTCACGCCGAGCTGTTACTAGACCCTGGCGGCGCTGTGCGGCTAATTCGCCGCGCCGAAACCCTAGACGATTACTTTGCAACCCTAACCACAAAAGGAGACTACCATGTACCAACCAACTGATCTTAAAAAAGGCACGGTGTGCCAAATTGACGGCCAGCCCTACCGCGTGATTGAATACGGCCAAAAGGTGATGGGGCGGGGCGGATCGATAGTGAACGTGAAGCTGAAAAACCTGATAACTGGCGCGGTGATACCAAAGACTTTTAAGGGGCAAGATAAAATTGAGCCAGCCGAAGTGAGTAACCGTACCGTGCAATACTTGTACAACGACGGCGAAACCTACTTCTTTATGGATCCGGAATCGTTCGAGCAGTTTGAGCTGCCGGCTGATATCGTCGATGAGGCGAGTGGCTTTTTGAAAGAAGGTGAGAACCTAACCCTGCAGTTCTTTGGCGACCGTGTGATAAACGTAGAGTTACCAAAAAATATTTACCTAGAGGTAACGTACGCTGAAGACGTCGTAAAAGGTGATACTACTAGCAGCGTGCTAAAGGATGCGACGCTTGAAACCGGCGTAACGGTAAAAGTACCAGCATTCATTAAAGTAGGCGATATTATCTCTGTCGATACCACTACGCGCGAATACCGCGAACGAAAGAAGTAGTGTGAAGCAGCGGCTAGACCAGCTGATGGCGGCAAAAGGCTTGGCACCAACGCGTAGCCAGGCCGAAAGTTGGATACGCCTTGGTAAGGTAACGGTAGCTGGCCGCGTGGTTACGAAACCTGGCTTTTTTGCGGATGATGCGGCAGAGGTTAAACTACTCGCAACCGAACAATACGTCAGTAGGGCAGGGCTAAAACTCGCTAGCGTGGCTAGTAAGTTCGGTATCGATTTTACGGGTAGAACAGTACTTGATGTCGGTTCGTCAACCGGCGGCTTTACCGATTACGCATTGCAGCATGGCGCTAGCAAAGTATATGCGGTGGATGTAGGTACCGACCAACTGCATCCGAGCTTGCGTGGTGATGCACGCATTGAACTGCACGAAAAGACGGATATTCGTGACTTTGTGCCGGTTACGGTGCCGGATATTGTGGTGATTGACGTGTCATTCGTTAGTCTACGGCAAATCCTGCCACATGTAGCGAGTATTTCGGGTAGTAATACGCGCATTTATGCCATGGTAAAGCCACAGTTTGAAGCAACCCGGCAGCAAATCACTAGTAGTGGCGTTATTAAAAACGATGGCGTACGCCGCACCATCTTAAAAGACTTTGAGCTATGGGCAAAGCAATACTTTAGGGTGGAAGATAAAGCCGATAGCGAAGTAAAAGGCGCTCGTGGCAACGCCGAGCGGTTTTATTGCCTAAAGAAAATAAAGTAGTACGAGGCGTTAGCTGAGCTTTAGGTGGGGGAGATTCACTTGCGAATTCACTTCGCTAGTGAGGCGGGGGAGCGCGCTCCCCCTAAACATTAAATCTAAATTCAACGATATCATTCGGCTGCATCACGTACTCTTTGCCCTCGGTGCGCATTTTGCCAGCCGCTTTAGCATTGGCCTCGCTACCGGCGGATACGAGGTCATAGTAATCCACGATTTGCGCGGCAATAAATCCACGTTCAAAATCGCTATGGATGACACCGGCTGCTTGCGGGGCAGTGAAGCCCTTTTTAATCGTCCAGGCGCGTACCTCTTTTTGCCCGGCGGTTAGGTAGCTCTGCAGGCCTAGTATATCGTAGGCGGCATGAATCATTTGGGTTAGGCCGGGTTCAGGAATATCGTAACTCTCTAGCAGCTCTTGGGCGTCACTTGGGTCGAGGCCCTTTATCTCATCTTCCAACTTTGCGCATATAAATAGCGCGTGCGATTCGGCCGCTAGAGCTTTTAGCTCGCGTTTTTGCTCTTCGTTTACTAGCGTTTCTTCGTTCACGTTAAATACATAGATCACCGGCTTAGCCGTAAGCAGGTGTAGGTCGGCAATATTCTCTTGAATAACATTTTTACTCAAGTTGACAGGGGTGCCAGCCTCTAAATCAAGCTTTAGCGCAGCCAAATTGTCTAGCATGTCTTTGGCTTTAGGGTTGGCTTTGGCTTCTTTTTGTACCTTGACAATATGCGCTTCGAGTGTTTGCAAATCGGCCAGTATTAGCTCGGTATTTATTACCTCGATGTCGCGCTTTGGGTCGACATTATTTTCCACATGCACAATATCGCCGCTTTCAAACGCACGCACAATGTGTACAATGGCGTCGCATTGGCGGATATTCGCCAAAAACTTATTGCCCAAGCCTTCGCCTTTGCTGGCACCGGCAACGAGTCCGGCAATGTCCACGAATGTTACGGTAGCCGGAATAACTTTTTCGGCGTTATACATTTTTGCCAGGATACCTAGGCGCTCGTCCGGTACCGGTACGATGCCAGTGTTCGGCTCAATCGTAGCAAACGGATAGTTCGCCGCTAAAATGTCATTGTGGGTCAGTGCATTAAATAGGGTAGACTTACCTACATTCGGTAAGCCAACGATTCCTATGCTTAACATTTAATCCAACCTCGCTTTCTGGGACTAAAGGAATGAAGCCCCATACGTTAATCTCTGCTTGTGTGGCAACGATTTTCGTAATTACTGTTTTAATTATTTCCCGCTTAGCCAAGTAGTCGGGTTCTTGAAGTAATTTTACCACGCCAGACACGACTTTTTCCAGAGGTAGCTTAGGTTGAGAGGCTAATATGTTTTCAAGGTTGTTAATTTCGTACACTAACTTGTCCCGGCGGCCTCCAATCTCATCTTTACGAGTGCGGTAAACCTGCTCTGAAATATCGGCTATGGTGTAAAGGTTGAGTAGGCGGCTTATTTGTTCGTCGAGGCTATTAATTTGTTCCTTTAGCAGAGCGATTTGGTCTTCAATTGGCGAAGCATTCTTTTGCCACTCACGTGCATATTCAGCAATTAGATTAGGGTTGGTGAGCATTTCTTTTACATTGCGCCATACGAGCGCATCTACTACGCTTGAATTGATTCCGCGCTCATAACATTGCCGATAGCCTGTTGCATGGTTTAAGCGGTCTGTACAACGGTAATACGTATGTCCGTTTGCGGGGTCGCCAGTACGCGCAAAACCGCATGCGCATTCGATGAGACCACTCAGTAGGTAATTGTTCTTTTTATTGTTGCGTATATTTAGGCGTTTGTTACGTGCAAGTTGAACCTGAACCCTGTTAAATAAAGCATCACTAACAATTCGCTTAACCTTTATTTCCATCCAATCAGCTTTGGGTCGAGTAATTCTGCTGCCCTTGAGAGTTCGGCGGTA
Organism: uncultured Candidatus Saccharibacteria bacterium; assembly: GCA_964454245.1. Classification (GTDB taxonomy): domain Bacteria; phylum Patescibacteriota; class Saccharimonadia; order Saccharimonadales; family Saccharimonadaceae; genus Saccharimonas. The sequence continues at coordinate 4,563 of CAYVSX010000002.1, read as the reverse complement.
CTTTTCGTACTTGCGAGGGTTTTTCGTTTCACTACTTTCGGTTTTGTTATAGTAGTGTTTGCCGATGTATGTTTCATCACGGAGCATGCGGTCTATTACACCTGTTGACCACTGTTTACTTTTAGCTTTTGCTGGCATGATGTTCTGTTTGAATAGCTCTGCTCTAATACCGTATTTCGACATTTGCTTATTGCCATAAAGTTCAAATATTAACTTCACGACTTCTGCCTGTTTCTGGTTAATCGTGAAGTACCCATCTTTACTGTTCTTACCCTTAACGCGCGGGTGATAGTCGTAACCATACTTAGGGTTATATCCCAGTAGCTTGCCGTCTTGCGAAACTTTGCGCACTTTACCAAGCCTCATACGCTCCGAAATTTTCAGTCTTTCGTACTCGTGGAACGCGCCCATAACTTTCCCCATCATCAGCCCCTCCATTGAGTCATCATTTATGTCATGTAGGCTGATAATCTCGATGCCATGTTTACGAATCTCCTCCATAATGATTTCTTGTGGCACAAGTAAGCGGGCAAGCCGCCCTCTATCGTAAATGTACAGAACATCAAACTGTCCTTCCGCCGCGTCTTGTCGCATGCGGTCCATGTCCGGACGTACGATAATGGCTCCGCTCCAACCATTATCATTGTAGATATGGTCAGGGGAGAGCAATGCTCCGTCTTGTTCGATACGTTTTAGCAACTCCATTTCTTGGTTTTTTATTGTCTGTTCTTTTTCTTGTCCTAGGGTACTAACCCGCATGTATACTGCTGCTCGTTTCATCTTATTCCTTTCATTCTTCACTGTTACTACACAGTTAATATATTGATTGTCGTTAGTTGATATGTTTAATAGTATGAGTTTTTAACAGAACTTAAGAGGGCATATTAGTAGCCTCGTTACTTACTTGCTCGAATAGTCGGAAAAACACTTGCTGTAGCGCTTCGCTTTCCTGTTCGAGGTGCCGGTAAGTGAAAGTTGGCTCTATTGGCTTTTGTTTGTCATTTAATGTGTTTTGTAAAACCTCGTCCATATAAGCACCTACAAAACTACAGAACTAGGGTTGATAGAAAAACGGAGTGCGTTCTTGTCGCCACGAGAAGATATAAGCTTGCCGTCTTTAGTAAGTTCATCCAGGGCAACTTTGATGGCTCGCTCACCACCAAAATCAGTGCGTTCATTTGCGAAGTAGTGATAAATGGCGGTCTGGTTAATCTCTGGAGATGCCGAGATTAGTTCGATGATTGCATCTTTACGTTCACTAATTTCATCATCTTTCGATTTACCAATGGCGGTACAGTTAAAGTAGCGAAACTCCTCATCTTCAAGTAGCTCGATCGTAAAAGGTCGCTCTTTACTTGCTATGCGATTCTTAACTTGCATAACATTTACGTGACCTGTGCGGTTCGTACTGAGCGCAACGGCGCTGTCTACACTTGCTAAGATGTCGCTACTGCCTCTAATGTCATTTGCCGAGTAGCTGAATCCTGGGCTACTTTTTCGGTTGTGGTGCAGAATGACTACACTTATTCCTGCGGTAGTTAATTGCCTTACAAGTGAAAATAGTGCAGACATATCCTTTGCAGTTGATTCATCACCCTTATGAATTCGTGACAGTGAGTCTGCAATGATAAGTCCAACTCCTTGCTCGATACACCAATCAGTAAGCTCATTAACATATTCTGCTGTGAAGATTGCACCTTTCATTGACTCTGTATAAATAGGCGTGGTGAGGCTTGCTCGCAGTGCTATTAGTCGCTCTTGTAAAATCCGCTCACCAGATTCCTCATCGATAATGAGTACCTTAGTGTGTGTAGTAGGAAATTTTCCGAATAGAGGTTTCCCGTCCGCAACGGATACTGCCACATCAAGCATTACCCAAGTTTTATAACTTTCAGGCGCGCCTGATAGTAATGTGATTCCCCCGAGTGGCATAAGTCCTTCGACAAGCCAGCGTTGAGGTGGAAAGTTAAGGTTTAATAACTCCTGTACATGCTTAGGCTTAAATAGCCTCTGATGTTTATTGATTGCTGTCACTTAGTGCTTTCTTGAACATGATGTGATTGTTGGAGCCACATCTCCCAAGCGACGAAACTGATATATCGCACATCTAGAGGTATTCAAAAAACACCCCCGTCAGAAAGGTTCAAATCTTGAGGATTTCAGCCTTTTTGGGTGGGGTGTTGAAAATAAATATAAAACTTTTGAAGTACTGATTCAAGCGAATTTAAAGCCTAAACGTATTAGTAAGGTATTTTTATTTATAATAAAAATTACGGTTTAACCCTGTTTGCTACACAACATTCTGAATGCAGTATTTTTTACAACTAATGTGTGCTCCTTGCTCTAATGACGGCTTATAATGGTTCTATGAGCGTGTGGGATGTAAAAGGTAAGGATAAGTACTATGAACACTATCGAACTTGCAGCCGTCAAGATTTGCGCGACTGGGTAGACGAAGCATACCTAAGAGCTTCCATGTTCCTGGATGACGGTTGGGTTGTAGGTTTGCGAACCGAGGGCTTCTATAGCAGAATTTGGGAGCTAGAACTTGCCGATAAGTTACTGAACACTGGGCTGGAGATGGTTCCAACGAATGGAGTTGGCTTTGACTTTTGTCTTAAACTTTCAGGTGGCGAAAGTTTATGGATAGAAGCAGTTTATTCGTATCCGGACGAAGAATTGAAAGAAATAGAGCGTCGTGCATTAACTTCGGTTGGTCAGGCTTATGACGTCCCCAGGGAACAGGTTGCGTTGCGATTTTCATCAAGCTTATTCCACAAAGCAAGCAAGATTAAAGAGAAATACCTTAAATCTGTGGGGGACAGCGACTATGTGTTGATTGCAGTGTCCAGTTTCGGTCCGGACATTGGAATGTGGAAAGACCGGGATATCTTTGAGCTGGCAATCTTACCGATAAATTTTCAGTTGATTCACTTTTCAGTTGATGGTAACCCTCTTGATCCCGCAATTCCGAGGTCATCCCATCAATTAAAAACTAACATGGCAAAGGCGTCAGGTGCATTAGTTAAAAAAGAGTTCGTATATCCCGGTACAGAATTTCCCTATATAGACGCTGTAATGTTTTCTGAGGCATCGGATTTGCAACAGCTATTCGGCACCTCTTCATCATCGTTCGGAGATGATACCGCCAAGCCCCATATATATCAGAATTATTCGGGTAAAGAAGTGCCACAAGAATTTACGAAATACTTTTATCATCACAAATGGAGCAGCAATCCACCGTATATGACTTTGCAGACCATAGACCCTGAACTGTAACCAGCTGTCAAAAAGGTGTAATTTGGTTTATAATCATCACCGTTGACACCAATTTAAATGCACCCGCAAAAGCAATTATTTGTGGTTGCTATGGCTTACGCGATGAAAGCGGCCATAGTAAATCCGACGCGCAAGCCGAGGGTGCACGGTGTCAACAGCCTGCTATGGTCGCTTTTATGTTGGGCGACTGTAGCGAAAGATGACGCTAATGCAGACGCCTTTTTCCATAGTCCAGGTTCTTGACTCCCTGCGCTCAAAACGCAAGCTATTTTCGAGTGAGGCCGACTTTCAATTTGCATTAGCTTGGACTATTAAGGAGCTTTACCCTCGCGTTGAAGTACGTCTCGAGTGGATTCCTGTCGACTATAATCCAAACATATACATCGATATCGTGGTACTTGATGATGGCAGGTTGATACCCATCGAGCTCAAGTATAAAACTAAGAAAACTGATAAGTTGGTAGATGGCGAACGATTTGTACTAAAAAACCAAAGCGCACAAGACCTCGGGAGATATGACTTCCTTAAGGATATACAGCGCATTGAATTCATCAAGAAGCATTTTTCGAATTTTTCAGAGGGCTATGCCATTCTCCTTACTAATGACCCGTATTACTTAGTCAGGCCTAGTGCTAGTGCGAGCTATACTCAATTTTCAATTGCCGATGGCGATACGAAGACGGGTTCGTTGCGGTGGGCGGATGGTAGCCAAGCTAGCTTACTTCGTAAAGGCATAGATTTAGCCGGCTCTTACCCAATCAGATGGGGTAAATACTCGATTCTTGATGATACTGAGTCGGTCCTAGAGCTCGTGGTGCCCATTAGGAAATAGTCGGGTGAGAGCCCTAAAATTATATAAGGAGATACAAATGCAGGAACAAATCGCGATTAACCATACACACTTACCAGACTACGAAACCGCCCGCAAAAAAGCACTTTACTTCGGTCTACTCGGCGCTGACCGTCGTTATATCGGGGACAAGCGACTAGGGACGGCTAAGTTAGTCTTAAGCATCTGCTCACTAGGCTTATACGGTCTCCCTTGGTGGATAGCGGACTACATTATCATTACTCGCCATAAAGATGATTGGGAGGAGTGGATTTCACGCAAGCAGGCGAGCCAGCAGCAAAAGCAGCAAACCATTGAACAGGCTAAAAAGGCTCAGGCTGAAGCGAAGGAGCTTGAAAAGTTTCGTATGGAAAACGGACGATGCGTTAAGTGTGGTTCGGATAGAATTCAGGGTGTGGTTGAAACTAATAGCTCGGCACAACTCACTGACGCAG
>CAYVSX010000001.1:0-95601 GCA_964454245.1 uncultured Candidatus Saccharibacteria bacterium | reverse complement strand
CCCTCGGGGTTGATAAAGTATTCGATTTCCATTTGTTCAAATTCGCGGCTGCGGAACACAAAGTCGCGTGGGCTGATTTCGTTACGAAAGGCCTTGCCAATTTGGCCAATACCAAACGGCAAATCAGGGTAAAAGCTGTCTACGACGTTTTTGTAATTGGTGAATATACCTTGGGCGGTTTCTGGGCGCAGATAGCTAATAGAATTCGGGTCGTACGTCATCGCATGCATACCTTCAAGATTCGTCTTCGCCGTCGGCTGCTCGTCGGCCTGCTCGCCGATCATTAATTCGTGCTGACCGCTCGGCCCTACGAAAGTCTTAAACATCATATTGAACGCTTTTGGTTCACCAAATGTACCAGCGCTACCACAGGTTGGGCATTTATTAGGGTCGTCCAACTTATCAGCCCGGAATCGCCCCTTACAGTGGCTACACTCTACCAATGGGTCGGTAAAGGTATCCACGTGGCCGCTAGCCTGCCACACCTTTTGGTTCATCAGTATAGCCGCGTCCACGCCGTACATGTCGTCTCGGGCTTCTACAAACATCTGCCACCACAAATTGGTAATATTACGCTTTAGCGCCACGCCTAGTGGGCCGTAATCCCATGTACCACTTAGGCCGCCATATACATCGCTACCCTGGTATATAAACCCTCGGCGCTTGGCCAAGCTAACAATATCGTCTAATTTTACCTCTGCCACAACACAACTCACTTCCTACATGTTGGTAACATGCTTTAGGATTAACTTATCTGTTACTATACCATAAACCATTGCCTAGTGGCTACCATATACACTATAATAACTACACCAATAAGGAGGGTTATGGCTGAACAACGAAAAATGTCTACACTTGAGGCCGCCGAAGACGGGTTGTACGCCGTGCTTGAAACATCAAACAATCCAGACGAAGTGCGGAGAGCGCTGGCACGGCTTGGCATGACCCACCTGTGGATGGAGCCAGCCAAGCTAGGCCAAGGGCTACGAGAAATTTGGGCCAGCATGCACGGCCGCCCCGGCCTAGCAAACCTTGGCACCGCCGCCCAAACTTTACTACTCCTAACCAACTATGGCATAAACCCGCTTAGCCAAGAACACGCCGTCGTGCTGCAAGAGCGCGCCAAGGCGACTGCCAAGTAAGCTTATATGGCGGCGTGCTGGCGCGTTATCAGCCAGCAATCGGGCAGTATTGCCTCTACCCCACCTATCTGGGCGATGGCACTAATTGGCTTGGCGGCCATAATGCGTAGTAATTTTATGTGGGCGGCCGTTATGTCGCCCTGTTCAGATAGCCGCAAGCCCTTTTCGCCCACATCGTACATGTAGGTTTTGGTGCTTTTTAACGGCTCGCCGGTCACATCACGCTCTAGGTTTAGTTCGTAGCCAGTTAGTTCGGCATAGTGCAGGTAAAACCAACTTTGGGTTAGCTGCAGCGGCACGCCCGGCGCATCTAGCCCCATGTACACCTCACTTAGCACGCCATACCACTCTGGCTCGTCGATATTTTCGCTAGATTTAGACACCAAATTTATCGCCTCGTAGCCAAATTGCAGGCGGTCGTAATCTTCTAAAATATGGCGGTAAAACTGCACCAGCCGGGCGCTAGTAAGTATACCCAGGTCGCCCTTGCCGCTATTCACCACCACATCGCTGATGGCAAACAGCTCTATACCGCCCGCCAGCTTGCTTTTTTCGCGGCGTACACCCTTGGCCATCACATTACGCTGGCCTAGTGGCGTTAGTAGGCGCAATACCCTATCGGCCTCGCCGTAATTAGTGCGGCGCAGTATTATAGCGCGGGTGCGCTCCACGCTCATGCCAGCACCTTTTTTATTGCCGCCACCACATCGCCTGGCTGCATCGTGGTTTTGTCTAGCAGGCGCTTTACGCCGTAGGCCTGCAGGTCGCTAGCCGCCAGTTCGCTGGCGCTATTGGTGCACAGTACCACTGGTATTTTGGCCAGGTCACTATGCGATTGCAGCTCGTGCAGCAGCACAATGCCATTAGGCCCGGGCATAAATAAGTCCAAAATTATGGCATCGGGGCGAAAATCATCTATGGTGGCGATGGCATCTAGCGTGTTTTCGGCTGTTTGCACAGTGTAGCCGGCCGTTTGCACCTCGGCCGCTAGCAGCTCGGCCAGCCAGCGGTCATCATCTACCAGTAACACCTTGCCGGCCGGCATTATAGTAGCCTCAGCTGCATTGATGTGCCAATATCCACGTAAAATGTTGCGCCGTCGCGGTGGCGAATTGTGCCAGTGGTGGCGTTCATGGCCTCGGCAAACTGGCTGGCGATATATATGCCTAGGCCGCTACTTTCGGGCCGGTTGTGGCCGTGGGCAGTAACTGCCGGGCCAAAGTCCCGCACGCCCAGGCGCACCGTGCTGCCGCCCTCACGCACCTCGGTGGTCACTGTCACTGGCGCATCGGCACTGGCGTAGTGCAGGGCGTTGTCTAAAAAGTTCATCAGTATGCGCCGCAATAGGTCGCGGTTACCTAGCGCTAGCTGCGCCCGGCGATTAGCTTTCACGCGTAGCTGCCGCCCCTGCGCCTTATACAATGGCCGCATTTCGCTCGCCACCTCCTGGCATAGCGATGTCGGATTTATTGGCTCCATGGCAAACATCGCATCCTCTAGTCGCGCCGTTTTGGTTAGGTTGGTGGTTAAGCGCAGGGCGCGCTCGCTGGTCAGGCTAATCCGCCGCGCCGCCTCTTTAATTTTTTCGGGTGGCAACTCCCCCACCTCAATACTTAGGCTTAGCTGCCGCACCAGCGCCAGCGGCGCCTTTAGCTCGTGCGCCGCTGTAATAAAAGATGGCGCATAATCCAATACGCCACCCCCAATATTTGCCTGCGTACCTTTACCCTCCATAGCTACTTTTATTGTAGCATATCGAGCCATGGTAATTTATTCGTTGAACTTGACCGTCTTTAGCAACGCTTCAAAATCTTCCTTAAACACATCGCCATCGGTGCGCAGTGTTAGCGTGCGGTCGCGCATTTTTATCAGTACGGCGGTGCCGTAGATATCGTCGTTAAAGTTGCCCACTAAGCGCGTGCCGGTGTGCTTGCCGTCAGAATAAACGCTCGATTTCAGCTCGCCGTCCTCGACCTGCTTAGAGTAATCGGCCACCGATTGATCGTAAGTTTTTTGCTCGATAGTGATGCGCAGCGCAAACTTGGTGGTTTCGCCCACTGGCGGTACTAACACGGGGTTTAGGTAGGCTTCGTAGGTCACGCCACCACCCTCGCTCACATCGGTCGCCTGGTAGGCGCTCCAGGTTTTTGGGTAGTCAAACGTCAAACGGCCGTAGTCTGACGGCCCAACAAATTGGCGCAGCGGCTCTTTTTCCTTCTTTTCAAAGGCGGCCTGTTGCTTTTGCTCGCTTTCTAGTACCGCTTTCGCCGACGCTTCCTTGATTTTGCCATCAACATCAGTTTTTTGGTCTTGGTAATTAATAAACGCCCAGATACCAAACGATCCAAACACCAGCACCAGCAGCACCAGCGCAATAATCGCAATAATACTACCGTTGATCGCCCCTACTTCGTGTCGTCGCCGCATATTCATGCTTATGATTATACGGGGGTTTTAGCGTAATTGCAAAGGTTTTATAACGTAAAGGTAGTGGGCGCCGACCTTTTTGGTTGGTTTTGCGCCCGGGATATCAAACGCGTAGCTAATAAACGATAGTGGCCTACCTAGCCGCACAGCCTCGGCCGCAACATACTTATACATTTTAGCAATATCACGGGCATCACCAAAGGTATACACCACGGTAGTATCGCCCGGCAAATGCGTCCGCCAAAAGTTCGCCAGCCGCACCTGCACCTTTTTGTCGCCGCGCGATAAAAACCGCGCAATCACCACCAGTACTGGGTGGATTTCGTACCCCACTGCCCTAGCGCCGCGCCGCGCCGCCGCCCGCAACACTACGCCGTCGCCCGCGCCAATATCCACCAGCACATCATCACTCGTTAGCTTGTATAGTTCGTCAAACGCCCTATCTATATCCTTACGTTTGCTGGGCACATACGGCGCGCCAGTAAAGGCCACAAAACCCACCAGCACCACAACTGCGCCTACAATCAACAGCCACATTAGCTATCAAACTTTGCTTTTAGCACGGTAATTTCGTTTTTTAGTTGGCTTAGGTCGGTTTCTATCTCGCCGGCTAGCGCCTCGGCGGTTTTATATTTTTCGATCGCCGTTTCTAGCTCAAATTCGTCGCTTTCAAACCACGCCACTAGTTCGCTTAGCTGGTTCATTTTTTGCTGTATGGTTTTATCGTTCTTGGACATCCGTCACCTCCGCTGTTATTACCTTAGTGTGTTGTTCGATAGTAATTTTTTCGCCCTTGGCCACCTGCCCGCGCACAATCGCATAGCCGCGTGCCAGCACCGCCCGCGGGTCGTAAGCGCCCAGCACCTGCCGCTGCATCACTACCTGGCTTTGCAGCAAATCCACTCTGGCATCTAGCAGCCCACAGGCCTGGCGTAGTGTGTCGCGCGCCTGGCGCACACGCTCGTCTAGCAACCCATCCATGCGGCTAAGTATACGCTGTACCAGGTAGCGCAGCTGGCCAGCAAACTCTTTGCTATCGGGTACTACTATTTGCGCTGCATTGCTGGGCGTAGCGGCGCGCCGGTCGGCCACCATGTCAGCCAGGGTCACATCCACCTCGTGCCCCACGCCCACTAGTGTGGGTATGCGGCTGGCGGCGATTTCGCGCACCAACGGCTCGTCGTTAAAGGCCGCTAGGTCGTCGGCACTGCCGCCACCACGGATAATCACCAACACCTCGGGCAGCACCTGTTGCTCGTTAAAATATTTAATGGCCCGCACAATTTGTGCCGGCGCGGCCTCGCCCTGCACCTGCACATGCGCCACATCCACCTTTACCCCACCCCAGCGTTCGTTCAGTATCTTTACAAAGTCCGCATAGCCAGCCGCCTGCGTGCTGCTAATTACCGCAATATGGGCTGGCATTTCCGGCAGCACACGCTTGCGCTCCGGGGCAAACAGCCCTTCTTTATCTAGCTTGGCCTTCAGCAGTTCAAAGCTCTTTTTTAGGCTACCCTCACCACTAGGGCGGATTGATTGCACCGTTAGGCTAAATTTACCCCACGGCGTCACCTTGGGTGCAGCGCGGATAATCACCTTCATGCCGTCCTCTACCGGCACGCGCAGGCTAAACAGCGACATAAAGCAGCCCAGGCTACCATTGGCATCTTTAATATCAAAAAACACCCATTTGCCTTGGTTCACCTTAAAGCTAGCTACCTCGCCCTCAATCTCGACACTGGGGTAAGCGTATTCCAGTGTTTGGTTGAGCACCGCTATGTAGTCGCTAACGCTGAACAGGGGCGTCTGGTCGCTTGCCATATTTCATCACCACTTGTTGATACAATACCCAGCCGGCCACGATAGTCACCAACAAAATAATCGCCCGCGTTAGCACAATTCCGGCTATCGCCTCGCCACTGTTCATGCCAGCAATCGCCAGCACAAACACCATCATCGCCTCGTACGCCCCGGCTCCACCCGGCGTCACTACCACCATGCCCACCATGCTAGCTAGGCCATAGGCAATCAATATCGGCGCTGGGTTTACCGGGCTACCGAGCGCCCAAAACACAATCCAAAATATCGCTATTTCGGCAACGGTAAAAAATATTCCCCACAAAAATGGCTGCCATAATATTTTTTTGTCGCGCATCAGCCCCTTAAAATCATCGTAAATATCGTCCAAAAACGCCATCATGGCTGGCTCTTTTATCAGCCGCGGCTTTTTGCCCAGCGTTGCCCAGCGCACCAGGTGGTTAATGCCGCGCCCTAGCCGCCGGCCTATCCGGTGCATGCGCTCTTCGTTGCTAAACAGGTACAAGCAACCTAGTGTCACCAATATCATCATGGTCACCAGCGCCGAACTCAGCAAGATTATCCAGCGGTTTACCATGCCATCCACCGTCACCAGCAGCACCGCCACCGCCAGCAGCGCCACCATGGCCGCAAAGCCCGCCACATAGCGCACCAGCTGCGCCATCGTAGCCTTGCCGGTGCTTACGCCCAGCTTGCCTAGGCGCCAGTTCATGTACGATATGCCACTCACACCACCACTAGGCAGCACGTGGTTTACAAAGTTCAGCTCTAGCGATATCCGCATTTGGGTGCCAATGCTCACGTGGTCAATTAGCTTTTTTTGCCGCAGGTACGAGAAAACCATTTCGCCCGCCGCCAAATAGCCAGCGATGATTGCCGGCACCAGTAGCAGCAAAATCCAGATATTCACCTGCCCCAAAAGCTCCCAAGCCTTCACTAGTTCATGGCGCGCAAACCACAGCATCACCCCTATTAGTACAAAGGTGGCAACGCTAATCCATGCCCTAGCTGATAGCTTCTTCATGTATCCATTGTATAATGGAACTATGTATATTGCCATTTTAGGCCGCCAGCCCGCGCTGGGTGTGGCCGAGCTAGAACAATTGTACGGCGCACCGGGTGTGCGCTGGTTTTCGGATATGTCGGCCACGGTAGATGCACCGCAGTTTGACTTTAACCGCCTTGGCGGCAGCCAAAAGGCCGGCCGTGTGGTAGCTCAGCTAACTGGCAACTGGCAAAAGGTCAGCATGCGCCTAGTGCGCGAATACGCCACCGCCTGGGCCGGGCACGAGGGCAAAATTACCCTCGGTATCAGCGCCTATGGCTTTACCCTCACCCCACGCGAGGTGCAAAAAACGGGCCTAGTGCTAAAATCCAAGCTCAAAAATAGTGGTGTTAGCCTGCGCTTAGTGCCCAATGCCGAGCCAGCGCTCAATACCGCCACCAGCCACCATAATAAACTCGGTTTATCTGGTAATCACGTCGAGCTACTAGTGGTGCGCGGCGCCAATGGCAAAGTAATCATCGCCGAAAGCGTCGGCGCCCAAAACATCACTGCCCTAGCCAGCCGCGACCAAGCCCGCCCCAAAACCGATTCGTTTGTGGGTATGCTACCACCTAAGTTAGCGCGGATGATGATTAACCTTACAGGAGCTAACGACGGGAGCGGTAAATCTGCCACTCTGCTAGATCCGTTCTGCGGTACGGGCGTGCTTTTGCAAGAGGCTGCCCTGCTAGGCTTTGACGCCTACGGCACCGACCTATCAGAAAAAATGGTACACTACAGCACCGAAAACCTAAAGTGGCTTACCGGCCAGTACAAACTCACCAACCAAATCACCATCGAGCCCGGCGACGCCATGAACCACAAATGGCAAGGCACAATTGACGCCGTCGCCACCGAAACCTACCTCGGCCAGCCTTTCAGCGCCCCACCCTCACCTGCCAAACTCACCGACGTCCGTGGCAATTGCAACCACATCATCAGCGAATTCCTTAAAAACATCGCCGGCCAGCTAGCCAGTGGCACACCACTGTGCGTCGCTGTGCCCGCCTGGCGCGACACCAATGGCAACTTCACCCACCTGCCACTCATAAAAGACATCCAAAAGCTCGGCTTCACCGAAACCAAGCTCACCAACGTATCTAACAATCAGCTACTCTACTACCGCGAATCCCAAGTCGTCGCCCGCGAGCTTTTACTACTTAAAAAGGCTTGACGAAACACTATATCTAGCGTACAATGGTACAGAATACAACAGCCAAATTAGGTTGTTAAGAGTTATTAAAGGAGTTATATGTCACACGTCAAAGCAGGTGGTTCAAGCAAGAACATCCACAACAACGCCGGCGCTCGCCTGGGCGTTAAGCGCTTTGGTGGCCAAAAAGTTAGTGAAGGCGAAGTACTAGTCCGCCAAACCGGCAGCACCAAAATTGCCGGTGCCGGTACTTACATCAGCAAAAACTTCACTATCCACGCCGCTAAAGCAGGTACAGTGTTCTTCAAAAAGGTTAAAAAAGGCTCGTTCACCGGCCGCACGCACCCACGCACCCAAGTTTGCGTCGAGTAATCACCACAACCTACTAAAAAACACCTCGTACGAGGTGTTTTTTATAATTATTTAACTAGATTACCCGGATAAACCGGGTAATGACAGGCTGCTATTGTAACCCTAAATGGTGTTTTACACGAGCGACCACATCGCCAATCACAACTTGTGATTTAACCAAGTAATCATCCACACCCAGTTGCTCGGCACGCTCTTTATCCTTTGGCTGGCTGAGTGCCGTAAGCATAATGACACGGATATTGGTGGTTTCGGGCGTATTGCGCAAGATATCTAGCACATCAAAGCCGCTGATTTTCGGCATCATGGCATCTAGCAATATCAGGTCTGGCTTAAACGAAATCGCCGCCGACAGCGCATCCTCGCCATTATTAACCTCGTTGATTTCAAAGCCCTCTAGCTCTAGCCGCGAGCGATACACCGCCGCGAGCGCCGTGTCATCTTCTACCAATAGAATCTTCTTTTTATCCATATATAATTAGCCTATTCCTTTTAACTACTACCAGTATAGCACACGAGGACTCCAGCAACCCCTCGATTCGTCATCTTTTCTGACAGACACTGACTATCTACGCTGGTGCGTCATGAGATTCCAGGCCTTTAGCCTAGATTCTCATGCGCGCCACGGTGTCTGGAGGGAAAGATGGCGAAGCGAGGTCGTCAACTAGAATTGTGCTTTTGCGGCGTCAAGTTGTGGGTCGCGGCCGGCGTTGGCGTCGTCGCTGGTTAGTTCGATGGTTTTATCGGGGCTGACGCCCTCTTTGGTGATGTTTTTGCCATTTGGCGTGTACCAGCGGGCGATAGTTACCTTTAGTATGCGGCCATCTAGCAGGTTCAGCACCTTTTGCACTGTGCCCTTGCCATAGGTCTTTTCGCCCACCAGTGTAGCCGCTTTATGATCTTGCAGCGCGCCAGCCACAATTTCGCTGGCACTAGCACTAGCGCCGTTCACCAGCACGACGGTTTTTACCCCGGCCAGCAGCGCGCCGCTACCAGTTTTTTCCGTCCCAGTCACCTGGCCATTAGTCTTTTCGGTCACCACCACTTTGTTATCTAGCCACAGGCCAGCTACATCCACCGCCGCATCTAGGTAGCCGCCGCCGTTGCCGCGTAGGTCTAATATCACCCCTGTTACACCAGCCGCCTTAAACTCGGCTGCCGCCTGCTTGGCCAGGCTGCCAGTGTCGGTGTCAAAGCGCGACATAGTAATCGTGCCGATGTTGCCATCGATACTCCAGCGCACGCTAGCGTCGCTCACCTGGGCACGGGTAATCGTAAAGTCCTTTTGCTCTGTACCGCGCAGCATGGTCAATTTTACCGTCGTACCTTCGTCGCCGCGCACCTTGCTGGCCACCGTGCTAGCATCTAGGCCACCTACCGCCTCGCCATTTACGGTCACAAATACATCGCCGGCCTTCAGCCCGGCCGCCTCGGCTGGCGAATCTGCCAGCACCCGCAGCACCGTCGGCTGGTTGTCGCGCACGCCGATCTCGCTACCAATGCCGGTTATCTGCCCACTCAGGTCTTTGTTAAACTGCTCGGCCTCTTCGGCATCCATAAACACCGTGTATTTATCGCCAGCCGCCTCTACCATACCACGCGCCGCGCCGTCAGCTAGCTTGCTGACATCTAGGTCGCCATCATAATTCGCCTTCAGCTCGCGAAAAGCCTGCTGCAGCACAGCGGTATCTAGCGTATCGGCACTGGCCTTAATGCCAAACACCGGCGCAATCGCCGCATACAGTTGCGTGCTGCGCGTACCGGCCACAAAGGCCACCAGGGCCGTTAGCGCCACCGCCACCAGCAGGGTCGACTTTTGGACTGTTTGATTTTTTGGCCGCTTTAGCGCAGCTTCTACTTGTGGCGTATTTTCGGTCACTCTTATCCCCTCTTTATAACACTTACGTATTATTATATACCAAAAGCGCCCGTATATTGGGCGCATTTGGTACAAAACAATAGTTTATTCAGCTAAAAGTATATGTAGGTTAGGCCGGCCGCCGAGCGAGTGTAGTAGTGGTACCTGCCCCAGCCGCCGCCATCGGCGTTGTTGTTGTAGTCGCTCACTGTAATTGTGCCGTCGCCATTTACCGCCTCGACATACATAGAATGGCCGTAGTAGCCAACATACTGAATAGCCACCGAACCAGCCACGGGTGTAGAGCCGTTTGAAATACCATAGCGCGCCGTGGTAGATGGCCACTGATTAGCATTACCCTGGCCAGAAAAGTGCGGCACATAACGGCCGGTACTCCACACCTTCCAGGCGGTGTAGCTAACGCACTCGCGGTTGTATAGGCCCCAGTTGTCTACCAAGGTATCTTGCTCGGCATAGGCCCAAATACCCGGGTAGCCACCACCACCCACACTACCATTACCGATATTGCCAAAGCCACCAGCGGCTCGCATGGCGGCCGCCTGCTGGTCGCGCAGACTATTAATCTGGGCGTTACGTTCGCCAGCTAGCTTTTGGTAAGCGTCCTCTTGGCCTTGGGTATCGGCCAAAATCTTGGCTTGCTCGGCCTCTTTAGCTGCCAGTTGGTCGCGCTGACCTTTTTGGTCTTCTAGCACGCGCTCAACATCAATCTTTTGGCTTTCAAGTTGCTTTTTAAGGGTATTTATCTGCTTAATTGTCTCGCTCAAGTTACTCTGAATCGTCGATCGGTACTCTTGCTGGTCGACATAGTCACCGATATTTTTGCTACTAGCTAGCATTTCTAGCGGAGTTATACTGCCATCCACATACATATCGGCAATAATCTGCCCTAGGGCATCTTTGTTGTCGGCAATTTTTTGCTCGGTTTCAGCGATATCGTGCACTAATTTGTCGTATTTAGCCTGGCTAAGGTCGATTTGCCCCTGAATAGTTGCCTTTTGGGCAGCTAGGTTGGCTAGCTCATTTTGCAAGGTATCGGCCTGCTGGCTAAGTGCGGCCGCCTGAGCCTGGTAGCCGCTTATTTCAGTTTCTAGCGCCTTAATTTGGTCGTCAAACCTATCGGCAAACACATACTTACCTAGGCTCAAGGGCGCAGCCAGGCTCATCAAAACAGCTGCGGCCACAAGTGTCGACTTTGTGGCTAGACCCTTTAAAGCTGGTGTGGTGGCCTTATGCTTCATTGCCCCTATAATAGCATAAGCAATATAAAATTGTCAATATACTGTTGTAGTATATACAACCAAACAAAATACCCCCTAGGCCGGGGGTTTATAGTGAATTTATTATCGCTAAATCTTAAGATACCTTCTGGTAGCGAGTAGTGAGGATACCATGCCGATGAGTGCACCGAGGACTATCATCCCGAGCAACACAAAGCCGATATAAGTGGTAAACATATCTAATGTTGGGCCGAGCTTAAACCACTCATCAACATTAGCCCGCACACTATACAGTATGGCCATGCCTATGCCGGTGGCGGCCACGGCGGCGATAAAGCCATACACCACCGCCTCAACCACAAACGGCCCGCGGATAAAGCCCTTATCGGCGCCAATCAGCTTCATCATCTCAATCTCATCTTTGCGGTTAAATATCGCCATGCGGATAGTGTTAAAAATGATCAGCATCGATATCGCCACAAACACCACACTAGCGCCAATGCCGATATTTTGGGCAATTACCGTCCAGCTGGCAATGGTATCGGTGGCAACTTTGCGGTCACTCATAAAGGTCGGCTGGCGGTCGTCGATATATTCCTTCAGGTTCTGATTGTTCTTTACAAATGCCACCAGCTGGCTGGTATCGCTAACGTCTTTTAGCTGGATTTTTAGGGTTTCGGGCAGCACATTTGTCGCCTCGTTTAGGGCATTTAGCACGCCACTGTTCGATTTATTTTGCTGCGCCACACTTGCCCGGGCCTCATCTGAGCTAACAAAAGTGACCGATTCGACATTAGATAGCTTTTTCAGGTCGGCAATGATTGGCGCCGCCTGCTGCTCAGTGGTGTCTTTTTTCAGGTATATCGAGCGGTCGATGTTTTTACCCACCTCTACCACCGTATCGGCCAGTACGTTTTGGGCAACTACGGTTACAAATACAATTAGCAAGGTGATGGTCATAACAACGGTAGCGGCCACTGTCAGCCAGGCGTTGCGGGTGAAATTATTAACGCCATAGCGGCACATGCGCACAAATGTCAGCCACTGGCGACGATGCTTTTTAGCCTGGGCAAAAGCCTTGGCGTTTTTATCTTTACGACTCATTGCCGGTAACTCCCCTGCGCTTGGTCGCCGGTAATTTTGCCATGGTCGATGGTAATTACGCGGCGCTTTAGCTTGTTTACAATATCTACGTTGTGCGTGGTCAGCAGCACCGTGGTGCCGTATTTGTTAATTTTTTCTAGCAGGCGTACGATATCCCAGCTGTGCTTGGGGTCTAGGTTGCCGGTTGGCTCGTCGGCGATTAAAATTTTGGGCTGGCGCACAATGGCGCGGGCAATCGCTACACGCTGGCGCTCGCCACCACTTAGCTGGTGCGGGAACTTCTTTTCTTTGCCCTTTAGGCCTACTAGCTCTATCACCTTAGGCACAGTGCTTTTAATTTCGCGGTTGGTCATGCCGGCGATTTCTAACGCAAAGGCCACGTTTTCAAACACGGTGCGCTGCGGCAGCAGCTTAAAATCCTGGAACACCACGCCGATTTTGCGGCGCAGCAGCGGGATGTGCTTATCTTTCAGCGTGTCGTAATCTATACCGCCCACCACAATTTTGCCACTGGTGGGCTTTTCTTCGCGGGTGAGCAATTTCAGCAGCGTGCTCTTGCCCGCACCAGAGGTGCCGACTAAAATTACGAACTCATTCGGTTCGATATGCAAGGACATCCGGTTGATAGCCGGCTTATCTTCCTTGCCATACGATTTCGTTACCCTATCTAACAGAATCATTACTTTTTATATTATAGCATGAGCTATATATGATGTATAGCGTTACGAAACTCTGTAATAATCATTGCCTTAGGCACTCCTTCGTGGAGCGCCTAAGGCAATGAGGGTTGCAAACTTCAGCCGCGCCGATTACTCGGCCTCGGCTGCCTGCTGGCGGCGCTCCTGCTCTTTGCGGGTCTTATAGTGCAAGCGCCGCAAAGTATTGATGATATCCCGAAGCTCGTCGACAACTATGGCCAGGTCATCATCTGACAGGTCGCTGCGTCGAATCTCCAGTAGAACCTCGGGTTCGGGATTCGGCAAGCGTACGGTTATCCCCACACGAGCAAGCTCGTACAGCGCGGCCGTACGGACATCATGCACTGCTATGCCAAGCGTTTCGAGTACCTGTACGGCAACCGATCCATTGACGCTGAGCACTCCCAAGAGCACATGGATCACCGTGATCGGTGCTTGGTGCACCGAAGGATCGGCAATGCGTGCAGCCTCCATTAGAGCCTGTTTCACACGAACGGTCAGCGGGATATGGCTCGTCGACTGCTCCTGTCCTTCGCCCACAATCTCGCGTAGCACGTCGCGGATGCTATCTGCTTCCACGCCAAGCTCCGAGAACAATCGTGCGGTTGCACTGTCTTCCTCAGTCGCCATGGAAATCAGCAAGTGCTCGGTACCCACAAAGGGGTGTCCGAAGGCTCGCGCTTCCTCTTGGGCAAGCACAAGCAGGCGTCGTGCTTTATCAGTCATGCGATCCAACATATCGATTCCCTTCAGGAAATTGTCTGCAAAAGACCCTTGGTAAGGGTCTCGTAACGATATACATGCGAAGTACGTCTACTCGCCACCTATAGATTGATGTATTATACCACTTTTGTGATAATGCTACCAGCCACCACTTGAGCCGCCGCCAGAGAATCCGCCGCCGCCAAAGCCGCCGCCGGATGAACCTCCACCACCCCAGCCGCCACTGCCGCCGCCCCAAGTACCACCAGCCCACCAGGCTGGACTAGAGTGATCGATTGCATGTGCCTTGTAGTTTTTCGATACCAGGTAGTCAAAGCCGAGCCCGCCTAAAATCAAGCCGAAAAACCCGATAATCGCCCAGATAGCAAAGCCAAAAATCAACATCAGCACAATACCGGCAACGCCGCCAATCACCCCGCCAGCCCACCAGCTTTTGCTGCGGCCCAAGATGGCGCCGAGCCATGAAAGGATAGCGACACCAAAGAACAATGCGGTTGTTACTATTGCGCCCCAATCTACCGGCTCTTCCGCTGTCGCCGCTTTAGGGTCGGCCTTTGCGGCCACCGCTAGTTGGATACTATTGACGCCATCTTTAATACCGTCGTAGTATTTTCCTTCCTTGAACTTAGGGGTAATGACATTGCGGATAATACGGTTCGCGCGCACATCGGTCAAATCGCCCTCCAGGCCGCGGCCGACTTCTATACGTAATTTACGGTCGTCTTTCGCAATCAGCAGCAATACCCCATTGCTTTTGTCCTTTTCGCCAATACCCCACTCGCGCGCTACCTTTAGGCTGTAGCCTTCTAGGTACTCATCGTTGCCAAGCGTTGGGATGATGAGTATGCCGATTTGGTATGCCTTTTCTTTGCGGCTCTTGGCTATTTGGGCGGCCAGTTGGTTAATTTGTTCTTGGCTTAGCGTGTTGGTTTGGTCGACAATCGGCACCTCTAGCGTAGGGCTTTTGGGCACGGCAAGCGCACCAGCACCTGCCGTAACGGCAAGTGCTAGCCCCAAACTCACCAGTACCCCTGCTAGCCAGCGCATGCTAGAGTACCTTAGTTACCAAAGTCTACTTTTGGTGCTTTGTCGGCGCCATCTTGTGATTCAAAGTAAGCCTTGGCGTCAAAGCCAAAGATGTTTGCCACGATGTTAGTCGGGAATGTTTGGATACGAGCGTTGTATGGCAGTGCAGTGTTGTTAAAATCACTACGAGCTACCTGAATACGATTTTCGGTGCCTTCCAACTGGCTCATTAAATCTTGGTAAGCAGCGGTTGATTTGATGTCTGGATAGTTTTCAGCCACAGCAATTAGGCGGCTTAGTGCCCCAGTCATTTGGTTTTGTGCTTCTACGTACTGCTGCACTTGCTCTTGGCTGGCGCTGGCATCAATCTTCACCTTGCCTACCTGCGCACGAGCATCAGTTACCGCTGTTAGCGTGCTCTTTTCAAACTCTGACGAGCCCTTGACCGTGTTTACCAAGTTATCCACCAGGTCGGCCCGGCGCTGATACTGGGTTTGCACGTTACTAAACGCCGCAGTCACCTTTTCCCTATCTTGCACCAGGCTGTTGTATGTGCCTGCTACCATCATTACCAGCAGTAATACAACTGCAACAATAATCCCTGGCACCATAAATTTCTTGTATTTCTCGTTCATTTCTAAGCTCTCCTTATGCTTCCATTTTATCACGAGTCAGGTACGCTTCCATAAAGCCATCCAGTTTGCCATCCAGCACCGCAGCCGTGTCTTTATCCTCGTGTTTCGTACGCGTATCTTTTACCAATTGGTATGGGTGCAACACATAGTTACGGATTTGCGCGCCCCAGCTTGCGCTTTCGCCAGCACGGAGGTCAGCAAGCGTATCGGCATGTTGCTCCAGGCGCATGTGCGCCAGGCGGCCACGCAATATCTTAAGCGCCGTTTCTTTATTTTGCAGCTGGCTACGCTCGTTTTGGATCGCCACCACTAAGCCAGTTGGCAAGTGGGTAACGCGCACGGCGCTATCGGTGGTATTTACACTTTGGCCGCCCTTGCCGCCGCTACGGTACACATCAATTTTTAGGTCTTTTTCGTCTAATTTTACTTCGTCAGGTGCATCAATTTCGGGCATTATCTCTACCAAGGCAAAGCTAGTTTGGCGCAAATTATCACTGTTAAACGGGCTTAGGCGCACCAGGCGGTGCACGCCGTGCTCGCTTTGTAATTTGCCATACGCATAGGTGCCGCGCACCATGTAAGTGACGTTTTTTATCCCTGCCTCTTCCCCGGCAGAGCGCTCCACCAATTCTACCTGCATACCGGCTTTTTCCGCCCAGCGCAGGTACATGCGTTCCAGCATTTCCGTCCAGTCTTGCGCGTCAGTGCCGCCAGCGCCAGAACTTAGTTTTAGAATTGCCGCATGGTCGTCAAACTCGCCGTTATATAGTAGCTCCTTGCGGCGCTCGGCATATTCCGCTTCGCAGGCGGCAATCTGCTGCTCAAACTCCGCCACCATAGTGTCGTCGCCCAGCTCCATCAGCTCTTGCAAGTCCGCTGTTTGCGAACGCAAAATTTGCCACGGGTCAATCTGCCCTTTTAGCGCCGCGGCTTGCTTACTTAGCAGCTGCGCCCTATCGGGGTTGGCCCATACATTGCTATCAGCCAACTGCTCATCCACGGCCGCCAGCTCCTGCGCCTTAGCATCAACATGCAACGCCCCATACGCCTCATTAATCTTCGCTAGCAGCTCGCCAGCCCGTTTTTCTAGTGGTTGCATTATTTATATTGTACCATCTAGTGCTACACTAGGGCTATGAAGATTGGCGTGTTTGATAGCGGTAAAGGCGGTGAATATATTGCCGATGGGTTGCGCAAACTAATGCCACAATACGAATACATAGTGGTAAACGACCGCCAGCATGTGCCCTATGGTAGCCGCAGTGATGATGAGGTGACGGCGCTAACCACGGCGGCCATACAGCCATTACTAGCGGCCGGCTGTGAAATAATTGTGATTGCCTGCAACACCGCCACCATGGCAGCAATCGGCACGTTGCGCACCAGCTACCCTACCACTAAATTTGTTGGTATCGAACCGATGGTCAAGCCAGCCGCCGCAACCAGCGAAACTGGGCATATTGCCGTGCTAGCCACGCCACTAACCCTGCAAAGCCAGCGCTACCAGCAGCTGGTCGCGAACTATGCTAGCGATGTGATTATCAGCCAACCCAATACCGCCGGCTGGGCGGCGGCGATAGAATACGGCCAGGCTAGTGACATCGCACTTGATGAACTGGGCGAAATTGTCGCCAGTGGCTGTGACACCGTAGTACTGGCCTGCACGCATTATTTAGCACTGCAGGCGCGAATTACCAAAGACTTCCCTACCGTAACAGCGCTAGAGCCAACCGCAGCTATTGCGCGGCAGATTATGACACTTTCAGAATTATAGCTGCGCTGGGTTTTGCGGGCGATACACGTCAAGATTATCCGGGCGATAATCAAGGAATATTGGCTGCAAAGCATCGCCGCAAATTGCAAATTCATAATAGCCGGGCAACTCTGCCGCCTTCACGACTCGCTGAACGGCTGTGCGTAGTTTAGGGTCGCTGAATGAGTAATGGAAAACACCTGTACCGGCATTATTGGCCATATATTGTGGTGGTTTTTCGCCTGTAGTATAGTCGGCTTCGGCCCCCTCGCCAAAGTATATTTGCACTCCCCCATCTGGGTCGATGGTCACCTGCCCACCGTATTTATTGGTCAAGAATTCCGATACTAAAATGTCATAGTCGCTCGCTGTGAGCTGCTTTTCGGCAAGCAGGTCTTTGACTTGGCGTTTTACATCAATGTCGGCAACATCAAGACGGGTGATTTTTTCGGCGCCTGAGACTTTAGGAATAAGCTGAAACCATAAAGTAGGCGTGTCCATCCCCTCGGCACGTACGGCATCTTCATGTAAAAAACTTTCCAGTGAAGTAATGTAACGCGTATACGTAGGTAAGTTGGCGGCTGCAAAAGCTTCTGAATAGTCAGCCTTTGTCTTTTTAAGCTCGGCTACTAGCTGGTCGCCCCCCATAGCAACAGTACCAAGTGCCTTACCCCAGTCACCAAGGGGTGAAAAGGCGGACTTTGCTTCAGCTTTGGGAAGGTGATTCATAATTACATTATAGCAAACTATTGCTGTTTTGTCAATATTACTGCATTGGTACTGACGGAGGTGTCGGCAGCTCTACCACGCTTTTGTATTTATCGATATGGCTAATACGCCGCACGAGGAACGGGTGGTTACTAAAGGTTTGCGCAAAGCGATTCATGGGACGTTCGGCAACATATTGCTGCCATTGGCGGGCGACGTCATTCATACTTTTAGCGACATCTGGCCCCACATGCACTTTGATAAGCGCTTCCTTAACCAACTCGGAATTACCCATATACATTAAGGCTAGGCGGTCGGCCGTCAGTTCGGCACGGCGCTGCCAAAAGCCGGCTAGCCAGCTAAAGAACGCTCCTAGCGCTGGCACGTTCATAAATGGCAATAGATACAACGACGCGTTAGTATGGCCATACTTTACATGCCCCATTTCGTGCACTACCACCACCTTCAACTCCTCTTTAGTTAAGTAGCGGATAGAGCCAGAGTGCAACACAATGGTGTACGGGCGGACAAAGCCAAAGGCATAGGCGTTGATGACTGGATCCTGCGTAACGAAAATTTCTACCCGTGGCATGGCCAGATCGGCCGATACTTCATTTACCCAGTCGCGCAGCCAGGCGTAATCGCTGTATTCTACCTGCAGGGCGTTGCCGAGCATTATTTGGCGCTGGATTTTGATAATAAACATGCCGAGTAGCAGTGCAATGCCAAAAAAGAACACCGCGCCAATAGCCACCAATATTAACCCAAAGATTATGCTAAAAAATGTGGCGTTAGTGGCAATAAATTCTTCGCTGGTAAAATAGCTGATGATGAAATATGCCGACGACAGCAAAAAAAATGTTGCAAACGTGGCAATAAGTACGCCAATGTCACTGCCCGAATAAGCTCGCTTAACGGCCAGCTGCCCCTTAGTATATTCTTGTTCTTGCATTTACAATCCCTCCACGGCGGCAATAAATTGATCGCCGCGATCGCTGTAACTTTTATATTGGTCAAAACTAGCGCTAGCCGGGCTAAGCAGCACCACACCCCCATCAGGCGCTAAGCGCTCAGCATGTGCCACCACTTCGGGCATCAGCCCAGTTTGGCGCTCGGCTACTACGCCACTAGCCTGGCATAGTTCGTAAATTTTCTGGCCAGTCTGGCCTATGGCTAATACTTTGGTGTTGGTTTGTTTAGCCGCGGCCACGACTTCGTCGTACGATGCACCCTTGTCGCTACCGCCCAGTATTAGCACTTTTGGCCCCGCAAAGCTGCGCATAGCCGCGATAGCGCTGCCGGGTGTGGTGGCAATGCTGTCATCGTAATATTTTACGCCCGCTTTTTCGGCCACAAATTTTAGGCGGTGCGGCAGGCCGGTAAAGGCTGCTAAACCCTGCTCAATCGCCTGATCATCTACCGTAAAATTACGCGCCGCAGCAATGGCAGCACAAGCATTATCAATGTTAAATTCGCCCGGCAATTGCACGGCACTGGTAGGGCAAATCACGCGGCCATGCGCTATAAAATTACCATCCTGTACCGACACCGACTCTGGTGTAGCGTATCGTGACGCCTGCTCTTTCCAGGCCAGTTGCTCTTGCTCGTCATCAGGCCAGTTGCCAGCCATAGCAATCTGCCTAGCAAATTCGTTGGTTGGGTGGTAGTAGCAAATATCATCTAGACCCTGGTGTGCACGGATGTTAGCCTTTGCCGCAAGATAGTCATCAAAATCAGCATGGACATCTAGGTGGTCAGGCTCGATAGCTAGCACCACAGCAATATGCGGCGATTTTTGCAAATCCCACAGCTGAAAACTAGATAGTTCGTACACCACAATATCGCTAGGCAGAATATTCGGTAGCACCTCTAGCGCCGGTAGGCCGATATTACCTACCAAATGCACAGTTTTGCCAGCCGCCCGCAAAATGCTGGCTATTAAGCTAGCGGTTGTACCCTTGCCCTTAGTGCCAGTCACGCCAATTATCGGTGCTGGGCATTTGGCAAAAAATTCGTTGGTAGCGCTCCACACCCTACTCCCATATGGCAGTTTGCTCGGCCGCACACCTGGTGCGCGGATAATCAAATCGTAATCGCCCAAGCTCGTAAAAGCATCAGTGCCCAAAATAGTTGCCACACCAGCCGGCACATCTAGCTGCTGTCGCTCATCAGCAATCACCACCTCATTTTCAGGCGCGTTCCAGTAGTTGTAGCTCGCCTTACCCTCTACGCCATAGCCAGCAATTGCAATCTTCATAGGCCTATTGTACCAGAGTTATGGCTTTAGCTTAAACACCGTTTCTAGCTTGTCGTTTAGCGCCACCACGTCATCTTTGTCGCCGCTACTCACGCCCGCCAGTACCCAAGCATTGTGGGCGATAAATTCGCGAGCAGTCGCCACCATTCGCTCTAGGCTAATGCGGCGGATGGCATCGGGCACCTTTTCGTACTCTTTTACAAAGCCGTCGCCAAAGTAACGCCCGCTGTAAAAATTGCTAATTTGCGATACGGTTTGAGCGCCCATTTGGTGGCGACCCAGGGCGTAGCTTTTAGCGGCATCTAGCTCTTCTTCGGTGATTTTACCGTCACACACCGCCTTTACCTCACGCACGATAATATCAAACAAGCCACCGGCAGTATCGAGGTTTACCTGGCCGCCAAAGTCCCAGCTGCTGTCGTGAAACCCGACCGAAGTTTCGCTAAACATGCCGTAGGCCAAGCCCTTTTTGCGGGCCGCGCCGTAAATGCGCGAGTGCAGTGTGCCGGTCAAAATTTGGTCTAGGCAGGCCATCGCCTCGGCCTCTTCATCGTTCAGCTCGCGCGGCAATGTCATACTCCAGCCAAAGGTTAGGTTGCTGGCCTCTTTACGGCGAATAAGGGTTGGGTTACCACTAGTCAGTTCGTCTTTTGGCACCTCAAAGCGCTCGCCGCGCGGCAAGTCCCACTCTTCCAGCATACGCTGGATTTGCGCGCGGCGGCCATCTAGCTTGCCGGCAATCACAAAGCGCATGTTGTCGCTAGTGTGGGTGCGCGTGTGGTGCTCGCGGATATCGCGCAGCGTCACATTGCCGATGGTTTGTAGGCGTTGCCAGTAGGTGTACACGTCCTCACCCAGCAACTGCTGAATTTTCGGCCACAGCACTCGGTTGTGGTTATTTAGGTAGCCGGTTAGCTCACTTTTTACGTTACCCTTTTCGGCCTCTAGCTCTTCGCCGCGAAACTTCGGCTGACATATGGCAACTTGCTGTAAGTGCAGTATTCGCTCCCACTCAAAGTCGGCGCAGTCGGCTACATATACCATCGATAGGTCGCTGGTCCAGGCGTTGTGGTAGGCGCCGTTTTTGGTAAATTCGGCCTCGTAGGCATGCTCGCTGCGGAACTCGGCATTGGCACCAAAGGCCATATGCTCCATAATGTGCGCTGTTTCGTAAATTTCTTTACTTTTTACATAGCGGTTGCCAGCCCGAAACTGGAACTGAAAGCTCATTACGGTAGCACCGGGCACATCTATCAGCAGGCCGCGCGCACCATTTTTTAACCTTACTTCGGTGGTGGTATGCTTCATATTAGCGGCTCTTCTTGCGGTTTTGGCGTGAAGCCTTTTTCTTTTTACGAGCGGCGTTGCGTTGACGATTTACATCTGCTGCGGTTTTGCCCTTTTTCACTTTGCCATCAAAATCTTTATCGCGATTTTGCTCACCACCAGTTACCTCATTCACGCCGATTTCCACTGAGCGCTCGGCTAACTTCGTTAATTCGGTTTCATGTTCATCATCTACTGCTTCGCGAGTAATTGCGTCGGTTTTATGCACGTGGTAAATAGCGCGCAATACTTCGTCGCGCAAGGTAGCTTGCAGGCTATCAAACAGCTTTTGCGATTCGCTACGGTATTCTACCAGCGGGTCGCGCTGCCCCACGCTGCGCCAGTGAATACCCTCACGCAAATGTTGCATGTTTTCTAGGTGTTGCATCCACAGTGTATCAAGCACCTGCAGGTACACTTCGCGCTCAATGCCACGGATCAGCTCGGTGCCGAGCTCTTTTTCCTTAGCGCCATACAACTTAGTTGCTGCCTCTAGCGCTAGTTCACGGCGAATTTTGTCCTTCTTTTCGGCGCCAAATTTATCGATAGCTTTGTCGTCGAGTGGTATTACGGCACTAAATTCATCGGCAAACTTAGGGTTATTTTTAGCTGGCACATCAGTTAGTTCGGCCACCTTTTCTTTTAGTAGGCGCTCGATTTCAGGCTTGATGTTGTCGCCTTCCAAAATCTTACGGCGCATCGTGTAAACAACCTTACGGTGGCGATTAATCACGTTGTCGTACTGAACAACATTTTTACGCGTATCGTAGTTGTAGCCCTCGACGCGCTTTTGGGCGGCCTCAAGTGTTTTGCTCACGGCTTTGTTTTGGATGGCGGTATCTTCATCTACACCCAACCTATCCATCAGTGTGGCAATGCGCTCGCCCTGGAAGATACGCATTAGGTCGTCTTCGGTACTCACGTAAAACTGCGTATCGCCCGGGTCGCCCTGGCGGCCACCGCGGCCACGCAGCTGGTTGTCAATACGGCGCGACTCGTGGCGCTCAGAGCCAATCACGACTAATCCGCCAAGTTCTCGCACCCCTTCGCCTAGCTTAATGTCAGTACCACGCCCGGCAATGTTGGTAGCCAACGTAATAGCACCTTTTTGCCCGGCCTTCTCTACAATGGCCGCTTCACGCTCGTTATTCTTTGCGTTTAGCAGTTCGTAGTTAATGCCTTCTTGGTCAAGATAGGCGGCAATCATCTCGTTTTTGGCAATGCTGCCCGAACCCACTAGCACCGGGCGACCCACCGCGTGGTATTCTTTAATCGCCTGGGCTACGGCCTTCAACTTACCCTTTTCGGTTTTATAGATGAGGTCATCGTGGTCTTTACGGGCAATTTTTTTGTTCGGCGGTACTACCACAACATCCAAGCTGTAGATCTGCTGGAACTCTTCAGCTTCGGTAAATGCCGTACCTGTCATGCCACTTAGTTTGTCATACAAACGGAAGAAATTCTGAAACGACACCGTCGCCAGAGTCATGCTCTCTTGCAGCACTGGTACACCCTCTTTAGCCTCGATAGCCTGGTGTAGGCCCTCGTTGTAGCGGTTGCCTTGCTTTAAGCGGCCGGTATGCTCGTCAACGATAATGACTTCGCCATCATTCGTTACCACATAATCTTTATCGCGCTTGAACAATGTTTGTGCTCGGAGTGCTTGGTCCATGTGGTACACGCTGCGCACGTAATCTGGGGTGTATAAGTTTTTAATACCCAGCATTTTTTGCACCTTTTCAACACCTTCGTCGGTGAGGGCCACGCTGCGGCGCTTTTCGTCTAGAGTGTAGTCCTCGGGTACTAATTTGGCGGCAATTTTGGCAAATTGGTAGTAGCTATCGGGGTTTTCGGCAGCGGGTGCGCTAATAATTAGCGGTGTGCGGGCTTCGTCAATTAAGATCGAGTCCACCTCGTCGACAATCGCAAAGTGCAAGCTACGCTGGCGCACTAGGTCGATTTCGTTCACCATGTTGTCGCGCAGGTAATCAAAGCCAAATTCGTTGTTAGTACCGTAGGTAATGTCGGCCGCATAGGCCTCTTTACGGGTGCTTGGCTTCAGCTTTTTCATGCGCTCGTCGTCGTGGGCTTCGTTATCGTACTTGCCGTCATACACAAACGATGCATCGTTCACAATCACACCGGTAGATAGGCCTAGCGCGTCATAAATCCGCCCCATCCAGCCAGCATCGCGCTGCGCCAAGTAGTCGTTTACCGTCACAATATGCACACCCTTGCCCTCTAGGGCGTTCAGGTAGGCGGCCAGTGTCGACATCAACGTCTTGCCTTCACCAGTTTTTAGCTCGGCCACATTGCCCTCGTGCAGCACCATACTACCCATCAGCTGCACGTCGTAGTGGCGCTCGCCAATCACACGGTCGGCCATTTCGCGCACTACCGCAAAGGCGTCGGGCAGCAAATTATCTAGGGTTGTACCCTTTTTGGCTAGCCGCTTTTTCAGCACCTCGGTCTGCTCGGCCAGCTCTTTTTTAGTCATTTTTTTGTACTTGGGCGCCAGCTTGTTGATCTCATCAACCCGCTTTTGCAAACGTTTAATAATCCGCTTTTGCGGATCTCCGAACACTTTTGTTAGCGCTTTATCGCGATTTACCATTACGTGGTACCCTCTCTTGCCTGTTGGTCATTTCAGAAAATCTATCTATTAGTATACCCGTTATGTGGCATAAATAAAAGAGGTGAAAATAAAAAATAGCCTCGATATTTTTCGAGGCTATTTAGGTAATTAAGCTATTTCGCGCGCATAACTACGCTTAAATCTGTCTAGCAACTTGCGCTTACCCACATGTGGCACATGAGCGTCCTTATATTTACGCAATTGCGCAGCTAGCTTCGCCTCCACGATATCAGTCGCCGCCAGTGCGTTCATGGTAGAGTCTTTGGCGGTAATTTTATGGTCGGGCACAAACACCAATACTTCCACCTCGTATTTATTACCCTTGTCGCGATTAACCTCAGCCACCTTTACCTCGGCTCGCATACTCTTGCGCGCATGGCGCGGCGCCAGCCTATCTAGGCTACCGATTTTTTTGCGGATGTATTTACTAGTAGTATCGTCTAGCTTGTAAGCGCCGACTCCGGTTATATCAACATTTTCGATCACGTTTGACCTCCTTCGTTTAACCGTTTTGTACTTTTATTATAGCACAAGCGCTAGATACTAGGTACTAAATTTTTTCGTGGCCAGCAAAGTATGGGCGCAATACCATTGGCACTACCACATCACCTTCGGCGGTTTGGTAATTTTCTATAATCGCCACCATGGCGCGGCCCAGCGCAAAGGCGGTGGCATCGTTAGTATGAATCAGCTCAACTCCGCTATCGGTACGTACGCGGGTTTGCAAACGCCGCGCTTGGTAATCGGTCATATAGTCGGCGGTGTGGGTTTCACGGTATTTTCCCTGCCCTGGCAGCCACACTTCCATGTCTACACCGCGGGCGTTTGGCTTGCCAATATCAGCCGTACACTTCATCAGCACATGGTATGGCAGCCCCAGCTGTTGCAGCAAATATTCCTGAATCGCCACAAACAGCAAATGTTCGTTATAACTATCTTTGCTCTCAGCAAAGCTCTCCATTTCCAGCTTGTCGAACTGATGCATGCGTATCAAGCCTTCCATGTCTTTACCGTAAGTCCCGGCCTCTTTACGAAAGCTAGTGGCAAACCCTAGGTAGCGTAGCGGCAGCTGCTTGGCGTCAAAAATCTCGCCAGCGTGCATACTACCTAGCACATGCTCGGCACTACCTTGCAGCCACAGCTCCTCGCCCTCAATTTTGTAGCGGTCGTCGCGTGGCTCTAGGCGGTCCATTTGGTCGTACGGCTCAGTGCGGATCATTAGCGGTGGCAAAACAGGCACAAATGCTTTGGTATCGATATCCAAGCCGGCGCCCTCTGCGATTTCTTTGATTTTATCAGGGCTAGAAAGCGTTGCCATAACAAACTGAATAATGGCTTGCTGCAGCAGTACGAGGTCGCCCATAACGTAGGCAAAGCGCGCGCCCGATACTTTAGCGGCCCGGTTCTTATCTAGCCAGCCTTTTGCCTCGGCGATTTCGTAGTGATTTTTCGGCGTAAAAGCAAACTGAGGGATATTGCCCACTACCTTTACCTCAACGTTTTCGTCTTCGCTCTTGCCCACCGGCACGTCGCTTGCAGGCATATTGGGCACTGCTTTCAGTAAAGCAGTATACGTTTCATCGACGACGCGTAAATGATCCTCTACTTCAGCCAGTTCGGTCTTGATCGCCTTACCCTGCTCTATCAATTCTGGTGTGGGCTTACCGCCCTTCATTTGCCCTGAGATTTCGTTACGCTTAGTGCGCAGCTCATCCGCCTTAGTCTGCAGCTCACGGCGCGATTCATCGGCACTCAAAAGCTCTGGTATATTTACCTTATAACCTTTTTGTGCAGCGGCCTCTTGGACACGCTCGGGATTTTCCCTGATGAATCGGATGTCTAACATGTCATCATTATATCATATCTGCCCCGGCCGCTATTGACTTTTTTGCATAAATTTGCTATAATAGAAGAGTAAACATGAAAAAACAAACATCCAGCCGCGAGCAACCACCATACAATCGCGATCAACTCCACCTACCCTTTAGCTTCACCCCTGGGTTCGCTAAGCGGTTGGGCCGCGCTGCTGAAACTATGTGCTTTGCCGATGCGGTTACGTCTACACTAGAGGACAGTGGCATAAAGGTTGAAATCGAAGGCGATTTGCCCTCTACAAATGGCGGCCTACTACTCGCCGGCGACCATAGCCAAAGGATCGAACCATTACTAGTACAGGCCCTTGCCAGCAAGGCCGGGCGTGATTCGATGCGCGTTATCGCCCAGCCCGATTCGTTTGCTGGGCGGCTAATGCAAGATTCCGGCCCCGCCGGCGTCGATAGCATCATACCAGTCATGCACACTGGCTTATCTGACCAATACCAGCCAACACTGGCTGAAAACCCGCACGCCTATTACTATAAGCACAAGTTCCCCGGGGCATTTAACCTGCCAGTGGATACACTGCGCCAAATAAATAGCGATGCCTTAAACAATGCCGCAAACACGGTAGCCGATGGCGGCGCTGTAGCCATATTCCCGACTGGTGGCGCAATCACTGAAGATTGGCGTGGTGGCTTTGGCAAAATTGCCAGCTTGCTAGACACTACCGCCCGTGCCAACACCGAAATATCTTTACTGCAGCCAGACCCATTTTCGATGAAAAAGGTGGTGGGTGCGCTAGCCCTACGCGAGCTAGGTATTCGCCCACGCAGCAAAACGCTTGTGCTGCAAAATTATAATGCCGGCAAGGTTGCTGATATTTTAGGCGTGTCAGATGATTATGCTGCCGACTTCACTAAGCTGGTACGCGAACTTTACAGCCAGCAATACGGCAAATAGCCCCTACTAACGAGGCGTTAGCCGAGCTTTAGCGGGGTGGAAATCGTTTGGCGGATTTATTCCGCAAACGATTGGAGGGTGAGAACAGCCGGTGGCTGTTCGCAAGGAAATCTTCCGATGAAAACTTGTTTTCAATCGTGAAGTTTCGGAGCCGCGGAACGTGGCGGAGCCCCTACTCAGTTCGTAAGGCTTCGATCGGATCTAGCTTGGCGGCTTTACGTGCCGGGAAGTAACCAGCAGCAATGGCGACAATAACAAGTGTCGTAATCAATATCGCGATTGGCAAGGGTTGATAGAGTAACAAATAGTTCCCTTCACCAAGGCCGATTGTATCGGTAATCCAAGGGTTCAGCGCCGTTCCTGCACCCCAAGCTAGCACAGCGCCAATCACGCCGCCCAAAAAGCCTATCCAGGCGGCTTCGTAGCGGAACAGCTTGCTAACATCGCGCCCGCGCATGCCAAGAGCTTTCATGAGGCCGATTTGCTGCGTACGCTCTAGTACGCTAATGTACTGGGTGTTGATGATACCAAAAATACTCGCAATAAGTGCTAACACGCCAAAACCAATCACAATACCCTGAATAAGGTTTACGATGGTAAACAGCATACCCTGCACATCTTTGGCGGTCATGGCATAAATCTCTTTGTCGGCCAGCTGCGCTTTAACGTGTGCTGGGTCTACCCCCTGCTTTACCAGTGCCATAACCGTGATGTAGCTGCGATATTGGCTGGTGCCTTTGGTAAGATAATCTGATAAATCGCGCGCGGTGTTTTCAGCAATGAATAGCGCACTACTGGCACTCAGCGATGTAACGGACTGCTTGCTGACGGCACGGACCTTCAGTGTAACATCGCGTGTTTCGGGCTTAGTGTACTTTTCTAGTCCCGCCATGCCCTCTTTGGCAATAATCTCTTGCACTTGCTGCTCGCTTAACTGCGCCGGTGCCTTGGCAAGACGTACAGTTACATTAGTACCGACAAATTTTTGTGCATCGCCCACGCCCAATGTCGATAGAAATGCCTCTGGCACGACCACTTCG
Organism: uncultured Candidatus Saccharibacteria bacterium; assembly: GCA_964454245.1. Taxonomy (GTDB): domain Bacteria; phylum Patescibacteriota; class Saccharimonadia; order Saccharimonadales; family Saccharimonadaceae; genus Saccharimonas. The sequence goes on along the minus strand of CAYVSX010000001.1, from coordinate 67,868 downwards.
TCATCGGCAATTTGCCGCTTATCGCCGGGCAGGCTACCAGCAATGATTTCGGGCCGAACCGACGTATCAAATACCGTGATGTCGGTGGTATATTTTTTATCAGATTTAGCAGCAAAGGCAACATATTGAGCATTAACCAAATAAGTGGGTGTGACCTTTTCAATATTAGGGTTATTCTCGATAATTTTCAGGTCATCACTGGATAAGGCTTTCAATGTCATACCAGCATACGATGTGGCTGTTTCAGAATATTCGCGTAAGCCGCCCCCAAGATTAGTCGCTCCCGAGCCAGTATCACCAAATAACGTTTTATCCTTCACCACCATCAGCATTTGCGGGTCGATATTGCTAGAGATAATCTTATCGGCGTATTGGCGCGAACCGGCTCCAGCCGCGAGTGCCAGCGTAAGCGTAAACCCGCCCACCGCAATTGCCAGACTAGTAAGTAACGTGCGCGCTTTAGCTTGGCGGAGGCTCCGGCCAGCTCTTCGGATGGTGTCGGTTATTTTCATTGTGTAGGCTATTGCACCTTTCTAACAGGCTTGGCCGCGCTTGAATCACGAATTGATTCAATTTGACCATCCTTAATTTTAATTTGCATATCGCACTTGGCGGCTAGGTCGGGGTCGTGGGTGACGATAATCAGCGTGACGCCATTTTGTTTGTTGTAGCCAAATAGCATGTCCTCGACCTTTTCGCCAGTGACGCTATCCAGGTTACCGGTAGGTTCGTCGGCAAAAATAATTTGCGGCTCGTTCACGATGGCGCGCGCGATGGCGAGGCGCTGCTTTTGACCACCCGATAGGTTTTTAGCTTTGCTATTGATTTTGTCTAGCAACTCCACGCTCTCTAGCGCCGCCGTGATTTTGGCTTTGCGCTGGCCGCGCGGCACATCGGCGATTTCTAGCGGCAGACTAACATTATCGGCCACACTTTCGTTGCCCTGCACAAAAAAGCTCTGGAATATAAAGCCGATGGTGCGGGCGCGGAACTTATCGACCTCTTTGGCTTTTAAGCGCAAGATATCTTGGCCGTTAATGAGTACTTCGCCTTTTTGTGGCCGGTCGAGGCCGCTCATGGCGTGCATAAGGGTAGATTTACCACTGCCCGACTTGCCCAAAATCGCCACACTAGTGCCATCGGGGATGGCAAAGTTGACGTCTTTTAGAGCCGTAAACAGATGGTCTTTTTTACCATAGGTTTTGGTAATATTTTTAAGCTCAATCATTTTATGATCCTTATTGTATACTTATGTTACTCTGTACGCAAGGCTTCAATGGGGTCTAGTTTCGCTGCTTTGCGGCTTGGGAACCAGTCAGAAATCACGGCTACTAGCATCAGCCCCGCCACCAACACCACACACGGCAGCCACCGTAGCTGCAACTGCTGCGTGCCAGACTCTAGGTTAAGCGCGCCAGTGATAGCTGGGTTTAGTAGTGTCACCAAATACGCCAAGCCCACGCCAATCGCTAGGCTGGTTAAAATTGTCCGCGCCTTGGCCTGGCGTAAATTTCGCCCCGCCCGCCGTAAAATATCAGCTGATTTCATTACCCCTCCGTTTCACCCTTATTCATACTATTTTACCGCTCGTACGCCACGGCTGGTACATTTGATTGCAATTCTATACCGCTTATACTATAATTGCACTATAAAATACAAGGAAACAAACAATGTCCGAGAAGCTACGCACCGCTCCCCCACTCCAGCCGGAAGTTAATACCGGTATCGACCCCGAGCATGCCGACGATTTTGCACTGTGGGAGCAAGAAATGGCGGTTGGCGAGGCGCAAGATACTTTGCCACTTGATGCCGCCGATGTCACCCCACAAGATACCGAGCTGCCCTACTCTGCCGCAGTGCCAACGCCCGAGACGACACCGATAGAAACCGCCGAAAATACGGTGGAAACACCCGCTCCGGTAGTCGCCGAAGCCGAGGTTACCAAGCAAGAAATTGCTGCCCTACCTGATGCTGAAATCCGCTACAAAGATGCTGAAATATTAGGCCGCAACTACCCGGTACGGCAATTTGTACGCGAAACTGGTGCGCAATATATCAAAGCGATAGAAAGCACTAAGGCGAACTGGAAAAATGCCCTAGATACACCCGGTTTAGCGACACGTAGGTTTTCGCAATATTTTGCCCAAAAGAGCCGCGATAAAAAGCTAGAGAAATTAAAGCTAGAACTGGCAAACCTTAAAGACATGCCAGAAGGCCGGCTAAAAAACCTGCGCCAAAAAAAGTTTGCCCGCAACCAAGCTATGTTCCGGCGTGCCCACGAAAAATTGCAAAACGCCAACAAAGCTGTAGCCGAGCGCGCCAACCGCATGGAAAACCGCAACAAAGCCGTACACGAAAATGCCGAAAAGCGCCGTGCCGAATATATTAGCGAACTAAAAAATAAGCGCGAGCAGGCCCTAGCCCGCCGTACCATGCGCCGCGAATTAAAGACTCAAGGCGCGTCGCTGCTAGAGCGCCAGGCCATCATGAAGGACATCCCGCGCGAACATTTACTACGCGTAGGCAAGCTGGCCGCCCAGGCCGAGGTATCTAGGCGCATTACTAACCGTGCCGAAAAAACCGAGGCAAAATCGCGCAAGCAAGAGGTAAAAATTGCCGGCGCCATAGAAAACAATGGCCGGCTAGCCGAACAGCACGACGTCGAGGCCGCCCAGGCCGAGCAAACCCTCGCCGAAATTCAAGGTACTGGCTTGCCCGAAGCCAACCAGCATGTCGAGGCCCTGCAGGCGCAACTAGAGGAATTGAGTGAAGATAATCCAAACCGCACCCAACTGCTAGCCCAGATAGACGAAGCCAAACAAAAAGTTGCCATATTAGAACAACGCGAAATCCCCTACTGGCAATCGGTAGCCGCCCGCAACAAAGCCCGTGCCGAGCAGCTGCGCGCCGAGGTAACTACGTTACAAACCAAGCAGCAAGAGCAAGCCCAGGCCACCATGCATGCCCGCGTCGACACCTATCAACAACAGTTCGTGTCGGGTAGCGACAGAATCGCTACCAAACAAGCCGCCCAAGAAGCATTAAAGAATTAAAGGAACAACCATATGCCCCTACTTACCCCCCAACTACTCACCGACCTCGGTATTCAGCTAAGCGAACCAGATTACCAATCGCTGGCCGAGCACTTTGAAACCACGCTCGATGAGCGCGTAATCAACGAAATTGTACTAGAACTAAGCCCAGAGCAGGCTGAACAGCTGGCCAGCCTGCAACAATCCGACGATGGCGCGGTACTACAATGGCTACAAGCCAACGTGCCCGACCTCACCGACATCGTAACCGACGAAATCGATATACTACTGGGCGAACTAGCCGATAGCAGCGAAGCGCTACAATAATTTAGACTTTTACTTCTATGCCGCCCATGGCGATAGTGCCGGTGATGTATAGCACTGGTGCGGCCTTAGATTTGCTGGCTGGCTGCTTGTTTTCGATACCGCCCAGTATGCAAGTGGCTTGCGATTTAACCACCACATCCTCGGGGATAATTAGTTCGATACCGCCACATAGCGCAAATACCTGCAGCGTAGCCTCTTTTTTAATAACCGCCTTGCGCAAATCTAGCTTGGCGCCGCCAAATACCGTGGTTACGCTGCCGCCCTTGTAGTCGCTCGATGAAGTAATTTGGTCCACGCCGCTAAGGATAGCCGAAACATCCTCGCGCTCGACCTTGCTTACCTTTGGCGAGCTGTTACGATTTACAATTATCGATAAGCCAACCAAAATGATAATAACTGGCCAAAAGAATTGCCATGGATTGATATCAACGATATCGAGCGCCCGCAGCTGAAACAGTATACCGGCGATAAGTAGCGCCCCGCCCCACAAGTAGTTGCGAGTGTCATTAGCCAGCGTTACCACGCCCGCCACCACTAGTAATAGTGGCCACCAGGTGCCTAGCGCGCCACTGGTGATGTGCAATGTATCAAGTAGTACTAGTACGCCGACGGCCACAATACACACGCCAGCTGTGAGTTGAGATAGTGAAGATTTCATATCTCCATAGTACTACAAATTGGCGTCGGGATACAAACTGCGCGTCACATCGTCGATTTCGTGGCGTAGCTGCGGGAACGGCACGCCTTCGCGGGCGGTTACACCTTCAAACATCCAAAATACACGCTCGCTATGGCCCCAACCACAGGCTGGCGGCATGCCGTATTCTAGCATTTCTACGTAGTCGATATCGAGCATCATCGCCTCATCGTCGCCGCTGTCGCGCATTTGTTGCTGCTCGACAAAACGGTTGTATTGGTCGATTGGGTCGTTTAGCTCGCTAAAGCCGTTGCCCAGTTCGCTACCCAGTATAATCGGCTGGAAACGTTGCACGGTATTGGGGTCATCAACACTACTTTTAGCTAGCGGCGATATAAATTTAGGCGTGTTAATCAGCCACACTGGCCCTACCACGTCTTTACGGATGTTCTTCCATAACTTATCTATGCCGCGCGGTATACTATCGGTTTTTTCTACCTCTAGCTTGTTTTCTTTTAGCTTGGCGCTAACTTCATCTATTGTTGTATTATATACATCAATACCATAATGGTCGCGGATGACGGTCGCGTAATCCCACACTTCCCACTCGCCGCTCATATCTACCTCAAACCCGCGCACCTTAAATTGCAGTGTGCCGAAGGTCTCTTGCAACACATATTTGTACATGTCTTCCATAAATTTCATGCCATCTTGCCAGTTGGCGTAAGCCCAATACCACTCTGTGGCAATGTGTTCAGGCAAGTGCTCATCGCTGTAGTTTTCGTTGCGGAAGCGTGGGCCAAGGTCGTATACCTTTTCAAAGCCGGCGCCCAGCAGGCGTTTTAGCGGCAATTCGTGGCTAATGCGCAGGTAAAAATCTTGGTCTAGCGCGTCCATATGGGTCACAAACGGGTTGGCATCGGCCCCACCAGTGGTGTGTTCTAGTACAGGTATATTTACCTCGTAAAACCCGTGGTCATCTAGGTACTTACGTGTGGCTTGCCAAAACTTACTGCGGCGCACAAAACGGTCGCGCACTTCGGTATTCACATTCATATCAACATAGCGACGCCTAAAGCGCTCTTCTTTATTAGTAAAGCCCTCTTGGCTGGTAGGCATGCCACGCAGGCTCTTAGTTAGCAGGCGTAAATTACGCACATCAACGCTAATCTCACCGGTTTTAGTGCGGATAACCGGCCCAGTGGCCTCTACAAAATCGCCTGGGTCTAGCAGGTTCAGCTCACCCATACCCAGTTGCGATGTAGCGGCATCAAGCGGCGCCACGGTATCAGCCTTCAAAAATAGTTGCACCTGCCCGCTCATATCGCGCAGCACCAAAAAAGCCAGTTTGCCAAATTTGCGGGTGGTCATTAGCCGCCCCACCACCGTTACTGTTTGGCCCTCCAGCTCGCCAAACTTATCGGTGATGTCAGCAATAGTATGCGTCCGCGACGCCTCGGCCGGGTACGCGTTCACGCCCAGCGCTTTTAGTTCCTCTAGTTTTCGTAGGCGCTCCGAGCGCAGTTCTTTCATTGTAGCCATAACTAGCTACTAGTGTACCACATTTACGACTCTCTGACAGGTAGGTAGCCGGTGCGACCTTCGCTAAAGGCAGCGTCCATAGTCAATTCGCGAACTCGCTTTTGCAGTGCATCCTTTGGCGATTGTCGGCCAAGGTATGGCGTATGCTTGGTTGGATCAAAGTTACTATCGGTGCGCAGGCCATGATTTTCGCGGAGCGATTTATCGCTAAATGGACCGTCTGGAATCTTGTAAGTTTGCAAGGCTTGCTCACCTATTACCTCTATTTGTGGAGGCAAGCCACCACCAACATGTAGGGCGACAATCGAGTTGGCCGCTCGCAAGCCGCGTTCGTATTCAAACCCTGTAATACCGTTTAGCGAGCCGGCACCCATGTACAACTTATCTCCACCTAGCAAATACGAGGCGTGGTGATAGTGGCCAAAAATACCAACGTCAATACCATCGCGCAGTGCGCCTAGGCCGGTAGTTTGGTTTAGGCCAGTAAAGGCTGGTGGCTGGCCACCAGTTCCCTTGCCTGCGCCAAAGAAGTGGCTCAGTGCAACGCCCATTTCACCGATCCGGAATACCGTTTCGTAGGTCTTAAACGGTTCACCGCGTTGCGACACCAACGTATCTTGGAACTGCACACGGTCAGCGATTTCATCATTGCTAAAACCGCGGCCAGCAAAGGCCTGGCGATATGGATCAATAATTGGCTCAACAAACGAATAGCCGTTCCATTTTAGTGTTCCACTATTATACTCGTGGTTGCCGATGGTTGCGCGGACAAACAAGTTTCGCATCTGAGCTGGCGATAGTTGTTCTAGCGAACCTTCCACCATCATGCGCACAAATTCGAACTGCTGATCCATGCCCATTAGGCCAGTACGGCCGCTTTCGCGTGGGAAATCGCTATAGTTACGACCCTCGGCAGTGTCGCCGCCCAGCGACAAAAACACAGCATTGCGGCTAAGCTGGCGGTTGACGATATCGAGCTGCTTTAGCTGGTAATCTGGGCGTGAAGCGATATTGCCCGCCTGCCAGTCGCACTGCAAGAAAATCGTGGTGCGCTCGGGGATACTTTCCGACACCTCCATGAGGTGCTTGCTATAGATATTTACGCGCGTCCGCCCATCATCGCTACGCTCTATAGAAGTTGCACTTGCCGGGTGAAAGCGCTTGCGACCCAAAATCTCACGGCCAACCACGTTAGCCGGCGAAGTTAGGATATGACCCTTGCTTTGAAGAGCTTTGTGCGGATCTTGTAAGCCGCCAATCGAATGAATCGACTCGTTGTCGGGGCCGAATACGCCAGCCGCCTCGCGCTGCCCGGTAATCACGATATTGTCGTACGGGTCGCGTCCATCAGCGGCCAACATACCGCGAATTTTTTTAGGCGTAGCGAAGTAATTAGAAATCGGTTGCTTAGTTGTCTGAAAGCGATGGCGAACTAGGTCGGTGTACTCGCTACCGCGGGTTTTGGTGGTCATTTCAAAATCTTCCACCACCTGCAGGTCCTTACTATCCTTCAGCGCGTCGATATCTAGTATGGCGCGGTGCTTAGCAGTTAGCCGCTGGCCGTTGGCCACGCGCTTGTAGGCGTCGTACAGCACTTCGCGCTCTGGCTCGCTGTACTCGCCTTGTGTCAGCGCAGAAATCGCCTCGGCACTACGCAAGGCTCGGCCACTACGCACGCAGTATGGAAACGCCACAACCTGAGTAAAGCGATAATATTCGGGCCAGTTTGGGTTTGCCTTGGCCTTTTCTATGCGCGATAGCTGGCGCTTCACATCATCACTATCATCATTTTCGCGAGCGTGCTTTTTAGCCAATTTATGCAATTGTTCAAAGGCCTCAAATGTCATTTCGTCCACAATCGCCGCGTCATTATCGCTCATCGTATACACTACAGGTATACCCAGCTCACGCAGTTGGTCTAGCTTGGCTTTACCGTGGTGGAACTGCTCGTCGAGAGTGCGCAGCCCCGGCTGCAGCGTCCACCTGGCATTTTTTTGCCGGCCGCCAAAGTCGCCCATGTATAGGCCACTCATCACAATTTGGTCGGGCTTCGCCTCTGCCGGCAACTCACTGACTTGATCTACGAGAGTATTAAAAAATTCGTTGTCACTATACTGGCTACCAACCAGTAGCTCCGACATAAATAGCGTATGTTCAGACTTGTTGCGGCCGCGGCGGCGCTCCACCTGCTGCAGCTTATCGTTATTGGCACCATCAGCCATAATCTCGTCGTAGCTCATGCCGGTGTAGTCGCGCTTATTGGTCAGGAAATCAAAGGCGTTCACTGCCGCCGGGTCAAGCGCCTCTTTATCAGTTTCTTCTCCTGCCTTTGGCGCTCGTGGACGTCGTTCTGCCATACTACTCCCTCTTAAAATGGTGTGCTGCACAGTTGTGGCACTACTCGTTACTTTTTACCCTCCAGCGCCAAGCGCCTTCTTGCTTTTATAATATCACGATATACCGCTAGCGCTAGTGGCATGTGGGTGTAAAATACACAATACTACACTAAATATAGGGGTGGTAGGGTGATTATTTTTTACAATAAAAACTCCCCCGAGCGTTCTTCGGGGGAGTTTTATTAACTGGCTAACTACGAAATACTTACGATTGTGTAGGTGGTATCGCCCTTTGGCGTGGTAAGGGTGGCTTTGTCGCCAACTGCTTTGTCCATCAGCGCTACACCAAGTGGCGATTCGTTACTGATTTTGCCATTCATTGGGTCGGCCTCTACCGGCCCAACAATTTTGTAGGTAACCGCTTTGCCGTTTTTGATTTCTACCGTACTACCCACGCTCACCTTGCTAGATTTGCGTGCCTTGATAATTTCGGCGTTCATCAAAATATCTTCAATTTCGGCAATGCGCGTTTCTACCAGCCCCTGCTCTTCGCGGGCGCTGTCGTATTCGGCGTTCTCGCTTAGGTCACCATAGTCGCGGGCTTCGGCGATTTTATCGGCGATTTCGCCACGACGGCCTTTCAATTCTACAAGCTCAGCTTCTAGTTCTTTGCGTCCATCTTCTGTAATTTGGTATGCTTTTTTCATAATTTTACCTCTTTAATTAGAGCCCCGTGGAAGGACCAAAGTCTATTTGACTAGCGTTATTTCCCCTCCGAGTTTTCTCTAATTTAGCTCATTTTAGCAAGTAATTCGTCGCGGGTCAATAGCTCAGTGGCGCCAGTTGCTCGGTTGGTAAATTCAAATTTACCATCGGCCATCAGGCGATCGCTCACCGTCACACGGTACGGTATGCCCATCAGTTCGGCGTCGGCAAATTTAGTGCCGGGGCGCTCATCGCGGTCATCGTAAATCGCCTCTATATCCTTGCTTTGCAATTCGGCGTACAGTTCGTCAGCCAATGCCACCGATTTTTTACCAATTTGCACCAGGTAAACCTTAGCCGGCGCGATGTTTTCTGGCCACACAATGCCCTTTTCGTCGGCAAATTTTTCTACCACCACACCCATTACACGGGTGATACCGATACCATAACTACCCAGGTAAGCGTAGTGCTGTTGGCCGTCTTCGCCGGCAAACACCAGGTTCATCTCCTCAGACTTTTGGGTGCCAAAATTAAATATATTACCCACTTCGGCGGTTTTTACCTTTTCTAGCTCATCGCGATTTACACCCAGTTCAGCCACAGCGTCGTCAATCACTTCTTCGTTAATGGCAATGTTTTTGCCGCGATGTAAATAAATATAGTCTTCGCCGGCATCACAAATCGTTTGGAACTCGTGGCTAAATTTGGTAAACGCCCCACCGCTAGCAAAGGTTACGTAAGTTTCATCGCCAATCCCAAACCTGTCGTAACAGCGTTTGTAGGCCTCGATAGCCTGATTGTAATAATCTTCCAATGCTTCGGCCGTAGCATGCACCGAATACATGTCCTTCATAATAAATTCACGGCCACGCATAATGCCGCTTTTAGCCCGCAGTTCGTTACGCATTTTATTTTGGAACTGATATACGCTGATAGGTAAATCTTTGTAGCTTTTTAGGTAGTGGCGCACTAGGTCGACAATTGGCTCTTCGTGCGTCCAGCCAAAACCAACCTCGGTGCCGTCTTGTAGGGCCGACTTAAACCACACGTCAACCACTTCGTCGCTCCAACGGCCGGTTTCTAGCCAAATTTCTTTGTTTTGTAGCGTGCTCATAACTAGCTCTTGGCTACCAATGGCGTTCATTTCTTCACGCACAATTTGCTTAATATTTTCTAGCACTTTTAGGCCAAGTGGAGTATAGGCATACACGCCAGCCATAACTTTATATACATAGCCAGCCCGTATCAGCAGCTGGGCGTTCAGCGCCACCTCATCAGCAGGCGCATCTCTAAGTGTTTTGGTAAAATTTTGTGATAATCGCATATTAGCTATAATTGTACAACTTTTGTACCCACTTTGCCAGCCAAAGCTGCCTGTACCGAGCCAGGCTTGGCCGCATGGGCGATAAATACCGCCACGTCGCCCTCTAGCGCCACGCGTGCGGCCTGCACTTTGCTACTAGCACCACCCTTGCCCATGGTAGATTTTGTCGCCTGGATATGGGTATCGATTTCGCCGATACTCACCCGCTCCAGCCGGCGCTGATTCGCCGTACCAAAATCAGCCTGAATACCATCTTGGTCGGTTAGTATCACTAATTTTTCCGCCCCCAGCGCCACGGCCACTTCGGCCGCCAGGCGGTCGTTATCGCCAAAGCTAATCTCTTCGGTGCCCACGGCATCGTTTTCGTTAATAATCGGCAGTGCGTTATAGCCCCACACCGCGCCCACGCTATCGCGAAAATGCCCAGCCGTAGTGGTGCGCTCTAGGTCTTGGCGTGTCACCAGCACCTGCCCCACCGTTATACCCTCAAAGGCCTCGCGCCAGCGGCGCAGCAACCCCACCTGCCCAATCATGCTCAGGGCCTGCAGGTCGTATACCTTACTGGGCCGCTCTGGCAAGCCAATCTGCCGCACGCCAAAGCCAATCGCACCCGATGTCACCAACACAATATCGTAATCGGTGCGTAGCTGGCGAATACTTTCGGCCACGTAATCAAACGTCACGCTTGGCTGCTCGTCGGTACCTAGCAGGGTGCTAGTACCAACCTTTACCACCAATATCGGCTTAGCCATACTAGCCGCCAATCCCATTAATAAACACAAAGGTGAACATAAAGGCCACCATATTTTTTATCATATGTAGCACCACACCACCCCATATACTCCCGGTCATTTCGCGCAGCGTGCAGGCCACCATGCTTAGCACAAACACATCCAAGCCCACATTCCATTGGCCGTGCGCCAGGCCGAACAGCGCACTAACGATTAGGGCTGGCAGCCACCAGGCCTTTTTTACCAGCGCTCGCAAGCGGCCATACAAAAAGCCGCGGAACAGCAGTTCTTCAAACAGCGGTGTTAGCCCCACCAGTACCACAAAAGCAACTAGCATCTCGCCGCCATACAGGCTCGATAGCCCCAAATCTTGATCTTGGGCAGCATTTAGCCCAAAGGCTAGCGTGGCTACATACTGCACAATCATCGTGCCGATGATGTAAATCGCCACACCAATCAGCCCTAAGCCCAGCTCCTTCCAGCGCGGCCACCATGGCATGCCAAAATCAGCCCATGCTGGGCGGGCGCGGTGGTATAACCAAAAGGCGCCGGCTAGTAGAGCCGCCATCAGCAAATAAATCGACAGCCGATACGTCAGTAATTCGGTGGGCATTTGCGGGCGCAATATCCGCCCAAACGTCACACTCGCCAGCAAATTGGCCGCCACATAACAGGTCGCGAACACCAGCACCCACACCGCGCCCATGCCAATGTTTTTTACTAGCGTTTTTTTAGCCATCGCTACATCAACTTCCCAATATCAGCAATCGTCACTACCGCAATTAGCAGCAATAATGCTATAAAGCCGGTGCCATGAATCTTTTCCTCGCGCTCTTTAGTTAGTGGCTTTTTTAGCAGCTTGTAAACAGCCGTCACAAACCATCGGCCACCATCTAGCGCTGGTATCGGCAGGGCGTTCATCACGGCTAGCGTCAGCGATATCACGGCGGCAATCATTATCACGTAGGTTGGCCCGGCCTTTTCGGCGGCTGGGAATATCACGCCAAATATGGCTAGCGGCCCAGCCACGCTGGCACCAGCCTCACCTAGGCGCTGGTTGGCTTGCTGCTGGGTGGCGTCATTTGGTACTAGCTTCATAGCCACCCCTGTCACGGTGTTAGCCAGTAGCTGACCTAGGCCCTCTAGCGTTGCCCAGGTTGCCTGCGCCGTGGTCACCACGCCTACAATTGGCGCCGACCAAGTCGAGCGCGTCAGCTCGCGCTGGGCCGGCCCAGCGCCCAAATAGCCTTTTTTATCGTCATTGTTAGCCCGCAAGGTAACTTTTGTTGTGTTTTCTACATCGTGTCGTGAATAAATCACTTGTACAGTCTGGCCTGCCCTTTCGGCCGCTAGCGTTGCCAAATCTTCTGGTGTGGCCACCACTTGCCCCGCAAAGCGGACTATCTGGTCGCCCTCTTTTAAGCCTGCCTTGGCGGCTGGCATATCGGGCGCCACAGTCACTAGCTCTACCGGCCGCTTAATAGTTACGGTGTCAGATGCGACCGTAAATTGATTTGGCAATATCTTTGGCAAACCCACCGCCGCCAGCACCGATATCAACACCGCCGCCAACAGCCAGTTCACCGCCACGCCAGCTAGCAACACTTGGGTTTTTTGCCAAAAGGTCATGGCACCATAGTCACCTTTTTTGGCGGCATCATCGTGTTCGCCCTGCATGCGCACAAAGCCGCCTAGCGGCAGCCAGTTTATGCTGTACTCAACATTTTTGCCCAAAAAGCTATTTTTGACCTTTTTGCTCCAGGCTTTAGGCGGAAAGCCAATCCCAAATTCTTCCACCACCGTGCCGTACTTTTTGGCCACCAGCGCATGCCCCAGCTCGTGCGCGGCCACTAGCAGCGTTAATACTATTACACCAATCAAAATCCCCGTTAGTAACATTTATCCTCCAAATCGGCGTTTGCGCCCTGAATATTCTTTTAGTATAGCGGTTACGTCTTGTTTTGTCATCTCGGGCCAGTACTTTTCTAGGAATATAAACTCGCTATAGGCCGCCCGCCACAGCATAAAATCACTCAGCCGCAGCTCGCCGCTGGTGCGCACAATTACATCGCAGGGCGGCACTTCGGGGTGGTCGATGGCCGCAGCAAATGATTCTAATGTCACATCGCTAGCGGCGGTATTTTGCTGTACTAGCCGGCGGGCGGCACGCACAATTTCCTCTTGCCCACCGTAGTTAAAGCAAACGGCTAGTGTAGCTTTGGTACCATCTTTACTATCTTGCTCGGCTTGGTCGATATATTTTACGATATCGGCCGGCACACCATCGCGCTCGCCCAGCACCACCACGCGGTAGCCATCACTAACCAGCCGTTTAATGTCACTCTTGAACAGCCGGCGGACCAGGCTCATAATCCCCTTCACTTCCTCGGCGGCGCGGTTCCAGTTTTGGGTAGAAAATGTATACAGCGAAATATACTTCACGCCGGCCTCAGCCGTAGCATCAATTACCTCGTGCAAGGCATTGTAGCCCGCCAAGTGCCCCTCGTAGGTGGGCAGGCCATGCTTTTTTGCCCAGCGGCGGTTGCCATCTAAAATATACCCTATATGGGCTGGCACATCCGCCATTATATCTTTAAGATGTCCTGTTCTTTAGCCTTAAACTCTTGCTCTAACTTGCTGTTAAATTCTTGCATCAAGCGGTCAAACTCTTTTTCTACCAGCTTCAGGTCATCTTCTGATAGCTCTTTGGCCTCTTTTTTAGCCTTAGCGTCTTTCAGGCCATCTTGGCGCACATTGCGTAGGGCAATCCGGGCCTCCTCTACCTTTTCACTGGCCTGCTTTACCAGCTGGCGACGGCGATCTTCGGTGAGTGGCGGCACGGGCACGCGCACCACGCGGCCATCATCGCTAGGGTTTAGGCCTAGGCCTTGGTCGCCCCGTATAGCGGCGGTAATCGCCTGGATATTACTAGGGTCAAATGGTGTAATTTGTAGCAGCTGCGCCTCGGGGGCGGTAATATTTGCCACTTGGTTTAGTGGCATAGCCGTGCCGTAAGCCTCGACCTTTATGCCATCTAGCATGCCTGGGTGGGCCCGGCCTGTACGGATCTTACCCAGCTCGCCCTCAAAATGCTCTACGGCCGCTTGCATTTTTAGTTCATATTCATCAGTATCAAACATAGTTTCCTCGCTGTTAGTTCTATTACTAGTGTACTATAAAACGCCGCGATATGCTCGCGGCGTTTTGCGCTTACCGTCGCCCAAGGCGTGCGTCTACTCGGTTACGCCTAGCTCAATCCTCTTGAACTGACTCACGCGAATGTTCTCGCCACTCAAAGCAATCTGCTCTTTAATACGTTCACCAACCGTCTTAGTATCATCTAGCACAAAGGCTTGCTCGGCTAGCACTTGCTCGGCAAAATGCTTTTTCAGCTGACCTTCCACTATTTGCTCGCGCATGTTTTCGGGCTTGTTTTTTAGGCTGTCGCTAGCTAGTAGCTCTTGCTTTTTAGCCTCCAAAGCCTCAGCTGGGATATCTTCCATAGTGCTGTAGGTTGGGTTCATAGCCGCAATTTGCATCGCAATTTGGTGGGCAAATTCTTTAAATTCGGGCAGTCGGGCCACAAAATCAGTTTCGCAGTTTACCTCTACCACCACACCAATGCGGTTTGAGTGCACGTAGCTATCAATCACACCTTCGCGGGTTTCGCGGTCGCCCTTTTTCTCAGCCTTAGTCAGGCCTTTTTTGCGCATCGCCTCTAGGGCTTTGTCAAAGTTGCCGTCGGCTTCTACCAGCGCTACCTTGGCGTCGGTCAGGCCCACACCAGTTAGTTCCTTCAGTTTTTTAATATCTTCTATCGAAACCGCCACCTTAGGCCTCCTTTACTTTGCCTTCAGCTACTGCCGCTACAAAGTAGCTTAGCAATAGTTCAGTACCCTTAATTGCATCGTCGTTACCTGGCACGGCGTAGTCCACCACGCTTGGGTCAACATTAGTGTCTACCACACCCACCACTGGCACGCCTAGGTTTTTAGCCTCGGCAATAGCGTTTTTGTCGGTTAGGGTGTCAATTACGATAACTAGCCCGGGGCGGCCGTTTAGGTCTTTAATACCGCCGTACTTGGTGTTCAGCAGGTCAATCTCTTCCTGGAAACGCTGGACTTCTAGCTTGTTGTAGCGCTTTTCTAGGTCGCCGCTGGCCATGCGCTTTTCTAGGTCTTTCAGCTTTTTGATCTGCGCTGTGGTGGTGGTTACGTTGGTTAACATACCGCCAATCCAGCGCTCGGTTACGTAGGGCTGGCCAGCCTTTTCGGCAGCAGCTTTTACTACATCTTTAGCCTGCTTTTTAGTGCCCACAAACAGCACCTGCTTGCCACTAGCAGCAACTTTGGTAATCACCGGCAGGGCTTTTTCTAGCTGCTCTACGGTTTTGGTCAGGTCAATAATGTGGCTGTCCTGACGTTTGCTATGAATGTATGGCGCCATTTTTGGGTGCCAACGGCTCGTTTTGTGACCAAAATGGACACCGGCCTCGAGCAAAGCCTTAATATCAACAGCAACTGCCATGATATCCTTCTCCCTTCATCCAGCACCTTTTACTTTTATGTCTTTTACCATTTTGGCAGGATACGACATAGAAGGTGCGGGATTGTTTCGTTAAAATTTATTACTTAGGTATTGTATCATTTTATCTATCTGGTGTAAATACCCGCTACATAAACTTTGCATCCCTCTGATACATCGGTAGCTGCAGCGTCTTAGGCAGTGGCTCGGTAGGAATTCCGGCATCTTTTGTCCAGCTGTCTGGTAGCTCTGTTTGCAGGTCTCTGTACACATTGCCTTCGTCAGTTACGATCACGCGTTCAATATATGTTTTCTCCCGTTGTGGCACTTCAGTCTCGCCATTTGGTGTTCCGGTCGCATTAGCTACAGTAGACGAAGCCGTAAAACCTTCCAACCACACTTTGCCAAAACTGTAAGACTGCTCTACGCCATACAGCATATAGGTTCGCGGCGCGGTACCATTCCCGGCACTCTCTTTGACCACTTCCTGCAGATCGGCTGCGATTTGCGTCAGCATCGTATCGTCTTTATTTCCGTCTATAGGAGCATCTTGTAGGCACGAATTAATAAACACACTGCAATTGCCGTCGCGATCGGGCTTCATCGCTTGTATAATTCGCATAAAGCCTGTGTCGCTAAACGCAAGTTTACCCTTTGCGCCAACAGTTACCCAGCCCATATTCATAAACCCTATGTTACCATGTGCACTATACACCACCAATGAAGGATGGATATCTCGCTCGGCAAGCAGATCCCCCATGGATGTAATTTGCTGCGTCTCATCGTTACCATTATTCGAGCGATACACCTCAAACAACAGCGTTGCTTTATCCACCGTTTCAAAAGTACTATCCTCATGAGTAAACGCGCCGTTATAGTCATTACTAGCGTCTTTTATTACCACACAAACCTCATGATTCCGCAGGTGCTCCATCAGCTCTGGGTCGCGATCGATGAATTTCATCATACGCGCCAGCATACCGTAAGTGATGTCAGTAAAATTCACAATGCCACACTCTTCATGTAGCCGCGTCATAGTGCTCACACCCACGTCCTTTACCTTATCGGCCAAATTTACCAGTATAGCTTGGGGGTAGTAGGGTTTTAGTTGCTCCTTGTCGCCGCCTTCTTCACTCTTTTGGTAACACCGCGCCAGCACCGCACTAGCAATAACCTCAGACAGCTCTGCCGGTAGATCCATCGCCTCCATACAGGCAAACATCACGTCCTTGGTTTTCGTAGGTTCAGTATCCGGTTGCAGCTCACTGGTGCTATCTAGTAGCACGTCAAGCGTTTGCAAGCCGTCGTTCTGGATTTTACCAGCTATAATATCAGCGTGTTTTTCCTGTATATTCTCGTAGCCCTGCAGTTTCGCTTTTTTGTTCTGCTGCTCAATACGACCTACGCTGTTTGTATACTTACATCGCATATCGATATTTTCTTCACACGCCATCAATATCATATCTAGGGTGCCACGCTCATCTTTTGGCAGTTGCCGCATTGCAGCAAGTGTTTCTCGTGGTAGTGCCAGTAGCTGCGGCAAAATACCTGCTCCTACAGTGGTGGAACTAATAGAGTAGCGACTGAACACCGTAGCCGAGTGCATGCGAGCCAGCAAATCGACCATTTCTATAGCCTTTTCTGGGGTTAGTTCGCTGTCGGTAGCAAAATAGTCCTCTACCGCGGTAGTTATTTCCTTTAGTTTGCTCTTTAGGCTCAGCTCGTGACTCCCATACTCTTCGGCAAGAAAGTCGGTGGTCGTCGTTGTAATAAGCTTGCTGTACCAATCGAAGTCGCTCATTTCGGGATCCTTGCTATTCCTTTCGGGGATAGCACCGTAAGTAAACTGAAACTCTCGCGGAGCCGGAGCTTCTGTACTATCGGATGTTTGTAAAGGATATTTTTCGCGCGGCATTGTTTGTTTTTGACTTTTATTACTATTCATTATAGTAGCAAAAAGTTGCTAAAAAGTCAATAGCATTATGCTAATTTATAGCATCCTTCCCTATTTTCGCTTGTGGTATACTAGGCTTATTATGAAAAACGTATTTAGAGTCGTAGCAGGCCGCGTGTCCACTTGGGCGGGTTCGGCTGGCGTGTTTTTAGGGGCAATTTTAATCGTACTTATTTGGGCGTCTAGTGGGCCAATCTTCCACTATAGCGATACGTGGCAGCTGGTTATCAATACTGGTACCACCATCATCACCTTTTTGATGGTATTCCTGATTCAAAATACGCAAAATCGCGATGGCAAAGCCGTGCAAATCAAGCTCGACGAACTCATCCGCGCAACCAAGGGTGCGCGCCAATACTACATGGGGCTAGAAGATTTAACCGATGATGAACTAGCCGAACTTGACCGCCAAGTGAAGGAAATCGCTGCGAGGCCTAGCAGCGCCCGCGCTATCCAGCACCTGCAAGACACCATCGCCGCCGCCCGCGAACAGCGCAAAAAAGACACAACACACCTGCATATGCCGTCGCTGCACCTAGATAAAGTGGCCGATGCGTTTACCGGCAAAGAGCCTAGAGACGACAACTTGCCTAAATAAAATAGTTAACCAGCTCACCTCTTTACATATCGGCTCACATCTGATAAAATGGGTAGTTATGAAAAGCAGTATTCACCCACAAACATACCGCCCGGTCGTATTTAGCGACGATGTAGCGGGGTTTGCGTTCTTGACTCAGTCAACCGCGCAAACGAGTGATACCATCAAATGGGAAGACGGCAACGAGTACCCACTTGTAAAGGTTCACATATCAAGCAAATCTCACCCGTTCTTTACTGGTGAGGAAAAGATTATCGACACCGAAGGCCGTGTTGACCGCTTTGCGGCACGCCTAAAGGCTGCCGAAGAGCGCAAGGCCGCCCTTGCCGCCAAGGCAAAGAAGGCTAACGCTAAAAAAGCTACTAAAGCAGACAAGTAGCCGTACAGATGGTCAGATTACCGCCCATACCAGGGCGGTTTTTGGTATACTAGCACCATGCAACCAAACACATCACCCATACCAACACCACCCGCGAATAATGCGACAAGTATCCAAAAAACCAATAAACTCAAGACAACCTGGGGCATTATTTGCTTGGTTGCCCCTACAACCCTAGTCATCGTATCTATCCTTGCCTATGCTGTCATTAACCTTATCGCCGGCTCGCAAGAGACGGCCCAGGTAGCGAGCGATTCTCTCTTCTCCGAAGCGGGAGCGTCCCCTCTGCGAACAATTGGTAATGTTATCCTATTCGCGGTCGGTGCTATCGCGGTGATGACCTGGCTACCTGGCATTATCGTCGGCATTATCTTGCTTACTACCCGCCAAAAGGTATAGCTACCCCTGTTATCTTAGGTGCTTGTCTGCTATAATTATTACATATGCCACGAATTGAGCTAAATATTGATGAGCTGACCGCCGAGAAGCAATCCTTAAGCGATTTTTTGGCGCAGCCCGATGCCTACAGTGCGCCAGACTTTACAGCTAAAAACAAACGGTTTACCGAGCTCGAAAATATCATTACAAAAGCCACCGAGCGCGAAACGACCGAAAAACAACTCGCCGAAGCCAAACAGCTTGCAAATGGCAGTGATGAACTTGCCGAGCTTGCAAAACTTGAAATCCCAGAAGACGAAGCAAAACTGGCGCGCATAGAAGAAGATCTATTCGTGATGCTTGCCCCCAAAGACCCTAACGACGAGAAGAATATCATCATTGAAATCCGGGCTGGCGCTGGTGGCGACGAATCGAGCCTATTTGGCGCCGAACTGTACCGCATGTACCTGCGCTGGTGCGAAGCCAATGGCTACAAAACCGAGCTTATGAGCGAAAGCCCTAGCGATAGCGGCGGCTACAAAGAAGTCATATTTATGGTAAAGGGCGACGCCCCCTACGCCAAACTAAAATTTGAAGGCGGCGTACACCGTGTGCAGCGCGTGCCTGTGACTGAAAGTCAGGGCCGCATCCACACCAGCACCGTAACCGTGGCGGTATTGCCCGAAGCCGAAGAAGCCGATGTGCAAATAAACGCTAACGACCTGCGCGTAGATGTGTACCGCAGTGGCGGCCACGGCGGCCAAAGCGTCAACACCACCGACAGCGCCGTGCGCATTACTCACCTGCCAACCGGCCTAGTAGTAACCAACCAAGACGAAAAATCGCAAATTAAAAACAAAGAAAAGGCCATGAGCGTACTGCGTAGCCGCCTACTGCAGCAAAAAATCGACGAAGAAAACGCCAAGCTAACCGCCGAACGCCGCAGCCTGGTTGGCACCGGCGACCGCAGCGAAAAAATCCGCACCTACAACTTTCCGCAAGATCGCATTACCGACCACCGCATTGGCTACAGCCGCAGCAACATCCCGGCCGCCCTAAACGGCGATATCGACGACTTAATCGAGCACCTACAGGCCTATGAGCGCGAACTCAAAGCCCAAAATATCGAAGGTTAGGCACTGGCTGAAAGGTGCCGCTGAAGAGTTTGCTAATGCCGGCATACCCAGCGCTTTATTAGATGCCGAAATTATATTGGCGCATACTTTGCACCGTAGCCGCACCTGGCTGCACGCCCACAGCGACGACCCACTAGACCCGCGTATGGAGGATATCGCCAACGCCCGCGGCCAGCTGCGGCTCGATCGCACGCCAATTGCCTATATCATCGGCCACAAAGAATTTTACGGCCGGCAATTTAAGGTAACACCTAGCGTGCTAATACCGCGCCCCGAAAGCGAAGAAATTATTAGCTTGCTGAAAGAGCATTTGCCCACCGGCGCCAAAACACTGATTGATGTTGGCACCGGTAGCGGCTGCCTAGGCATTACCGCCAAGCTGGAGCTGCCGCAGCTACACGTTACCCTAGCCGATATTAGCCACCACGCCCTAAAGGTGGCCCAGGCTAATGCCCAAAATCTACAGGCGACTGTTGCGACCATAAAAAGTGACTTGTTAGAATCAACCCGCGAGCGCTACGATATCGTCATCGCCAACCTGCCCTACGTTGATGAATCGTGGCAGCGATCGCCCGAAACTAATCACGAACCGGCGCTAGCACTATTTGCCGATGACGGCGGCCTAAAACTAATTTACCGCCTGCTTAGCCAGCTACCTAGCGCCCTAGCGCCGGGCGGCATCACCCTGCTAGAGGCCGACCCCCAACAGCACGCCGCAATACTATCGGCCGCCAAAAAATATAGCCTCCGGCACATTGCTACCAGCGGCTATATTGTCGTTTTGGGTAACTAATCGCTCGCAAACGCCTCTAGCGTCACCTTGGTCGTGGCCTGTTTGCCGTCGCGCAGGTATGTCACTTCTATGGTATCGCCCGGCGCATACTGGCCCACCAGCGTGGATACACCACCGGCCGCACCAACCGCTTGGTCGTTAATTTTGGTGATGATGTCTTTATCTTTTAGCCCGGCTTTGTCGGCTGGCCCACCAGCTACCACCGCCGAGGCGTTGCCACTCGCTAACGCGTAGGCGCCTTGCTTTACCGGCAAATCGTACTGCTTAGCCACGGCCGCCGTGATTTCTAGGTAGCGCAGGCCTAGGTAGGCACGCTGCACACCCTTGCCGGCCAGCACGGTTTTTATCGTACCCTTGGCGGCATTTACAGGTATGGCAAAGCCGATACCTTCGGCATCCGACGCCACGGCGGTGTTGATACCAATCACCTGACCGCTAAAGTTCAGTAACGGGCCACCCGAATTACCAGGGTTAATCGCCGCATCGGTTTGCAGCAAATCGCTCAGCGATTCGCTATCGCTACTGTCGCTATCGCTACTAGCCGATAGTGGCCGCCCCTTGCCCGATACAATACCGCTAGACACCGTGTTTTGGAACTGCCCCAGCGCATTACCGATTGCCACCACTTGCTGGCCAACCCGCGTGGTCGACGAATCACCTAGTTCGGCCGGCGTTAAATCATCCACACCGTCAATCTTTAGGTACGCAATGTCGTTCAGCGGGTCCGAACCCACCACCTGCACGTCATCATAGGTTGTGCCGTCGCTGGTAACCACCTGCGCCTTGCTGGCCGTCGATACCACGTGGTGGTTGGTCAATATATAGCCATCTTTGCTCAAAATGATGCCCGTACCAGCCGCTTGCTGCTCGGCGGCACCAAATATTGTCTGTTTTGTTGTATTTATTACAATAGAAACCACACTAGGCGAGACTTTATCTACCACATTAGTTATCGAGCTTTCAGTACTGGTTGGCGTTAGATTGCCATCATTTTGCACGGTTTGACGCTCGGTAACTGGCGCCAGGTTGGTGTTGGCATACCAGTAGGCCGCGCCGCCCACACCTAGTGCCACCACAATAGCAATCACCAATATAGCTACTGGGTGTTTAGGCTTATGAGTTACTGTTGGTTGTGTGTTTTGCTGCGCCATTATATCCTCCTTGGCAGTTTTTTATAGTGCGTCGGTACCAAATAGCCGCGCAAATATATACATCACTACGCCTAGTGCGATTGCTAGCACTATAGATGGCAGTACATCTGCCCGGCGTACCATGCCGTACTTGTGGTAGCTAGCGTACGAGCGCTCGGCCACAAAGCACAGTAGCGATGTTAATAATGCTAATTGCGACAACTGAAGATTGCCTGAGCCAGGCAGCGGATAGGCCATCAGCCAGTGGAAACTAATCCAGCCAAATTCGGCAAACATAAAGGCGATTATCATGCTGTATAACGTGGCATGAGGCTCTTCGTAGCTACCCAGCACATGGCGCGCCGCCACATAGCCCAGCCCCCACATAGCCAGCACAAAAAAGAACGGATCCCAGGCATACGATACCAGTGATAGCGCCGTAATACCCACCAAAACCGCCATCAGCGCCTGTAGGGCCACGTAAGAGCGGCGCGAACGTGGCTTGATAAATAGCAGCCAGCCAACATACAACACCGAAATTATCACCTGCGCCGCCACGCTGCCATCACCGGCGCCAGCCGCCACCAGTAGCGCCACTGCGCCCACGCCCACAATAATATCCACCATGTTGGCTATTAGGTTGGCATACCAAAAGCGGGGCCGCACAGCCATCACCCGCCACTTGCTTAGCAGCACCAATGCCACAGCCAGCCAGGGCGAATTAGTCCATTTTACAATCACAAATACGGCTGCCGCTAGCGCAACGTTTAGGGCTATGTAGGCCACCTCGCTTAGGCGCGAGCGGCGTTTGTGCATTTTTAGCAAATCCATATGTACCTACTAGTATACCATTTACTGGGTAGTCGTGGTTGTTTTTGGCTGAGTAATTAGTATAACCACGTAATCCACTGTGTCGTCTATAGTTACGCCTGGCACTGTTTCCGAATACGTCGGCTCGGCACCGTAAAGCTCTTTTAGCTTGGCGGCGGTTTTTTCTTTTTTAGTATCGCCCACGCGGTAAATCTTGTTACCAGTAAAGTTGCCTTCGGGTGCATTGCCAGCTATTGCCGTCATGCCTAACTCGGTTAGTACGTCGGCCTGCTCTTGCGCTACACCGGCTACTCCAGTGCCATTTAGCACCATCACTACCGGCTCTTCTTTAGTTATGCCGGTAGCATATAGCTTCTTTTTTATAAACGCTCGTAGGTCGGTAAAGTTATATTTACCAAGTGCTGGCTGGGCGTTGGCCGTCAAAATCTTTTCGTCTAGCAGGTTAATCCGCTGGATAGAATCGTTGGGTATGCCCTGTGCCAAATCCATCAAGGTGCGGATTTCGGTAGTTTCAAAGTTAGTGCGTAGGTTGTTACCCACCGCATCGATGAGCCCGGTTACTTTAGTGACGTTGGTTAGCGTACCAGTGCTTAGGGCCTTATCTTTTATAGCCACAATAATTTTTTGCTGGTTTTGCTCGCGGTCAAAATTAGAATTACCTAGGCCGTAAGTTGGCTCAATATCGCCGCGGGCTTGCGCCAAGTACAGCGCGTGCTCGGCATCCAGCTCGGCTGGGCCATTGGGGTAATCAATAAAGTGGCCGTTAGGTGGGCAGTTTTGTATCATGGTTGCCTTGCTAGCATAGGCATTGCCAGCCTTACACTTCCAGTCAAAGTTACTGTCCATCACGCCTGGCGCGCCGCCGCTGCCTTCTATGTTCACCGTAATCGTGCCCAGTGCGCCCACCACATCGCGTACCACCGAGTAGTTAACATGCGCGTAATACGGAATCTCTAGCCCAGTTATATCGCTCACCTGCGCCATCAACGCCTTGGCGCCAGCCGCTTCGTTTTCGCCATCTTCGTAGTTACAGCCGTACACACCGTTTATTTTGCCAGCATAGCCCGACAGGCAGGCCTGACCGTATTTTACTTCCAAATCGCGCGGTATACTCACCATGTAGGCATCTTTGGTTTCTTGGTTCACACTCAGCACCATTATCGAATCCGTCAGCCAAGCCGCCTCGTGGCCAGGGTCGTCCTCGCTGGTGCCAAATACCAATATGTTGGTGCGCCCACCTTCGTCTTGCTGCAGTTTTTTATGTTGCACTAGGCCAAATATATCGCCGTTAAATACTGAGTTGCTAGCCAACACAGCCTTAACACCCACATATATACCCACGCCCAGCAGCGCCAACAAGATAGCAATGATCACCCACTTGATGATTTTGCGGCGGCGCGGGTGCTTACCTTTGCCCGCCTTGCGGCCACGGCCACGCTTCTTCTCTTCGGGCTTTTCGTCTATTTCACGCAGCGATTCGTCGATATCACTGCGGCTTAGGCCGTGCGATTCTACCGGCTTTAAGGTACTCGCCTCGGGCTCGATTGGCTGGTGGCTCTTTTTTACCTTAGCCGCGCTTTGGCCCGCAATGGTGCGCTGAAAATTAGTTAGGTCGGCCGGCGGCAGCGTACGGTTAACATCACTCCCCACACTAGTTGGCGAGCGGCGCGGCACAAAACCATCAATAACAGGTCGCTTTGTCATATACTTCCGCCTATTATAGCTGATTTTGCCAAAAAATGCATACTAAATCGCTTATGCTTTTCATTTACTTATCCCCAAATACAGAGTATAGTAAGGTAAATGCAGCCAAGTTATTTTGATCGCCACCCCCGCCTTAAAGATGCCTTTAATTTTGGCTTATTTATTATCTTAGTATTTATTGGTACATTGCTGATTAATACCTTCGTGTTCCGCAGCTTTTCAGTGCAGGGCCACAGTATGGACTACACCCTGGCCGATGGCGAGCGCCTGATTGTCAACCGGCTGCCAATTACCGCCGCCCAGCTGACCAACAAGCAGTACATACCCGAGCGTGGCGAGATTATCGTGTTTAAAAACCCGCGTTACATCGCCGGCTCGCCCGACGAATACATAGTTAAGCGTGTGATTGCCTACCCTGGCGAGCGCGTAACCGTAGACGACGGCGTGCTAACCGTGTATAACGCCGAGCACCCCACTGGCTACCAGCCCGACGACGAGTGGCGCAAAGATGGCGTTGGCCCGCAGTCGCCCACCAGCGGCGAGGGCGTTGATGTGACCGTACCCGAAGGCTCGGTGTTCGTGAGCGGCGACAACCGCATCGGTAGCAATTCGTACGATTCACGCAGCGGCCTAGGCACCATCCCCACCTTCGACATCGTCGGCCCAGTCAGCATGCGCATTTTTCCGTTTACTAAAATATCTACATTTTAGGCTCGACCCCCACCAGCACAACCGTCATCCCATACTTGTTGCGGGATCCAGTCGAGTAATTATCGGCTCTGCCGATACAGCTAATTTTCTAGTAGTTTAGCTAGTCTTTCAAATTCTTCAGCGGTCTTATAACTAATCACAATCTGCCCGGCGCCCTTGGCAGTTTCTTTTACACGCACGGCAGTGTTTAGCCGCTTGGCTAGCTTTACGCCATATTGCTCATGAGTGGTTGGCACCACCACCGGTTGCTTAGCCGGTTTTACCACATCGCCCCGCTTTACGCGCGCGGCATAATCTTCGGCGGTGCGGGCACTCCAGCCTTCTTTAATCATCCGGGGTAGTACCGCCTCTATAATTTCGGCGTCTAGGTTAATTAGTGGGCGAATTTGCCCCTCGCGGATTTGCCCTGCCGCCAGCGCCTCGCGCGCCGCCGCTGGTAGGCGCAGTAAGCGCAAAGTGTTGCTGATGCTAGCCATCGAACGCCCACCTACCCTATCGCCAATTTCATCAAGCGTTAGGTTAAATTGGTCGCGCAACTTTAGGTAGGCCGTGGCGGTTTCTAGTGGGTTTAGGTCGCGGCGTTGCAGATTTTCTATCAGGCTGACCTCTAACTTGTGTTGGTCGCTTAGCGTACGCACCAGCGCCGGGATTTTATCTAGCCCAGCCCGCTCGGTGGCACGGTAGCGGCGCTCGCCAGCCACAATCATGTAGCCGCCCTTGTGTGGCGTCACCACAATTGGCTGTATCACGCCGTGCTCTTTTATCGATGTCGCCAATTCGTCTAGCGAACCATCGTCAAATTGCCGGCGCGGCTGATCGGGGTCGGGTACAATTTCGGTTAATTTAATTTGGCGCAGGTCGCTCACGTGGCCGTCTTGCTCGGCCGTTGGGTCAAACGATTCGTCCAGCACATCGGTTGGTATTAGCGAGGCAAAGCTCCGCCCTAGCCCAGTTTTTTTAGCCGACACGATCAATCACCTCCTTAGTTACTGCCTTATAAGCCCGCGCACCCTTGCTAAACCTATCGTATTCGCCAATCGGCACACCGTGGCTAGGCGCTTCGGCCAGGCGCACGTTGCGCGGGATGGTGGCCGTAAATACCTTAGCCGGGAAATGCTTCGAAATCTCAGCCAGCACCTGGGTGCTTAGCGAGGTGCGGCTATCTACCATGGTGGGCAGTACGCCAATTAAATCGAGTGTTGGGTTAAGGTTTTTGCGCACCAATTTCATGGTTTCTAGCAGCTGGCCCAAGCCCTCAAGTGCATAAAATTCGGCCTGCACCGGCAGCAGCACATAGCGCGCGGCTATCAGGGCGTTAACCGTCAGCAAGCTAAGCGATGGTGGGCAGTCAATCACTATAAATTCATACGGCATGGGCAGCGACTGAATAGCGTACTTTAGGCGGCTAAATTTGTGCTGCACCTGCGCCAGCTCTACCTCGGCGTTGGCCAGGGTTGGCTCGGTGGGCGCCACGGCTAGGTTTTTAAATTCGGTACTCACCACCACTTCGGCCAGCTTTTTTTCGCCCTTTATCACCTCGGCCATCGTGCCGTCTAGCGATTGCTTTTCAATCCCTAGGCCACTCGTGGCGTTGCCCTGCGGGTCAAAATCTATCAACAGCGTGCTATGCCCAGCCTTGGCCAGGTAGTAGGCAATATTAATAGCCGAGGTAGTTTTGCCTACCCCACCCTTCTGGTTCGTCACCGCTATCACGGTTGCCTCTGTCTGTTTCCCCTGCATGTGCTTATAATTATACCATATTCACTTTTCGGTTGGTACATAGAAAAACCGCCCTTTCGGGCGGTAGTTCGTTACTTGATTGAAGTGATTTCAATCTTCGTATATTTTTGACGGTGTCCGGTTTGCGTATTCACGCGTTTCTTCGACTTGTAGCGAATAACGCGGATTTTATCACCGGCGACTTTTTCGTCAACGATGTTAGCCTTCACCTTCACACCCTTCACAAGTGGCGTACCAACGGTTGTTTTGTCACCGTCTACCACTAGGAGTGCGTCGAGATCGAGCGCTTTTGTGCCTTCAGGGAGGAGGTCCACCAGGAGGGTCTCTTTTTCGGCCACAAGATATTGCTTGCCACCGATTTTCACGACTGCTTTCATAAGTTTCCTTACATTAAATTGTACTAAGTATGTATTGTAACAGATGTGGTGTTATTTTACAACACCAGTTAGTATGCGATTGTTGGATTGCAGCCAACCACTTACACTGCCGCATTCCATGTACTCACCCTTTACCGCGCCTACGGCTATTTTACCGCCATCGGCCACATAGGCGTTTAAGGCATCGGTTAGTTCGTATTCGCCACGGCGTGGGTTGGCCGGCAAGGTACGCGCTAGCTCAAAAACCGCTTTGGGCAGCAGGTAAAAACTGGCATTTTGCAGGTTAGTTGGCGCTTCGCCTGGTGCTGGCTTCTCTATCACACTTACGAAGTGGTGCTGATCATCCACCTCAATACTGCTATCTATATTATCTTGTGGCATTGGCACGCCAAACATACCAGCCTCAGCACCATCGCGAGCCACAAGTTCCAGCAAGTCAGTAGTGTTCGAACCATCATCTTTACGATGAAAAAATTGATCACCAGACATCACTAAAGCTGATTCATCATCATCGAGGAACTCACTACACATCCCTACTGGTACACTAGTTCCATAACCACCAGTGCTAGGCTGGGTTATAAAGTGAATGTTTACACCTTTTAGCGGCGCCACTAGTGGCAGCATGTCGCTCTTGCCGGTACGTTTTAAGTAATCGTTTAGCGGAATATTGCTGCGATAGTAACTTTGTAGTTGCTGGCTTTGCTCGCCCACTACAAAATAAATATCTTTTATGCCAGCCTTTATAATGTCTTGCACTACAAAATCAATTACCGGACGGTTGCCTATCGGCAACATGCACTTCTCTATCGCTTTAGTAATTGGTAGCATGCGGGTACCCCAGCCTGCTACGGGAATAATTGCTTTAGTTACAGTCATAGTACTATTTTAGCACGCCGGGTTTACTCGTCGTCGGCTGCAAAGGTAAACCAACTAGGGTCGTGCTTTATATCGTCTTCCACGCCACTCCAAAACTGGTCTAGGGCGTTGGTATCGGGCACGGCATCTAGCTGCCAAACATCGTTATCGGCCTCTATGGCCTGTATCAATTCGTCGACATCGCTAACCACCGGGCTTAAATGCAGCGCCGCCGTGTTGCTGCGCGGGAAGGTAAATTTGTGGGTTTTTAAATGTAGCATAGTTTTTGTGTGTAAATTTGTTTACTGTTCTATTTAAGCACAAACGTGTTAAAAAGTCAAGGGTATTCTGATACTCCCCTTTTAACCCCTGTTATTTATATGTGTTTCTTTTTTCAAAAGAAACAAAATAATGTTCTCTTTCGCAGAACCAGCGACTTCTTTCTTTAAAAGAAAGAAGCTAAGAATCTTCTTTTTTGCGATAAAAGAAGCAAAAGATCGCCCGAAGGATAAACCAAAGTGCATTAGCACTGGGTTTAGCACCCCCTGCTCCCACCCGGTCAAAAAACAACGACCCCACAAGGGGGATCGGTTCACAACAATATCTCTAATGATGGTTGTGAACAGAGTTTTTTGAGTTATTCCGGGCGGAAGGGTTAGTGGCTATTAGGCACGGTCATTTTGATTATTTTTTACTGGATACTGAAATAAATTCAGCATGACAACGGAGTAAAGTAGCCTTTAATTAACGCATTGTCATGCTGAATTTATTTCAGCATCCAGTAGATAATTTATCGGCTTTGCCGATACAGTTGATGGGTCTTGGGAGCCGCCGAACCTCATAAGTAAGCTAGGTGGGCATAGGAGTAATTCAAAAAAGTCTGCCCACAACCAACATTAGAGATATTGTTGTGGGCCGACCAACGGGAGTCCTTTTTTGACCTATGGCTGCCTAGATATTAGTTATGGGCGTGAGGGGGATATCCCAAGTCGATCTTCTGCTTCTCTTATCGAAAAAGAGAAGAGTTTTGGTTCTTTTACTTAAAAGAACAAGTTTAAATCTGCCCCACCCCGCCATAAGCAAACACAATCACAATTGCCAGGCCGGTAAAACCGATTGCCTTGTACATGCCGTGGTGGCGGTACCAGCTACGGCGTAATGCCAGCGGTAGCTTGCGGCGGTACATATGGGCTATAAAGGCGATGTTGGCGGCCACAGCCAGCACCACTATACTAGCAATAGCGGCCGGTGTGAGCGCCTGCAATCCCAGGCCAATTTGCGCCATCACACTTACCGGCATGTTAATATCCGAACTTTGCGTACTAGCTGCGCCTTGCACCATGGCGGTATCGGGCTTGCCATACAGCGCCACTATCAGCGTGGTGGGCTTGCCGCCTAGCGTGCCGCTCATCACGGCAAAGCCAACTTCGGTATACTGTGGCTTTAGCACATTGGCGCGGTGGGTGGGCGATGCCAGCCAGGCCGCCACCGTGCTGTCGTCGGTGGTAAAGTTTTTGGCCAGGTTTTCACCGGCATCGGCATACACATAGCCTACCTCACCAAACCAATGCCACGGCGTTGTGCCATCGGGTGCGGTGTGCGCCCAATATTGCTGATCAAACATATTATGTACTTTGCGGTTGGCGGCATCAGATAATTTAGCATTTATAGTTAGCGGCTGCTCGCCATCGGCTTTACGCGCATCGTTAGTGGCCTGCAGCAGCCCGCTACTGGTAATTTGTGCCTCGGTGCCTAGTATGTTGCCGCTGGTGATGCTGTTGTACATCCCTTGCGCCAGCAACACAAAGGCCACTATTATAGCAATGCCATAGCGGCTAACCGCATGCGGGCGAAACTGATTGGCCTTATGTGGCACCACAGCTAATTTAACGCGTTTATGCACGCGCTTTTTTAAGCTATTTGCCACTGGTGTTTTGCGTGTTTGTTTGGCTGGCATTTATAGCTACAAGTATACACTTATTTGCAAATAAAAGCGAGAGCGTTTAGCCCGCTCTCGCTTTTGGTATTCTGGAATAATCTATCCTTCTTCGTTGCCGCGTTTACGCAGTGCAGCTAGCAGCCACCACAGGCCAGCGATTGCGGCCAGTGCCACCAACCACCAGTACCAGGCAAAGCCTAGTGGGCTAAATGTGCCGTCTTTTTCGTCGGTTGCGCCCTTAACTTCTTCGCCAGATTGGTCACTGACATTCGCCTGCATTGGCTGGCTAGCCGTTGTATCCTGCTGCCCTAGCACATCGTTGTCGCCCAAAGCAACGATTGGCGCTATAAATATCTGGGGTGCAGCCTCTTCGGCCAAATTGGCAGGTACTTCACCATCACTATTTGAGCTAGTCGCATCGGTGACGACTGTAGGTGACGTACCAGCGTTCACCTTAGCAACCTTTGTTATTTGCACTTCGTTACCGGCAGCATCTTTTACTGTTATCACTACATTGTGCTGGCCGACTGGCAGATCTTCAATTTCAAAGCCGAAATCTTGGCCGATTAGTGTACCGTCCGCTTCATACAGTGTACCGTTTACCGTGACCGATGCCTTGATGCTGGTAATATTTTGCTTGTTAACAGTGCCAGTTACAATCGCCTTTTGACCAACTACAATCACAGCAATATCATTGGCTGTTACGGTAAGCGCCGTTTTATCGATAATGAAATTCTGGCTAGTTGCATTGGTTACCTTGCCCCGTACATCTTTTACGGTAGCGCGCAGCGTGTATTCACCCTCGGCTAGGTCGGAGAAAGGATGCCAGACGCATTTCGTTGTAGTACCATCAGGTACACGCTCGCAGTACTGGGTGACGGTTTGGTTGTAGGTTGGTTGCAAATTGATGTTGTTACCCCACACCCCAATTTGCCTTGTGTTACCATCTGCCCAGATAGAATAATCAATGCGCGTTACGCTGTGATCATCAGCCGCAGCTACATCAAACGACGTAGGATTATAAGCGGTAACCGATAGCGAAACAGTAGGCGCTGCGCGGTCAAGTACGTAGCTGTATCCAGCACCCGCCCAGTAGCGGACGTACTGCAAGTTCGGGTCGCTCACTGTTGCAGTAGTCATAGCGCGATCATCGATGGCAATGTGGCTAGCCTCCTCATGGTTTGATACGCCAAGCACCGTTAATTTAGCTGGTGCGTATTTGTTATCGACGTTAATGCCGTACCAGCTATTACCACTTGTAGTAATATTGTTTACCTCTACATTCGAGCTGTTGACAATTAAGCCAGCGCGGCCATTTCGTAGTGTTACCGTATCAAGCTTGGCACCTGTCACCTGTTGCACTACGACGCCGTGCGGCTTTGCACCGGTAGAAGTATTGGTAGTGGTTAGGTTTTTTAGCGTTACGTTATTAGCAGTTATCGTAAATACTGCGTTATCAACACCATTGGTAGTAAAGCTATAGCTAGCCGTCACTGTCTTACCCTTACCGTCAATGGTAAGCGGCTTATCAATGGTTACCATATTAGGAGTGATGATGTCTTGATTTAGCTCGATAACATCGTTAGCATTAGCAGCCGTTACAGCACCGGTAAGGGTGGCATATGTTTTTGACTGCGTTACATTAGTTGCGACTGTGCCGCTGTTTTCTTGGTGGACATAGTACTGCGTTTGACCTGGCTTAACATGT
The DNA here is from genome assembly GCA_964454245.1 of uncultured Candidatus Saccharibacteria bacterium. Taxonomy (GTDB): domain Bacteria; phylum Patescibacteriota; class Saccharimonadia; order Saccharimonadales; family Saccharimonadaceae; genus Saccharimonas. Next base: position 36,477 of record CAYVSX010000001.1, on the reverse strand, counting down.
GTCGCAAGTGATAATGTATAGCTAGGGTGAAGTCCGCTCACGTCTACACTACCTTGGCCATCAACTACCCATACGGCTGGGCGAGTGGCGCTTTCTTTGTGCTGCTCGTCCCATAGTACACCTTGCAGAGTTAGCTGCGAGTTAGCTGCTACACCGCCGCCACGAGATACTTCAATGCCGCCAAATGTGTTATCCGACACGTGCGTATTACCAGTCAGCTTAACACTTGAACCGTTAACCAGAATAGCTGCATTACCGCCACGTACCTTTAGACTGTTGATGGTGATATTTGAAGCTTGATAGATTTTGAGGCCATAGTTATTACCATTACTCACCCATACACCGCCGAGGTTAGGCGCGATAAGCGTTTTATCATTACCATTGATAGTAACATTGCTACGAGTAAGCAGTAGTGATGGACCAGCAGATGCATCAATATCAGCTGTTAGTGTAATATGATTCACCGCAGGGTCGTTGAGTGCTGCCTGGAAATCAGCAGCGTTTGACACTTCCCATGTGTAGCCGTTCTGTACTGCAGCAGCACTTGCTTGCTGCGACAACTGCCCGTTAAGTACTGCGCCGCTAAACGGTTGAGCCGTTAACGCTAGCACTGCTGCAGATGTTAATAATGCCTTGCCAAAGCCCGAAGTATGTCCCCCGCGTAGCTGTAGTGCCATAAAATATTCCTCTCACCTCACTGCTGGTCTCCACACCAGCTTTATGATCTTTACACAATTATACTACACTTTTGTCAAAAAATCAAGCGTTTTAGGGAAAATTTCAGGAACCACTACAACATATTTTACAGTGACATTTTACCCACAACATAATAGACCCCGCAGTTTGCGGGGTCTATTGGTTGGTCAGTAGCCTTATTTATTCTTCAGTAGTTTTGTTGCCAGCTACTAGGGCGATTTGGCCGATGGCGATTAGGGCGAACAGTAGTGTCCAGCCGTTTACCCAGCCTAGCTTAGCCGTAAAGTCCTCTACTAGTAGCAGTGCTACGATTGCAACTACGGCAGGTACTAGGGTTAGTAGGCGTAGGTTGCGCTGCTTGCCCTGGCTACCACGGATACCAGCAAGTGTAATGACAGACATTACGGTTGCGGCAGCTGCTAGCAGTAGGTTTACTAGCGACCAGTGCTTTTTGCTATCTTGTGTGCTAGATGTATCGGTGGCTTGGTCGTCGCCTAGTACGTCGACGTCTTTGTCGCTAGTAGCAGTTTTTGTATCGGTTGCGCCGGCTACGGCAACTACTGCTTCGTCGGCTACAGTCGTAGCACTGGTGCTGGTGGTTGCAATGGTTTCGCCGTTGTTAGCATTAGCAGAGGCTGAAGTACTACCACCATTGCCGGTATTGTCGGCTTCTTTGTCATCACCGTCGCCGTTATCTACAACTTTAAGTGTGTAAACGCGGTCGCTTGGACGAGGCAGTAAAGTGTTAGGGTCTATCAACCCAGGATGGCTAGATTCATATGCGGGAGCATAAATCGTTACTGTGTTAATATCTTCGGCATAGATATTAAGGGTTTCGGTGTGAGTATTTGTACCAAGCACTTGTACATTTGAGCCAACCTTATCGATATTTATACCGTGCCACTTGTTGTTGATTGTATGGACGTTTTGAATCGTGCCAGTTGAGCCATTATACAAGATACCAGTCAAAAAGTTTTCTGCGGTTACGCCATCAACTAGTAGGTTGGTCACTTGGTAAGCATTTATGCCATGCAAGCCAAGAGGCCAATCAAGATTGTTGCCTACGAGTTTAACATTTTTAATAGCCACGTCATTTGCTGAAACGGCTAGCGCCGAGTTATTATCGTTGCCAGTTTTATTAAAGCTTGCTGTGATGGTTTTTCCGTTGCCGTCAATAGTCAAAGGTTTAATTATATCAACATCATCACTCAGCGTAATGTTCTGGTTGAGGCGTAGTTCATCACCTGCACTTGCAGCATCCACGGCAGACTGTAGGTCTTCATACACGGCGCCGGTTGTTACATTTGTTACTACTTCCTCAAGTTCAAAATCAGCGATCATAGTGCCGTTGACAGTAATCTGGTCGGCCCAAGCGTTCCAGCCGGTGTTGTAGGTGCCCATGTTTAGGTAATACTCAACAACAGATGCTGAAGGATAAACACTCTTTACATAATCAATGGTAAACATATTAGCGCCATTCGCACCACCCTTAGAACCCACCGTGCTAAAGCTCCAAAAATTAGATGTGGCTGCATCAATATTCCAAGTGTTCCAGCCAGCACCTATAGTGCTTGGCGTCGGATGGTTGTACACAGGTTCAAAAAAAGCATAGAAACCGTCCGCCGTAGTTGCGGTGTCACCATCTGCATCAATACCAAGTAGTAATGCAGGTGCTGTATATGCAGGCCCTGCAACGTGCTTAGTTTTGTAAGATAATGTATTTACACTGGCTAGCGTTTCATTAACCTGCTTTACCGTCCATATATAGCTTTCGTCAGCTGGTGTAGAAAGCAACAATGCGCCATTACCACCGGTACCCGTTTCGGCTTTGATTGTTGCTGTACCAGGAACGCCAGCCGGCCATGCCGCGCCACCCCATTCCCAGCCGTCTGGATTAATATTAGTAACCACACCGCTAGCTGCGTGGGCGACCCCCCCCTGCAACACAGCGTAAAATGGCTGTGCAATAATCGCGGCTACTGCTAAGCCAGTAAACATTAACTTTTTAATCTTCATACTCTTCAACACCTCTTTCTGCGGTTCCACCCGCAAAATTATGATTTGCGCTCCATTGTAGCACGAAATTGCTTATATGTCAATTACTATGTTTAATTTGGTTATGCTTGTCAGCACGCCCAAACTAGTGTATAAATTTACCATGAACATCCACCTACCGCCCCGCCACATCACCCGGCTACACGAACAGCCGGCCTTCCCTAACGAAGATTTGAGCGATGACAACACCCACTGGCTAAAATACCTAATGGCTAGCGAGGGCGGCGTGATGGCGCAGGCCGAAACTTTGCGCACACGCCAGCGCTACTTAATGCAAGTAGCTAGCCGGGCACTATATATAATGGGGGTGAAAAATGAGCTGTCACCTGCCGCCAAATTTGCCTTTGGCCATGGCTTTGCTGGGTTCGAAACCATTAGCGACCTGGTGCACCCGCCACGCATATATAATGCCGAGGTGGCACGCCTGCGGGCCGAGCAGTTTTTGATTGACACTCGCGACGAAATGGACGTTGCGCTTGATGGGCTACTTACCGGCACCGATCAAAACGAAACTATCAGCCACAACGGCACCTACGATGGCGCATACCGCATGGCGCTAACGCCCGACATGCAAGAAATTCTGGGTATCGACACTAGCGATAGCCGCGGCGATGCCGAAAAGGTATTTACCGAAAGGCACAGCATACTGCCCCAGCAATACCCTAACACCTACGAAGTGGTGGTGCATATGGGCGAAGTGCGCGGCGAATCGCTAACCGTACTGCAAATGCGCGTGGCCGGAGCTGGCCTGGCGCGCACGTTGCAGACGTTGGATTAGCTAGACTTTTTAAGCCGTATCACCAGCTCGGCACCGTCTACCTGCACGGTAGTTTCGTAGCCGTCATCTAGCAGTTTATATTCTTCAGCCAGGGTTTCTTCGGCGATGGTTTTGCGGTGTTCCTCCATGGCATCGCCCAGCATTTCATCTTCAGTTAGCACGGTTAGCACTATCCGGTCATCAACATTTAGCCCGGCCGCTTTACGCGCCGCTTGCACGTGGCGAATAACCTCGCGCATCATACCTTCGCGCTGCAGTTCTGGCGTTAGTTGCTCGTCGATCGCCACTTCGCTACCCTGCTTTACTTGCTTCACATTTAGCTCGTCGGTAAGTATAGCCACAAAATCCACCTGCTGACCCAGGCTCGGCACGGTCACGCAAGATAGCGGCTGGCGCACCTTTAGGCCGGCCTTGGCGCGCAGGCCTAAGCCTTGGTTTACGTAGTCGCGCACCTGCTCCATTTCATCTGTTACCTGCTGGTTTATACTACCAGCTGGTAGCCAGTTTTTTAGGTGGATCGATTCGGTATCGCCGGTTAAATTGCGGTACAGCTCCTCGGCCAAAAACGGCGTAAATGGCGCTAGCACATAGGCTAGGCGCACCAGCACGTAATGCAATGTTTTGTAGGCATCATTTTTGTCGCTATCGTCATCGCTCTTCCAGAAGCGGCGGCGGCTACGGCGCACAAACCAGTTGCTGGCGTCGTCTATGAACGGCAGTATCGGGCTTAGCGCATCGGGCAAATTATAGGTATCCATGTGTTTTTCTACCTCGGCTACCAGCTGGTGCACGCGGCTAACAATCCAAATATCCAGCGGGTTCGTCAGGTTTGCCAGAGGGTCTTCAAATGTTCCGTCATATTCCCAGTCGTCGACTTCGGCATACATGGTAAAGAAGTCATACATGTTCCAGGCCATACTTAGTTTGCGGGCCACGTCGCCTACATCTTTATCTTGCAGGCTAAAGTCCTCACCATTTAGCAGCGGACTGCCCAGCAACAAAAAGCGCAGGCTATCGGCACTAAACTTATCCATCAGCTCGTTCGGGTCGGTGTAGTTACCTAGGCTTTTGCTCATTTTGCGGCCGTCGTTGCCGGCCAGTGTGCCGGTGGTAATAACATTATTAAACGCCTGCTGGCCAAACAGCGCCGTGTTTACGGCGTGCACGTAGTAAAACCACGCCCGCACCTGCCCCACGTATTCCACTATAAAATCGCCGGGGTAGTTGGCTTCAAACTTTTCTTTGTTTTCGAACGGATAGTGGAACTGCGCAAATGGCATGCTGCCGCTTTCAAACCAGCAGTCGAGCACCTTTTCTATGCGCGTAAATTTTTCGCCGTCGATTTCAAAAGTGATGTCATCTACCCATGGGCGGTGGTAATCTTCCAATTCTACGCCGCTGAGTTCTTTTAGTTCGGCATAGCTACCGATCACTTTTACCGTGCCTTTATCTCCCCTCCACACCGGCATCGCCGTGGCCCAAAAACGGTCGCGGCTTAGGTTCCAATCTGGCGCTTGCTCGATATTCTTTTCAAACCGACCATGCTTCAAATGCTCTGGAAACCAGTTGATATTTTCGTTTTGCTCGAGCATCAGTGGTTTTGAACCCTGAATATCAAAGAACCAGCTCGGGATTGCCCGGTACATGATGCGCTGCTTCGAGCGAGGGTTAAATGGGTATTCGTGCTGGATGTATTCGGTTTTCCAAACGATACCAGCTTTTTCTAACCCTTTCGCGATGTTTTTGTTGTTCTCCCACACTTCAAGTGGCTTACTGCTATCCACCCATGGCATGAGCTTGTACAACTCAGCTGCAACTTCAGGGTAATAGTAGCCGTTATCGTCGAGCACATGCGCCCTAGGTATATCGTTGGCCTGTGCGAGCACAAAGTCCTCTTCACCGTAGATCGGCGCCAGGTGCACGATACCCGTACCGGCTTCAGCTTCGACATAATCTGCTGCCCACACTTTATGGGCATTTTCGCCCTGGCGTGCAAACAGTGGTTCATACTCTAACCCTACAAGCTCACTCCCCTTCAGTTCGCGTAACACTTCGTACTGGAGTGGTTGCTTTTTCTCATCTACCAACACTTTTTCGACAAGAGCTTTAGCAAGGATGAAGCGTTCGTCACCTAGCTTAACTTCTACGTAATCAAGCTCCTTGTTTACGGCCAGCGCCGTATTGCCAGGCAGTGTCCATGGTGTCGTCGTCCAAGCAAGCAGAGTAAGTCCATTTTCCAACTTAAACTTTACATACACACTCGGATCAGTCACCGTTTGATACGCATCATTATCCATCGTGACTTCGTTTTTGCTCACCGGCGTGGCGAATTTGGTATCAAACATCAACACCTTTTCGCCTTCGTAGATTTTGCCCTGCTCGTACAGAGTTTTAAACGCCCACCAGATAGATTCCATGTAGTCTTTGTCCATGGTTTTATAGGCGCCCTTGAAGTCGACCCAGCGACCCACCCGATCCACGACATCTTCCCATGTTTCGGCGTTTGCCACCATTGATTCGCGAGCTTTGGTGATGTACTGCTCTAGGCTAATCGTTGGCAGTTCGTTGCCGTCTTTATCAAGCGGCGCTTCCGCATCAGTAGTGGTAACGATTTGGCGGCGATCAGTAATATTGAGCTGCTTTTCGACGAAGTTCTCTGCCGGCAGTCCGTGTGTATCCCAGCCCCATACGCGCTCGACGCGCTTGCCTTTCATTGTCCAGTAGCGTGGCACCGCGTCTTTAACGATACTGCTCAACAAGGTTCCGTGATGCGGCACACCAGTGATAAATGGTGGCCCATCGTAGAATACATAGCTATTGTCGACCGGTCGGTTTTCGACTGACTTTTCAAATGTCTTATCCTGCTTCCACTTCTGCACCCAGTCTTTTTCGTACTCCAGCGCCCTGCGGCGTGTTCCGTGTTTAAATTTCATTGCCTTGCTCCTTCCTTTTCTCCAAAATAAAAATCTCTTCGGTTATGTCAGAGCCCAGGTGTGGGTGTTACCATCTGACTTCCGAAGAGATTACTCTATTCAGCGCTTGATTTACCGCTTTGTCGCAGCGTTCGCGGAGGAGTCTAATTGGTGCGTAGCCTTTCTTTCCTCTAGCATTTGCGGGTGATAGCCGCTATCCCTTAGAGGGGCGCTTATGGCACAAGTATACACTATATGATAAATATTTTCCACTGGATTCCGCATCAAGTGCGGAATGACGGGCTGCATTTAGCCAAATAGGTATGGGCCGTACTTTAGCAATATCGCCGCTACTAGTATTATTACAATGCTAAACAGCACAACTTTATCGTAATCTTTTTGGATAAACTTTTTAACTGCCCTTTCGGTGCGTGCCGGCAAGTACAGGTTATTTTCGCGCACATTGTAGCGGGTAATCGCAAACCATACAAAGGTGGTAGTGGCCGTAACCAGCAAGCACCACGGGCACAGCGCGCCAATTACAAAATAGCTAGTACCAAATAGCCACAGCGCAAACAAAAAGCCGATTGTATAAACAATTTGTGCAGCAAACATAAACTGGCGCGGAAACTTAACACCAGCCAGGCCAGCTATGGCCACGGTTATCACCACCGGCTCGGCCATTAGCCCCAAAAAGCTATTAGGAAACCCTAGTAAATGCGCCGACGAGTGCACGCCCACCGTAGCGCAGTTTAGCACCACATTTATACTACAGGCCAGCACGGCATCGGGGTTACGGGCTAATTCTACCGCCTCTACCGACAGCACAAACGATGCAATCAGGCTACCAATCGCCCCCACCAGCATACTAATAAATATCCAGCGGTTATCGCGCAAGCGTTCGTCCTCGTGCGTAAAAAAGTTCTTAATTTTGTGAAGCATAATAATCTACCTCGCTAATGGTTGGTAAGGTGGTGCCGCGCCACATATTTTGTAATTGACCGTCGTTGCTTAACGCCACAATACTGGGGTATTCTACTATATCGTAGGTGCGGCAAAAGCTAGCGCCATCGGGCGTTTCTGGATCCAGCGTTTCTAACGTGCGGCCAGTTTGGCGCGCAAAATCTTCCATAAACATCGTCACGCCGCGGGCGTAATCGGTATTGTCTTTTGTCACCACCACTACCAGCATGCTATTGCTCGCTCTTTTTGCGCTGCTCTAGTATTTGCACAAAGTCGTTTAGGGTTTCAAATTTGTGGAACACGCTGGCAAAGCGCACATACGCTACTTCGTTCTTTTCGGCCAGGGCGTCTAGTACAAATTCGCCAATGGTGTGCGACGAAACTTCACTTTCACCCAGCTCGTACAAGCGGCTTTCTACGGTGTCAATCACCTCTTCCACCTCTACTTCCGATTTAAAGAACTTGCCCACCGAGCGGCGGATACTGCTAGCCAGTTTTTCGCGGTCAAACAGCTCGCGAGTGCCATCTTTTTTAATCACCGCTAGGTTGGGGTGCTCGATACGTTCGTAGGTGGTAAAGCGGTGGCTGCCATCCATGGTTTCGCGGCGGCGGCGGATGGTTATACCGTCGGCCGATTCGCGCGATTCTAGCACGCGGCTATCACCGATTTTAAAATTATGTGCCATTTGGCCTCATTTCTCCTTTTAGGATTCGTCTGATTGTTTTTTCTTGCGGCGGCGCAAAAAGGCTGGCGTGTCGTCGTCTTCCTCTTCCTCGGTGGGCTGGTTCCACATGTCGTTCGATGGCTCAGCCGCAAAGTGCTCGGCCGCGTTGGTTTGGTCTAGGTTCATATCCACATCGTCTACTGCTTTGTCGATATCGTCACCTGTGGCTGGCTCCACGTCGGCCGCTGGCGTGTTGCCAGGGCGCTCTAGCTCGGCCGCCTGCTGGTGAAAGTATGCGCTGTCAAAGCCAGTGGCAATCACAGTAATAATCAGTTCATCTTCCAGCTCGGGCTTAAGCGTGGCACCAAATATGATGTTGGCATCAGGGCTAACAGCGCTGGTAATGATTTCGGCCGCCTCCTGAATTTCACTCATGCTCATGTCGTAGCCGCCAGTAACGTTAAATAGTACGCCCTTAGCGCCGTCTATCGACACTTCGATCAGCGGTGATTCAATCGCCTGCTGTGCAGCTTGGGCAGCACGGTCGTCACCACTAGCGCGGCCAATGCCCATTAGGGCGCTACCGGCGTTGCTCATAATCGCCTTTACGTCGGCAAAGTCTAGGTTAATCAGGCCGTGCTCGGTAATTAGTTCACTAATGCCCTGCACGCCTTGGCGCAATACATCATCGGCGATTTTAAAGGTTTCTAGCAGTGGCGTGCGGCGATCGATGGTGTGTAACAAGCGATCGTTCGGGATGGTGATGAGCGTATCTACCTGGCGACCCAGCTGGGCAACGGCCCACTCGGCGTTGGTGCGGCGTTTTTCGCCCTCAAAACTAAATGGCTTGGTGGCTACGCCTACGCACAAAATACCTAGGTCACGGGCGACTTCGGCTACCACGTGACCAGCACCACTACCGGTGCCACCGCCAGCACCAATGGTTACAAACACCATGTCAGCGCCGTCAATTGCATCGCGGATTTCATCTATCGATTCGCGGGCAGCAGCCTCGCCCACCGATGGGTCAGCGCCAGCACCAAGGCCGTTAGTGGTGTTGTGGCCCAGGTGGATTTTAATATCGGCCTTAGAATTATGCAATGCCTGGGCATCGGTGTTCATGGCAATAAATTGCACGCCCACTAGGCCGGCATCTTTCATGCGGTTTACCGCCGAGCCGCCCGCCCCACCAACACCAACAACTTTAATGCTGGCAAAGCTTTGGATTTCACTTGGTTTTACTTCTGGCATTAGTCCTATCACTCCCCTTTATTCGCGCTGAATAACTATCTTGTACCCATTGTACCACGCTACGGGTGTAGATGTCATTATATGGATAAAAGATTTGTTAAGCCTTCAGCTTACCAAAAATACTCTTCAAAAACCCACCAGCCCGCTTCAAGCCATCACCCTGTGGCTTTTTGCCCTTGCCGCCAGCGGCTGGGCCGGCGCTTTCGGCATCTATTAGCATTAGGCCCACTGCCGTAGCGTATTGTGGCTTGTCTATATCGTCAGCCACGCCACCAAAGCCAGTGGCTTTGCCCACACGTGCCGCTACACCCAAGTGGTTTTTGGCAAATTCGGCAATGCCCTTTAGGTTGGCGCTACCGCCCACCAGCACCACACCGCTAGGCAATCGCCCAGCGCGGCCAGCTTTTTTTAGCTCTTTATTTACGGCATCGAAAATTTCTTCGAGCCTTGCCTCTATAATTTCGTCGATTTCTTCGGTGTTAAATGTTAGCACATCTTTATCTTGCTTTACACTCACGCCCTCGTTGCCACCGCGTGCCACGGCGCTGCCATGCTGCAATTTTACCTTTTCGGCAATTTCGGGGTCGGTTTTTAGGCCAATTGCTAGGTCGTTGGTGATGTTAGCGCCACCCACTGGCACCACGCCCACATATTGCAAATCACCTTCTTCAAACACCGCTACACTGGTGGTAGCCCCGCCAAAATCTATTACCGCCACGCCGCTTTCTATTTGCGCCTCACTTAGCACCGCCTTGGCGGCGGCAATTACCGATGGCACGGTGGCGTTGGGCGCAACAGTCGCCATTTCGCTGGTTTTTTGCAGGTTGGTTACGTATGGACCCATGGCCGATACCACATTGGCGTTAATTTCTAGGCGCGTGCCCGTCATGCCAATTGGGTCTTTTATGCCGCCCTGGCCATCTAGCATGTAGCTAAATGGTACTACTTCTAAAATTTCGCGGTTTGCTGGCACTTTGCCGGTGGTAGCCACGTCTTCTAGCCGGTGCAGATCTTCTTGGTTAATTTCGTGGTCGGCCATGCCCACAGCTATCATGCCATCGGCCTTGGTACTAAGTATGTGCGAGCCGTTAATGCTAATGGCCGCAGCGTTTACTTCGTAGCCGCTCATACGCTCGGCTTCGCCCAGCGCGGTATCTATAGCCTGGGCTGGGCCTGTTAAATTAACCACTGTACCCTTGCGCATACCGCTATTGGCCGCCTGCCCCACGCCAACTATAGTGGGCGTACCGGTCGCCGGATCGACATGCCCCACCACACAACGAACGGTCGTTGTACCGACATCAATACCGACTGCATATCGAGATTGTTCTTGCATATATATTTATTGTACCATATTTGGCTTAGGTGGTTATGGTAATTTAATTACCTACAGTTTACAGCTAACTTTTCGGCAGTTGCGGCACAGGCGCCGGCTCTACCACCGGCTGGGCAGTTACACCCAAACTCTCCAATTGGGCGGCCAATAAGGTTGTCGGCAATCCAACAACCGTGTCGTACGACCCCTCTATATGGTCTATCAGTGGTGCGGCGCCACCTTGTATGCCGTAGCCGCCGGCCTTGTCGTGCCAGTCGCCGCTAGCCAAATATTCCTCGCGCAGCTTTGTCACTTCGTCGCTATCTTTCTTGAACACCACGGTAGTTGTGTCGGCATCGCTAAGTACGGTATTACTGGCAGTATGCACTACCACACTACTAGTAGTTACTGTGCTACGCTGCCCGCTGAGCGAAAGTAGCATAGCGCGCGCCTCGGCTATATCGGCTGGCTTGGCTAGCTGCCTGCCGGCCACGCCCACGATTGTGTCAGATCCAATTACAATCGCATCAGGATATTCCGCGGCAATTGACCCGGCCTTGCCCAGCGCCAATTCTATAGCCACCTCTTTTATGCTGCGATTTTCATCTAATTGTTCGTCAAAATCACTAGGTATAGCGGTAAACGACACTTTCATTTGGGTCAAAAACTGCTTACGGCGCGGCGACTGGCTTGCTAAAATTATCTCTGACATGCCATTACTACAACTGCGTTAAAACTTCCGCACCGTCTTCAGTAATCAGCACCGTGTGTTCAAAATGGGCGGCTAGGCTGCCGTCGCGGGTGGCGATTGTCCAGCCGTCATCTAGCTCTACAATGCCTTCGCCGCCAAGGGTGGCCATGGGCTCTATGGCTATGGTGTCACCCGGTTTTAGCAATACGCCGCTGCCCTTTTGGCCGTAATTTGGCACATCGGGCGGCATGTGCATTTTTAGCCCCACGCCGTGGCCTACTAGTTCGCGTATAATGCCTAATTTTGCCTTGGCTAGCACCTGCTCTACCGCGGCAGCAATATCGCCGGTGTATACTGGGCCTTTTATGGCATCTATGCCGGCATACAGGCTGCGCTCGGTCAGGCTTAGCAGGTGCTTAATTGCGCCCTTGGCTGGTTCGCCCACCACCATGGTAAAAGCGGCGTCGGTTTTCATGTCTTTATAAGTAATTACTAGGTCAAAGCTAACTACATCGCCGGTGCGCAGGGTGTAATCGGTTGGTACGCCGTGCACAACTTCGTCGTTAGTGCTGATGCAAATTACGCCCGGAAAGTTAACTTCGCTCGTTTTGTAGGTGGCCACCGCGCCGTATTCGGTAATTTTACCAGCCACAAAAGCATCAATTTGCTGCTCAGTTTGCCCCGGCTGCACATAGGCGCGCAGATCGGCAAAAATGCGCGCCAGCAGCTTGCCGCCGTCGCGCATAGCCTGGATTTGTTCGGGGGTTTTGCGCCCCGTAATCAAATCTTGCTGTGGCATAGGCTAAATTGCCCCCATTACCTCGTCGTAAATGCGGTCGTGCACTTCGCCCGCCGTGCCGGTGCCATCTAGGTGCACAATCCGCACGCCGGCTTCGGCAAATATCCCTAACACTGGGTACATTTTTTGGCGGTAAATTGTCATGCGCTTGGCGATGGTTTCGGGCGTATCTTCCATGCGGTGGCGCTTTTCTAGGCGAGCCATAATTTCGCTTTCGGGCACTTCTAGCGCTACTACAATATCGATTTTTTCGCCCATTTTGGTCATGTAATCATCTAGCCACGCCGCCTGCGCCTTGGTGCGCGGAAAGCCGTCGATGATGATGTTGCCATATTGTTTGTCGCGCGCCTCTTGCACGGCGGCCTCAAACACCTGGTAGGTCTGCTCGTCGCTCACTAGGTCACCAGATTTTAGGGTGGCAATTACCTCTGGGTCGGTACTTTGGCGTAGCATTTCGCCAGTACTCAGCCACTTCCACCCCTGGCGCACGGCGAGCATTTGCCCCTGCATACTTTTACCCGCGCCGGTGGCACCAAACAATAAAATCATTGCTACTTTTTACCCTTCGTTACTTACTTAGTGTTGTTTTAACAATATTTGCTAGCGTCGCGCCATCGGCCGCGTTGCCTACCGCCGCTTTTACAGCGCCAATTACCTGCCCCATAGCGGCTGGCCCACTTACACCCAGTTCGGTGATTTTTGCGTCCACAATTTTTTGCAGCTCGGCCTCGCCCAGTTGCTCGGGCAAAAACTTTTTTAGCACCGACGCCTCGGCCTCTTCGGGCTCGGCTAGTTCGGGCCGATTGTTTTCGCGGTATAGCTTGGCGCTTTCACCGCGCTTTTTTACCTCGCGCGCAATCACCTTTTCGACATCTGCGTCGCTAAGGCCGGTCTCGCGCTGGCCGGTGGCTACCTCTTCATTTAATATTGCTGCCCGTAGGTTGCGCAATGTTTCGCCAACAAAACGATCGCCGCCAAGAAGGGCGGCTTTCATTTCATCGGCAATGCGCTGACTTAGCGCTCCCACCATAGTCTCCTAACGGATTCCTAGGCGCATTTTGGCCAATTTATCTGCTTTGCGCTCGCGGCGAATAATCGCCTTGGCGCGGCGCTCTGGCTTAGAAAGTGGCTTGGCAAATCGCATACCGGCCTTAGCCTCGGCAATTAAACCCCTTTGCAAAACCTTGCGGTTGAAGCGGCGAATTAAGTTTTCGTTCGCTTCGCGTTCGTCTTTACGTGTTACTTGTACCATATGTATGTATTGTAACAGAGAAGCCACCGCTTGGCAATACCCGAAAATAAAGTACCCACCCCTGCCGCCACAGCAAGGAGTGGGTACTCGACCTGCTGGGGGCGAGGATGGGTTGGCTACATGACGTGCAGCGACAGGTTAATGATGAACTGGATGCTGGCGCCGCCGCCTGGCCGATCATCAGCCACGACTACCGCTCGGCCAGATTTGGCATACACCACCGATCGCTGATCATCATTGGGGTCGGCGTCAACCTCTATGCCGACGATCGATCCGCCAAAGCTGAATCCATCTTTGGTAAAGCGCAGGTTGCGGATATCCACCAGTTCGAACTTGCCAACCGATTTGACACAGTTGGCGTAGCTGGCGGTCTCTAGCACCACAGGGGTGCAGTCTTGCATGGCACGGGCGATGTCTTGGTAGCTGGGACACGCCAGCACCATCACCGACACCTTTGCGCCGTTCACCTTTTGGAGCATTTTACCTCGATTCGATTGTGAACTTGCGTAGCGTATAGGTAAGTTTAGCAGCCCAGCAAAAATTGGCAAGGTTAAGCAATTTACAGTGGTATTTTAAGAATAACATTGACTTTTTTGCAAAAATGTGTATAATAGAAGATATGAATAAGCATAACTATGTTCCTAGCGCACGAGTTGAAGCAATTAACGCCCAAGTAGCAGCTGATAATGCCGAGCGCACTGCTAGCCTATTAGAGACTAACCGCCCCGCCAACGATAATAAGAGGGCTGCTTTCCACGCTTCATTGCGTGAATCGATAACTAAAAAAGCCGCTAAAGCTGCCGCAGATGCCGAAAAACCCAAGATAGTTCCAGCGCCTGTTACTACCGATGCCAAGGTCGGCATGAAGGCAGTTTATGCAGCTATCCAGCGAAGAAAGATTGAAAATAAACCCGCCACCTCAGCCACAGAGGAATCGGCAGATGTTAGCACATCTGAATATCCAGAAGTTGATAGTCGTGGCGCCGAACTAGCTGCCCTAGTTGCCGATCAAGCAGCTGACGCAGAGCAAGATGGTATTGAGATTAATGATTTTGAAGATGATGAGCCCTACTTTGGCCACCATAACGATAGCGGAGATGCTGAGCGCGATGCCCAGCTAGCCGCTGCCAAAGCTGAGTTTACGGTGGATGAAAAGGACATCATAGCCAAACAGGCGGAAGAACTATACAACGGCGAATTGGTACGCAACCCGGACGGAAAGTTTGATTCTGTTGATAGCAATGGCGATGACGAATCAGACGACAGTGGCTTGCCGTTTGGTTTTCATATCGAACGTGATCGATAATTATTAGCAACCTGCATACTAAATCACCCGCTACGTTTGTAACGGGTGATTTTATGCAGCCACTAGGTGCAGTAGTCGCCCCTCAACGCCGCGGCGGCCCTGCCATTCGTTTAGCGTGGGGTGCAGCCACACATTTACCTGCGCGCCGGGCTGGGCAAACCACTCGGCCGGGGCGTTAAAGGCTAAAAGCTCTAACGTTTTGCCAGTGGTGTCTTGCACGGCAAGCTTAACGTGCTGGCCACCCGCGCCCATGGTGCGGCTACTAATTACGGTTACACCGTTAATTTGCAGCACCGGTTCGGGGTTGCCGCTGCCAAAAGGCTCTAGCTGGGCTAATTGAGTTAGCAAATCTTCGGTAACTTCGCTAAAATCGGCAATTACCACATCGGCCTTGGGTAGTAAATGCGATAACTGCGGCGGCAAATTAAGCGATTGGTAGTAACTATTTACGCGCTGGCGAAAGCTAGCGATATTTTTAGTTGGCAGCGTTACGCCAGCGGCTAGCTTGTGGCCACCGCCTTTGGTGATAATATCGTCGCTAGCCCGGATGGCATCGGCGGCGCTGAAGTCGCCGTAGCTGCGGGCCGAGCCTTTAGCCTCTTCACCCATTTCTTGCAATACAAAAGTCGGCTTTTTATACTTTTCTAGTATTTTGGCGGCCACAATGCCAACAATGCCGTGGTTCCAATCGGGCGCGCTTAGCACCAGCACCGGGTCGGCCGCATAATTTTCGGCCTGCCCTACCGCCGCTTTATATATAACATCTTGCTCGGCGCGGCGGGCAGCGTTCATTTCGTCTAGCTGCTGGGCTAGCTGCAGCGCCTCGTCGCCCTTGCGCGCCAGTAGCATATCTTGGGCATATTTGGCGGTTTCTAGCCGGCCGGCGGCGTTCATACGCGGGCCCAGCGCAAAGCCCAAGCTGCGAGCATTTAGCTTGCTTGGCTCTACGGCGCTCACCGCCATTAGCGCCTTCAGCCCCGGCCAGCGCGTTTGCGCCAGCACCTGCAACCCCCAGTACACGTGGGTGCGGTTTTCATCTACCAGCGTTACCACATCGCACACCGTACCCAGCGCCACTAGGTCTAATAGCCACTTTTCTTGCCCCACACCCAGGCCATCTAGCCGGGTTTGCAGCGCCTGCACTAGCTTAAAGGCCACGCCACAGCCCGGTAGGTCCAAAAATGGGTATAGCGGCTTGGTTTTTACATGCTTGGTAAGTACAAAATTGGTATAGCGCGTGGGGTGATCTTGCAACAGCCGCTTAGGGTTGATTACCGCCACGGCTGGCGGCTGCACCGGCGCTACGTTGTGGTGGTCGGTTACAATTACATCCACGCCCAGCTCTTTGGCGCGCCGTATCGGCTCTTCGCTTAGGCTGCCGCAGTCTACCGTCACTATTAGTGTGGCACCGGCTGCGGCTATGCGCTCTACGGCGTCGACTGTCATGCCATAGCCTTCGATAAACCGGTTGGGTATAAAGGTTTCGATAAATCTAAAGCCAAAGCTGGCGAAGGCATCTAGCAAAATTGTAGTGGCGGTTAGGCCGTCGATGTCGTAATCGCCGTAAATAGTGATGTGCTCTTGGCGCTCACGGGCGGCAACTAGCCGCTCTACCGCTGGCAGCATATCAGGCAGCAAAAACGGGTCGTGCCCGGCGCTGTAATCGGGGTGCAAAAAAGTTTTAGCGCGCTCGCCAGTTAGGCCACGCGCTTGTAGGATTTTATCAAATAACGTCATTACGGCTGTATATCAGTAGTAGTACGGCGCGGTCGCCCCGCACTAGATTGCTGCTGCGACTTAATAACGATACTTTGTAGCTCTTTAAAGATTGGGAATTGCTTGTTGGTAGAGTAAATCTTGGTATTACCTTGCTTTTCGCCTAGCAAAAAACCAACCTTTTCTAGCCGCTTTAGTTCACGCTGGATGTTGCCCGGGTCTTCTTTAATCAGCTTAGCTAGACCACGAACGTGGGTATGAAAATCAGGGTATTTAGCGTAGACAACAACAATCTTTCGTCGCACTCTAGATGTAATAAAAACGTCTAACACTATGATTCCTTTAGTTCACTTCCCTTATATACTGTTGCTTTTTATTCTACATTTACTCGCCAGCATTTGCAAGCCCTAATATAACCCGAGCTCAACATAAGTCGAGCTCTCAAGGGGTGGACCGTCACATCCCGCGACCCCGAAACTTCGCCTATGAAAGCATAGCTTTCAAGGGAAGGTTTCCTTGCGAATTGCCCCGGGCAATTCTCACCCGGCCTTAAAGCCGCTGCTTACGCAGCGGTTGATGAGCACCGCAGGCAAACCGAGCAAAATGTGCCAAGCTGCGCGAGTCTACTGCCAGTTCAATATTATCTGGTTAATTTTGGCTATCGAATCTTCACGCGATGGCACATTGTTGTCGTTAAAGTAGTGATCAGTGCCCATAAAGTTCTCTTTTACATCTAAAATATGTAGCTCGTCGGCCACTACATGCAGCTGGTCGACGGCTGGGATGGTAGCCACAGGCGCGGCTACCACTAGTTTTTTAGTGTGGATGGGTTTTAGGTAATCTAGCGCCACGCTAATGATTGCGCCGTCGGTGAAGCCATCTGACACCAGTATAATTACCCGCTCGCGCAGTAGATCGCGGCTAATGATACCGCCATCGCCCACTAGGCGGTTAATGCGGCTAAAGGCCTGGCGCTTTTGGTCATCTAGGTAGCCATGGAACTCGCTGGCATATTCTTCAATCTCGCCAGTAGAAAACTCGCTGTTGTAGGTAAAGTTGCCAGCCTGCGATACCGCACCCATGCTTAGGCTTTCGCCCGGCACATCAATAGTTTCGGTAACTAGCATGGTAAGCACGCAGTGCAATTGAGCGGCAATTTGCTCGCCCACCAATACGCCACCATCAGAAAGCGCCACTACCGCACAATCCTCGTAGCGGTACTTTTCTAACAGTTCGGCGGCCAGTACCTGCCCAGCATGTGATCGGCTTTCAAAATACATATGTATAGTGTAGCAGTGTTTCTAGGCCTATCGCAAGGTATAATGAGTGTAATGCAGTATTACGAGGTAGCACCGCTGAAGATTGTCCGCGCCAACAGCGGCACCTTTAGCTATGCTAGTAGTACGTCACTAGAGGTTGGTAGTTTTGTAGAGGTGTCTGTGGGCAAAACTACCCTAACTGGCGTGGTGATGAGCGAAGTAGCGAAGCCGGCCTACGCCACCAAAGAAATTAGCGGTGTACTAGCCATACCACCGCTGCCCGCCCAGCTGGTGGCGACGATTTTGTGGATGAGTGAATATTACAGCACCCATATTGCCACCGTGCTACAGACGGTGCTGCCACGCGGCATCACCAAACAACGCCGGGCTAGCAAAAAGGCCACACCCCAGTTACAACGCGACCGAACACATTTTTTACTCAATAAAGATCAGGCTGCAGCACTAGCGGTAATATCTAAAGCCTCCCCCGGTACAGTACTGTTGCATGGTATCACTGGTAGCGGCAAAACGGCCATCTACATTGAATACGCCAAACAGGTACTGGCCAGCGGTAAGTCAGTAGTTATGCTAGTGCCAGAGATTGCCCAGACCTCGCAGCTAGTGGCTGAGTTTCAGCAGCATTTTAGCGACATCGTGCTCACCCACTCGCGCCAAACCGAGGCCGAGCGCCACCTGTGCTGGCAGCAGGTAGCCGCCAGCACCACGCCAATGGTAGTGATTGGCCCACGCTCGGCGCTGTTCTTACCTTTGCCCAGCATCGGCGCTATCATCATAGATGAAGCCCACGAACCGAGCTTTAAGCAAGATAAAGCGCCGCGCTATTCGGCCCTGCGCGTGGCTGGCGTACTGGCGCGCGAGCATGGCTGTGTGGTAGTGCAAGGTACGGCTACACCGCTGGTGAGCGAATATTACCTAGCCCAGCACTACGGGCGGCCAATAATTACCCTGGCCGCCAAAGCGCGTAAAGATACGATTAAACCCAAAGTCACCGTTGTAGATATGACTAAAAAAATTGGCTTTGTGCGCCACCGTTTCTTTTCTGACAACATGCTCGATACTATGGCCGCCACGCTAGAGCGCGGCGAGCAAGTACTGGTGTTTCATAACCGTCGCGGCAGTGCCAGTACCACGCTGTGCGAAGCCTGTGGCTGGTCGGCCACCTGCCCGCGCTGCTTTGTACCCTACACCCTGCACGCCGATATTCACCAGCTGCGCTGCCACATTTGCGACAACCGCGAACGCGTGCCAACCTCGTGCCCAACCTGCCAATCAACCGATATCATCCATAAAGGCATCGGCACTAAGCTGATAGAATCCGAGCTAGCCAAGCTATTCCCGAACTACAAAATTGCTCGGTTTGATGGCGATAGCGACGACGATAAAACTGTGGAATCGCAGTACCAAGCGCTGTACGATGGCGACATAAAAATAATCGTTGGCACCCAAGTAATCGCCAAGGGGCTAGACCTGCCCCACTTGCGCACGGTGGGTGTAGTGCAAGCCGATGCCGGGCTGAGCTTGCCCGATTTTGCGGCCAGCGAACGTACCTTTCAGCTATTAGCCCAGGTAGTCGGGCGTGTAGGGCGATCGTCCCACGCCACCGAAGTAATAGTGCAAAGCTACCAGCCCACCGCACCAGCCGTACAGTATGGCATCGCCCAAAACTACAGCGATTTTTACACCGATACCATAGCCCAGCGCCAGCGCGGACACTTTCCGCCCTTTTCATACCTGCTAAAACTCACTTGCGTGTACAAAACCGAAGCAGCAGCTATCCGCAATGCTAAATTATTAGCCGGCCAACTGCGCCGTGAATATAAAGATGTGCAAATACTCGGCCCTACCCCGGCATTTTACGAACGCGTGCGCGACACCTACCGCTGGCAAATTACCGTTAAATCGTCCCAGCGTAGCCGATTGCTAGATATCATCGCCGCCCTACCACCCCGCGGCTGGCAATATGATATCGACCCAGCTTCGCTTTTATAATAACCCCTGTTATGTGATATAATAATTACCAATGAAAAAAGAAAACATAATCACCCTACCCAACCCGCACTTGCGGCAAAAATCAACCCGCGTGCACGTCATTACCGACGACGTAAAAACACTCATTGCCGATATGACCGCCGCCAGCATTGACTGGGAGGCATCACGTCCGCACGAAATTAGCGCTGCCCTGGCCGCAGTGCAGGTAGACCACCTAGAGCGCGTAGTGATAGTGCGCGGCGACTTTGACGACAAAACCAACCAGGAATTTATACCGCTAATCAACCCCGAAATTGTTAAGGGCGAAGGCCCAATGATCGAGGATTACGAAGGCTGCCTAAGCGTCAACGGCTTTTATGGCAAAGTACCGCGCTATGGCAAGGTGCGCGTAAAAGCGATGGACATAAACGGCCAGGAAGTGCGCATAAAGGCCGAAGGATTTTTGGCGCGCGTATTGCAGCACGAGATCGACCACACCAACGGCATCGTGTTTATAGACCATATACGTGACCAAACCGATGCCTTTTACCGACTAAACGATAAGGGCGAGCTAGACCCGCTGGATTACGACACGCATGTCAAAGACAACGCCGACCTGTGGGATTAATAGCCCGATAGTATTTTTTGGCACCGAAGACCATAGTTTGCTGGCGCTAAAAGCCCTAGTGAACGCCGGCTACCCAGTAGCGGCCGTGGTGACCAAGCCTGACGCGCCCAAGGGTCGCGGTAACAAGCTAACCGCCCCAGCCGTAAAAACCTACGCGGTGGAAAATAATATACCAGTGTGGCAACCGGCCAAGCTAAAAGATATTACCGCTGACATAAAACAGCTAGGCAGCCCAGTGGGCGTACTGGTGAGCTTTGGCAAAATCATCCCCCAGGCCACGCTAGATTTATTTACGCCCGGCATCATTAACGTGCACCCATCGCTGCTGCCGCTGTACCGCGGGCCATCGCCTATCGAATCGGCGATTATTAACCGCGATAGCAAAACCGGCGTGACCATCATGAAGCTGGAATACGCCATGGATGCCGGCCCAATATACACCCAGGTGCCCTACGCGCTAGATTTTACCGAAACCAAGCCCGAACTGTACGACACACTCTTCACGCTTGGTGCTAACTTGCTCGTGAGTAACTTGCCGAAAATTGTATCTGGCGTGCTGCAAGCCACACCACAAGATGAGCCCGCAGCCACCTACTGTTCGCTTCTGACAAAAGACATGAGCCAGCTAGACCTCGCCAAACTAACACCGGGTGAGGCCGAAGCCCACATCCGCGCCTACCTAGGCTTCCCCCGCTCGCGTGTTACCATCGGCCAACATACCGTAATAGTCACCAAAGCCCATGGTGTGATGACAAAAGAAACACCGCTCGACCTAGAGTGTGCGAACGGTGCGTTCCTTTCAATTGACGAAGTGATTGCCCCAAGTGGTAAAACTATGAGTGGGGCTGACTTTTTGCGCGGTTATGCAGCTGGCTGAGCGCCAGTATCGGCACCCAAAATAGCATCGCGGTTGGCGATAATTTCGCTTTTTAGCTCGTTCATAGTCGCCGTAACGACATCTTTATAGTCGGGGCGATTGAGGCCGAGCCACTTTAGGCTGGCGTATTCGGCCAACACTACGTTTTGTGGGATTTGCTCGGGCGCACCAGCCTTTAGCTGCTGGTAGATCGAATCTTCCTCGTAGTTTGGCACATTAGCCGCTAGCCACGCATTTACGCGGTCATCTTTGCGGTCGATAAAGCTTTCAAACTCTTCTAGCTGAGCGTCACTTAGGCCTTCACTCAGGCGCGTCCCCACACGCAGCTCTAGCTGCTCACGAAAATGGTCTAAAAATAACTTCTTCTGATCCTCGGGCAGGCCGCCTAGGCCTACATCTTGCAAAAATTTATCGTCTAATTGAAACATAGTTCCTCCGTATGGTTACTAAATCTATTGTACCACTTTACGCCACATCGCCCAGTGCCGTGTCCACCAATTTAGCCTTTTCTATTAGCTCAGCCTGGTACTCGTTTAGCAATTCCTGGGCTATTACCCCATAGCCCGGCACGGCATCTTGCATCCACAGCGCTGTAGCGTAAAATTGCTTGGCATCTAGCTCGCCCAGCGCCTGTACCAGTGATTGATAGTCATCTCGGCTAGCAAAATCGCTATGAAATTCGTATAGCCACTGTTCGGCCCGCTCATGGCTATCTTGAATCGTTTGCATATCCGCAGCTTGCTCCTCAGTCAGCTCCATAGCCAAGCGCTCCGATAGCCGCTGGTTCATTTCTTCTTGTATCTCGCCGCTATATTGCTGGCGCTGCTCTGGCGTTAGCACACTGACATCGTAGCCAATACTGGTTAAAAAGTCATCATCTATATCAAACATTGCCCACCCCTTTTATTAAAATCCCTTAGCTTTCATAGCCGTACCGATGATTTCCATGGCTTTTTTAGACAAATGTCCGTTGGCTGGCATATTGATGCCATAGCCGCCAATGGTCGACGAATTGTCTACATAGGCTGCATCAATCTTCACCAATTGCTTCATAACATCTTTATCGGCAAATAGCGCCTGAGCCTCTTTACTGCTCATGCCCATGTCTTGGAACTGGTGATACCAACCTTCGTCACTTGTGATTTTACTGGCGCCGCGCGGCCACTCAAATCTGCCTCCGCCATTACCCATATCGGCGCCTACACCCGAGCCATCAACGACCGCAGGCTTGCCCAGCTTATCATTGCCCGCTCCATCTGGTGGGTGAGTACCCGATAGCTGTTGGTTAACCAAATCCCAGCCAAGTGATGCCAGTGTACCAGCAGCCGCGCCAACACCGTATCGTAGCATCACGTCACGAGCTTCTTTATTAGCCTTATCCACCCTTTCGCGCCCTTGTTCTCTAGAGTTTTCAAAAATCTTCTTAATAATATACTCAGAGCCTCTCTCACCACTCTCTTCATTACGCTCTGTAGATGCTCGTAATTCCTCAAATTCGGCGTCACTCATAGCCGTCCGGCCCTGACTTTCCTTGCGTAGGTCATTTAACGCCGCCGTCTTGGCACTAGTACGCACCGCCAGGCTAGCACCCGCACCTACGCCCGCAACTAGTAGTGTACCTATTGGGAAGCCAGCTCCAGCCACCGAAGCCAATATCTTGGTACCGCCAGTTACCACTAGGCCGGTGCCGCCAGCCTTTAGCCATTTTTTCACCTTGCCGCCGCCACGTAGCCAGTTGCCTATACCTATGGCTGCTTTTCTCAACCAGCCGCCCCTATCTTGACGCGCATCAAGCACATCGTTAGTGGCGTCGCGCGTTTGTTTATCTAGCTCACGTACTCGTGTTAGTAGGTCGTTGCGCCGCTGAGCTTTTACCTGCTGCTCATTGCCAAAGTACAGCTGGGCTGCCTCGATTTTTGACTGAACAGCTAGTTCGTAGGCGATTTTCGCCGCCATCAGCTCGCTTTCGCGTTCTTTTAGCTTGGCTTCGCGCTTAGCACGGCCACGATAGACCGTCCACTTGCCTATACGTATATTGCCATTGTAGGTTTCATCATTAGCCTTTAGCTCGGCATAGCTGCGCAGTGCCGCATCTAGCCGGTCGCCATACTTCACGCCACCCTCGCCCTCTAGCGCCGATACTTCGGCACGAATTTCACTAATTCGCTCGTTGTAGGCTTTATCATAGGCTTCGTTTAGCGGCATTTTCTCGACAGTATGAGTCTCGACATAGTCGCTCAAGGCTTGCTTGGTTTCGGCGGTTGGCGATTCAATGTATGCTCGGCGCAAGCGCTCTAGCTCGGCTTCGTCGTACGGCAATAGCGGCTCTGGTGATGGCTCGGCAGTTGGATCGGTAGTTGGCTCACCTGGTTCGGTAGTAGTTGGATCCACCGTTGGTTCGGTAGGCGGTTCAGACTCGTGGGTCGGTGGCGTATTGTCTGGTGCGCCGTCTGCGCCAACAGGCTCAGCTTCGTCACCTGGCTTTTGCAGGTTTTCTAAGATTTTGTCTGCCAAATCGTTTGTTTGCGCGTTTTCATGATAGGCCACTTTTTCTTCATCGGTCATAGCATCATAGGCTGCGCGCTGCTCTTCTGCCTCGTCACCTATGGCCTTTTTGTAGGCTTCAAAATGCTTGTCTATGGGGCCTTGCTTGTCGTCGATATCTTCTGCAGGGTTGGGCTCGCCGCTCTCGGTCTCCTCGCCAGCACTAGCTTCCGCTATAGGTTCAGCAGGTGTCTCTACAGAACCTGAAGGTTCCATGGGTTGCTCTAGCGGCACCACAGGCTCTGCTGGCTCTATAGGTTCCGCAGGTTCGCTTGGCTCGCTAGTTTTAGTAGGCTCAGCAGGCTCGCTAGTATCCGTAGCTTCATTTATTTCACCTCTAGCAGGAGCCTTTTCGGCCTCTTTAGCTTGCCATGCAATTAGGTTATTTAGGTCATCATATCTAGCCGTTACATCAGCAGCCACCAAACGCGATGCTTCTGATGACTTATCGAATAGCTTACCGTATTTATTTCTGGCGTCTTGCAGCTCACGCTTTAGTCGTTCAGTCAATTCGGGTGATTTTAGTTTCTCGTAAGCATCGGTGGCTAGTTTTTTGGATGTTGCATCTCCATAGCTAGTACTATAGGCAACGGTTAGGTCATGCCATCGCTTTTCTAGTTGGGCAAAAGATAGTTCATTGTATGGATCGTTCTCAGCTTGGTCGGCTGCAACTTCTGGAGCGGTCGCCTCACTAACCCCAACCGTCTCTGGTTCATTGGTTTCCGCAACAGGCTCCACGACCCGCTCATCTTCAAGAATCGACGGCTCAGTATCGCCAGCCGCCGCTTGTTCTAGCAATCTTTTGCGCGCCTCATCAAGCGACAGCACCTCTTCACCGCTACCTTCATTGCTTTTTTTAGGGAGTCCTTCTGCCATTGTTTGTTCCAATTATTTATTTTTATAACTTTTGTTTGCAGTATACATCACACTGGTGTAAAGCACAAGGGTTTTACGCTGACGAAATAATGATACTCTTAGCGTCTAGTTGGTCTGGTCGTCTTCATTCATATCTGTAGACTCTCCTTACTTACAGTATACCACCTCTACGTCGTTGGCAGCTTTTCCTCGGTGTCCCTAGTATCGCCTTCGCGAGTTACGTCGACCTCCTTATCACCCCCCACATTATCAGCAATAGCATACTCAATACCATCAAGAAACGCCAATAAAGCCTCGCTACGCTCTTCCCGATCGTCTATCTTGTCAATCATTTCAAGCGCCTTACCAAATAGTGTAGTATTACCTGTTGAATGCGCAAGTGTAATTATCGTCTGATAATCAGCATTTTCGCTATTCACAAGGTAATCACTTATACCTACTAGGCTTTCCAGCGCTTGCGCTCGATATTCTTCAAGTTGCTGTAGTTTCTCGTCGCTATTCATATATCCCTCCCTAGCTTAGTAATACAGGCTCTCTATCACTCTTTAGCTTATCATAAAGATGATGTCGCATGCGTGCGCCAATGTTTGAGCGGTTCCCTTTACGGTCATATAGCATGCGTTTCTGTAATTCCTTCTTGCCCTCATCTGTAAACTCAAAGACAAAGGCGCCGTCACTACTCTTTGAGAAGTCCCAAGTATAGCGATACAGCTCATGCCCAGGCTTATTCGGGCCGAATGTCGTTCTTAATGACGTAGCAATAGCCGATGGCTTGCGCCACCATCGAGAGCCAAAAGCAGAAATGGATATTTCAATTCGTTTCGCAATATCGTCGATCTCTGTTTCAGGGTTTTCTGGCCCAATCGTACCAGCCTGCGCCACTGCCTCACGACTTTCATAACCACCGTTATCAAACCCGTCCCATCCACTCGCAACCCATTTGCCTTGACGATACGCGCCCAAAAGCCGGTCAGGCATCGTGTCAACCGAAGCGCCAGATACAAACTTACCCAAAACACGGTTTGAACCAGCCGCTTCTTTCTTACCTTGAATTTTGCGCCATATAGTTTGTTTTCCAGGGCTAAAGCGTGCAATCCATGCACGTTGCGCTAACGCACCATCAGCGCCACCGCCAATTTCGGCTTCCACGCCACCCATCGCGGCGTACAAAGACATACGGAATGCAGAATTCGGACCATCCGTCGAAACTCCGCCATCACCTTTTGCCTGATGGTGAAGCATAGCCATGCTTGTATTCGCATAAAAGTTAGAAACCATAGCATAGCCAGGATAGTCTTCGTACGCGCTTACTCCTCGCCGAATGGTTGCAGTAAAGGTATCTTGCTTTGGATTTTCTTCCATGGATTTTATGTAGTTTTTCAAATATTTATAGCTCATACCTTCGGTATCTGCATCATTCGTAATCAACAATGCTTCCGCGCTCGAATCGCGTCTACCTTCGGCAATACTTCTTTCCATGGCAAAGGCCGCAGTGTCATACAAGACCTTTATCACTTCACCGTATATCTTACCCTGTTTCTCTTTTACAAATTGATCAGACCATACTTTCTCAAAAGTTGCGATGCGAAGATCCGGAAAGTCCTGTCTAGCCCGCTCAATCTCGGCCAATGTTTTTTGAATCTTAGCTTTCTCTGCCGGGTCATTCTCAAGCGACTGCTTCCAGTTGACATTAAGGAATATAACGCTGGCTTTCTGTGACTCAATGTCTTGGCGACCAAACATGGATAGCGTGCGATAAATATTTTCCGACTCATTTGCTGCCGCTACAGGGATACAAACAATTGCTTTCGTTTCATTACCAATAGACTGTAGCTCTTTACTATTATCAATATACCCGTCAAGCTCTTTGATGTAAGACTCACCACGTATTTTTATTTGCTGGTTCTTGTACCACTTAAGCTCTTTACCCGTGTTAAGATCGACATCCGGGTTGCTGTTTAGGCTAGGCGAGCGTTCAGTCAGCCATTTCTCTGCAAAGTTTCGCTCGAAAGAGTATGCCGAGCCATACCCATATCCGTAACCATTACCCATGGCCTCGCGCTTTATTCTCTCAAGCGGGCGGCGATGTGTCCATACCGGCACACCAAAGCCCTCTACCTCGCGGCCAGGGGTGTTGATTTCTGGTGGAGTTAGCTTGATGTGTGGTACTTTTACGGTTTGGTCTATACTCTTTACTGAGTTTTCACCAGTAATGGTAGCTAGCGGCGCAATATGAGTGGTGCCATCCTTTGTTTCGCGTACCTCTACCGCCTCAGCAAATGCGCCCTTAAATACCGCGTGGCCGTTCTTAATACTAAAGAACTTACGAGCTGGTCTATCTTCGGGGATATTTATACTACCATTTGGTTTTACTTTTATCAAAAATACATCGGTTTGCGTGCCACGTGTAGCCGATACCGCCAACGCCATGTCACCCTTTTTAGCTAGGCTATTCCATGCCGCATTTTTATCACCATGGTACGACCCATCGGCTGTCATACCACTAATCGTCATCTTAATGCTACCGTTTTTGCCAACGCCAGTGTGGTCTTTGCCGCCCCAATCGAGACCAAGCTCGTTTTTATCGAACTTTGGCTTTGGCGTATTCTGGTCGTACCAGAAATCACGCTTTACATGCGTTACATCATCTTTATGCAGCTTCAAGTATTCCTTCACCGATACTTTCTCGGTTTTGCCGCTGTCCACCATGTTTTGATGCATTTCAATTTTTTTATCAGTCAGTATAGCCAAGCTATCTTTGGTTAGCTTGCCGCTCTTATTTAGCTCTAGATTATCAGCAACCTTAGTGCCATTTGGCGCTTCAATTCCAAAGCTACCGTCTGGGTTATTAACCACCTTGTAATTATCGGGCAAATCAATGTTATTTTTATTTGCCCCTATGCTGTGCGGCACATATTTATCTGATGCGGTAATGTGTTCACCCGGCTGGCCATGGAACCAGCCCTCTAGCACGGTTTGTCGGCCATCAGCAGATGGCGCGCCGCCGTGTATCATATGTTCAATCAATCCATCGTAATTGCTGTTGACGGATGCCACTATCTCTTGCGCTGCCAGCCCGGCAGTAAAGCCACCTACCGCACCAATCGCAACGGCTGTCGCTACCCGTCGGTTACGCAACTTATTATAAACCTTGTCCTTAGCAGTGACTTCGCTAGTAATATCTTTATCCATTTCAGCCATATAGGCCGCTAGGCTGGCATTGATTGGCTTGCTTTCATCGATACCAAACTTAGTGCGGAATTCAGCTGGCAGCTTGGCTAAATTACTCTTTAGCCGCACCTTAGCAGTTGCCCGCGCCACATCAAGGTCGCGGCGCTCTTGCTCGACGCTCGCCACGTCCGAAAACTCCAAAAAGTCTATCTTTTCCTTATCCGACCGACTAATGTTCGCCTCGATTTTAGCAATCGCATGATACGCCGCCTGCACCGCGTCAGCACCTGGCTCACCCTCGCCACGTAATAGCTCATTTAGCTGTGAAGTAACTGCCGAGGCTTGCTTAGTCTCGTAGCGTGTTGCTTCCATCTGCGTGCGGCGCTTGTCGCCTTCGTTGTAACGCTTGCCCTGTGCCATTTCACGCGAGTGTAGGGCGCGCTCTTCCTTTAAGCGTGTCCACTCACGGTAGCCGGCCAAGCCGCCCGTTACCACACCTGGTATGCCGGTAACTGCCGTAGCCCTAGCGATAGTGCCGCGCCCAAGAGAGAATACGCCCATCACGCCGGCCACTGCCGCACCTAAGCCAACTGGGCCAATTAACCCACCCAGCACCGTGCGACGCTGTAGTTTATCAATTATTTGCTCTGCCTTGGTTATATGCGCTTCGGTACGCACGTTTGAGCGCGCCTCGCCGCTATAAATCTTCATACCTTCTAGCACGCGCTCAATGCTTTCACCATGGTCGACCATCGCTTTCACTTGATCGGCAATCGCCAGTAGGTTATCTATGCGCACCTTACCTTCGCCAATCAGCTGTTCGTTGCCCCTATCTTGCAACTCTTGCAACATGCGGCCACGCTCTTCCTCTAACGCACCGGCATCGGTAATTTCACCACTAACGTAGCGTGCGATAAGCTCTTTGGTGCGGCGGGCAAATTCGGTATTATGGGCAACTTCTTTGCGCTGCTCACCGGCCTCATTATGGATAGATTCGTCGTATTCAGACTGGAAGCGATCGATGGTGGCCAATTGCGCCCTGGTGCGCGCATCCATGTCGCCGGTTTCGTGCGCCAATACATCATTTTGCTGCTGAATTTGCTCTAGCGCCTCTTGCTTGTACTTTTCGCGGTAGTAGGCGCGCGCTAGGCCGTGCTCGCCCTTCCATATATTACGGATAAAGCGCTTGAAGCCACGCGTAAAGCGATTACCACCCTCTGGCTCGGCCTGAACTTCGTTACGCAACCTAGCCTCGGCGGCATCGCGGGCTGCCGCCAGCGCATCATGCGTTTCATCCACAAAGCTCAATACTAATGGGCGCCGCTCTGGGGCTTCTGGCTCGGGAGGCGTCGGTTCTGGCGTTGGCTCTCGAGTTGGTTCAATAGGTGGCTCGGCTGTGGGTGAGTCAGGCGAAGTAGCCGGTTCGTCTTCTGCACCCGTGTCGCTTGCGGCCGCCCCCGGTTCAGTTATAGGCTCTGCGCCCTCGGGTACAGCCGGCTCCGCCTCGCCTTCGGCGTTTGGCAAATTATTACGGATTAAATCAGCATTTGCGGCGATTACTTGAAGTTGCTCGGGCGATACAAACCGCCCACCGCTATTTTGCACCAAGCCGTTACGACCAAGGGCGTGCGTACCAATACCGTAGCGTACCTTATCGGCTGCATCGACTGTTAACTTACCGTCAAGTATGTCGGCTAGCTCACTAGCTAATTGCTGATTAGTCTTGGTTTCGCCGATCTCGCCGGCTTCAGTCTCCGAGCCACTCGTGTCGGGCGCTGACACGCTAGTTTCTACCGGCTTACCGCGTAACATATCTAGCCGCTGCGCCTGCCACTCAAAAAACTTATCAACCGATTCTGGGTCCTTAGTATATTTATAGATTTCCCGTTGGTCGCCACCCAACGCACCACGTATCGCTGCTAGCTTATCCTCGTAGCTGCCAGTCCGACCCACCCTAGCTAGCTTTCTAGCCGCCGCAATTTGCTCGTTTTTATTATTATCGATTTGGTTTTGGGCACGCTTGGCGGCATCCTCTTTGCTTGTGTATTTCTCAGCTAATTCATCGTCGCTACTTTCGTAGTACGAACCTTCTTTGTACCTATTTTCAATCTTGCCATTAGGGCTTTTGCCCGCTGCCTTTTGCTCTGAACCTGGCTTACCGCCAGATGCTTGGTTGCTGCCGCGCAGTGCCGCCCGGCTGGCCTCGCGCGAAGCGTTAATTTGCTCCCTAGCAGCCGCGTACACCTGACTCACCGTCGCTAACTTAATGTCCCTTGTTGTTACACCAGCATCCCGAAAAGCCTTTTGCCTAGCAAGCAGCAGTCCCTTGCGCCCTGGAAACACGCCACCTTCTTGCGCATCCCTAGCAGCACTTACAGCATCTTGCACCACACCCCATTTTTCCACTAGCGCAGCAACCAACTCGGGGTCGGGCTCATCACCCTTCTTGGTCTCTGGTGTTGTCTCAACCCGTTTACGCGCCGGCTGGCTGTTGTTAGCCCCTATATTTATAGCCTTTTGGTAAATCGCCACCAAATCAGAGTCCTTAACGATGGGCAAGTTGCCGATACCGGCTTGGGCAGCGCGCTCCAAAGCCTCTAGGCTGTTGTAGGCCGTATTAGTTTCGTTAGCACGAGCCCTTTCTCCGGCTAAAAATTGATCGATATCTTTTATCTTGCCGGCAACCTGCACGGCATAGGCATTAATCTGCTCAGGGGTTGCATCTTCTATTGGCTCAGACACGACATCTTCATGCTGCTCGTTAGATACGTCTGTAGGCTGCTCAGAGTCGCTTGGGCCAGCAATTTCAAAATTAACGGCATCAATATAGTTACCGATAGTAAAATCTGGGTCGGTTTTGGCTTGTTGAATATACCTCTCTAGACCTTCGGGATCATCGACATAAAAACTATTGTCTACTAACAGATCGCGCAGCTGTCGCTCTTGATCGACAACATCCTGCTCGCCGCTAGCAGGAGCCTCGGGAGCGTAATTAGCATCATCCCAGCGATCATCACCTCGGCTTCGCCTGTTGTTGTACGAACCCCCGTTTCGTTTGCCAGAACGCTTTGCCATTATAATTCCACCTAGCTAGGCTCATCCCCTAAGTACAAGTCGCGGAACTGTAGCATAGTTAGCGTAGTAATGCCCTGTATATCAACACCGCTACTAGCAATATACTCATGGATTTCTTCATCGGACGCCTCTCGGTCGAGTAGTTCGTTAAGTCCGTCTACTTTATCTTCCGGCAATGCCTCTACGACTGCACGGTCAATCTGATCCATTAACCGACCCTTTAAGTCCTCTTCCAGCTGTTTACGCCCATCTTCATCAATCTTGCTGCCCCACTCTTTAGCATCAAGTAGCTCGGAAACGAATTGCTCAAATGGATCACCCATCGCTTTACCCCTATGTTTGCTTTTTAATACGCCCCTACGGCGTTACCTGAAAACAGCATACCATAAGCGGTATGCTGTTTACAATAGTTTTTGCTTTATGCTATTTTAGCGTGCGCTTTACCAGCTCGCGGGTAAAGAATTCTAGCTTGTCGCCTTCTTCTACCACAATTTTTTTGGTGGTTTTTAGGCTGAGGCCACACATTTCGCCCTCAAACACTTCTTTGGCCTCTTGCTGTTGGCGCTGCACCTTGGTTACTTCTACTTCGGCTACTTGCTCTTCGCCACGCAGTACGCGTGCAAGCACGCTTGCCGTTACCTTACCGCTGGTTACTTCACCGCCACATATTACTTCGTCGCGGGTAGTGCGGAACACACCCTTGATGGTCAGCTTGCCGACTTCAGTTTCTACTACCTCTGGCGATAGTAGCTGCTCCATACTTTGGCGAGCATCATCGAGTAGTTCGTAAATCACGCGGAATATTCGCACCTGCACTTTATCACGCATCGCAAGGCGCTTTACTGCCGGCGGTAGTTCGATATTAAAGCCATAGATAATCGCATTCGAGCTTTCAGCCAGGCGCACATCACTTTCACTGACATTGCCTACGCCACT
Organism: uncultured Candidatus Saccharibacteria bacterium; assembly: GCA_964454245.1. Classification (GTDB taxonomy): domain Bacteria; phylum Patescibacteriota; class Saccharimonadia; order Saccharimonadales; family Saccharimonadaceae; genus Saccharimonas. The sequence continues at coordinate 4,723 of CAYVSX010000001.1, read as the reverse complement.
GCCGATAATGCGCAGAGTAATTTGCCCCTTAGTGTCAACCAGGCGCAAGCTATCCATCACACTGGTTAGCGAGCCTTGCACGTCAGCCTTCACTATCACGTTCATTTCTTCGGTATCGTGCTTTTGGGTCATCATCTTTAGCAGGTCAGCACCAGTCACATTGGTGCTGGCGGCGTTGCGCTCGGCCTCTAGCTTAGCGCGCTCTACCATCAGGCGAGCTTCTTTTTCATTTTTCACAATCGTAAATATGTCGCCAAATTGCGGCAACTCCTTAAAGCCGGTAATGGTAACTGGCGTAGATGGGCCAGCTTGCTTGAGCGTTTTGCCAGCAAAATCTAGCAGTGTGCGCACCTTGCCATAGGCAGTGCCGGCCACCAAAAAGTGGCCAGGCTTTAGGCTACCTTGTTCTACCAGCAGGTTCACCACCGATCCCTTGCCCTTTTCCATATGCGCCTCTATCACCAGGCCTTCAGCTGGCACATCGGTATCGGCCTTTAGTTCTTCCATATCAGCCACTAGCAGCACCGAATCCAGTAGCGTGTCGATACCCTGGTTTTGCTTGGCGCTAATTGACACCATGATGGTATCACCGCCCCACTCTTCAGGGTTTAGCTGGTGCTCACTGGCCAGCTGCGCCTTTACCATATCAGGGTTAGCGCCCTCTTTATCCATCTTATTGATAGCCACCACTATACGAGCATTAGCGCTGCGAGCAAAGCGGATGGCCTCGATAGTTTGTGGCATCACTCCGTCATCGGCCGCCACCACGATTATCACCACATCTGTAAGCGCCGCACCATGCTGGCGCAGGGCAGCAAAGGCCTCGTGGCCAGGGGTGTCTAGCAGGGTGATGGCGCGGCCATCGCGCACCGTTTGGTAGGCGCTAATATGCTGGGTAATACCGCCGGCCTCGCCCGATACGGTTTTTTTATCCAAAATTGTATCCAGCAAGGTGGTCTTACCGTGGTCAACATGCCCCATCACGGCCACAATTGGCGCGCGCTCACTGGCGTTGGCCGATGGCTTGTGTAGGCGCTGCACCACGGCCTGTTCGGCCTCTTTGCGCTTCAGTTCTACTTCTAGGCCTAGTTCTTCAACGATAATTTGCGCCGTTTCAAAGTCAATCCGTTGATTGATAGTGGCGACAATGCCATTCTTGAACAATTCCCCGACAAGCTGCGTAACGGGCAGGTTTAGGGTTTCCGCGAGTTCGCCAACTGTTATCGAGTCGGCAATAACCAAAACTTTCTTCTCTTGGCTACTCATTTGGTTCTCCTTTCTGCCGGCAGCTTGCCGGATCAATTATCCATGAATTACATGGTTTTTACTTTTTGGCTGGTTTTTCAGCTTTGTCGGCCAAGCTAAGGCTAATTTTGCGGCTCTCTTTATCGATATCCAAGATAATAAAGTCTTTGCGCTCGTTTAGCGTAAATACCTTTTCTGGGTCGACATCGCTACCACTGCCTAGTTCGCTAATATGCACGAGGGCTTCCACAGCTGGGCTGATTTGCACAAAGGCGCCAAATGGTGTAATGCGGGTAACCGTACCCTCAACCTTATCGCCTTTTGTAAACTTATCAACTTCGTCTAGCCATGGGTCTTGGGTTAGTTGCTTCATGCTTAGGCTTAGGCGCTCTTTATCGATGCTGATAATCTTAGCTTCGATAGTTTGACCAACCTTTACATAGTCGCTAGGGTTGTTGACACGCTCCCAGCTGATTTCCGAAATGTGCACTAGGCCTTCGATACCATCGACATTTACAAAGGCACCGAAATCTACCACGCCGGTAACTACACCGCTCACGGTGTCGCCAACCTTTAGGGTTTCAAATCGGGCAGCTAGGCCGTCTTTGATGGCTTCTTTTTCGCTAAAGATTAGCTTGTTGGCCTTGCGGTCGCAGTCTAGGATACGCACCTTAAGAGTTTGACCAATTAGGGCGTTTAGGCGAGCTAAAATCTCGTCTTTATCGGCGCTACCAACTCGCGGGTAGTGCTCGGCCGATAGCTGCGATACGGGTAGGAAGCCTCGAACGCCTTCGTACTCTACCAACATACCACCGCGGTTAGCGTCGTATGGTGAAACCTCGATGATTTCGGCAGCGTCCATTTTAGCCTGCACTTCTTCCCAGCCGCGGTCTTTAGCAGCTTTGCGTAGGCTTAGTAGGCTGTAGCCGTTGTCTAGTTCGGTGTCTACCACGCTTGCGGTTACTTCGTCGCCTTCGTTTAGCTGGCGGCTAAAGCCAACTTCGCGGCGTGGCACAAAGCCCACACCTTGGGCACCTAAATCAATTAATACTTCGTGTTTGCGGACGCTTAATACGCGACCAGTAATTACTTCGCCTGCTACCAGCTGCTGTACGCTATCGCCGGCCAGCAAATCGTCCATTGTTATTGCGGCATTTGCCATATAAGTTTTATCAGTAGCCACACCTTAAAAAATGCTCGCTACCAAAACTCCTCTCTTAAATTTATTATTATTCTTGGCGCAATCAAATAGACTACACCTAGATTACCCTCATTGTACAGTATTTTACAGATAAAGTCTAGATAAGGCGGCGCGAACGCGCGTAGGCGATGCCGGTGCCGGCTACTAGGGTAGCGCCCACTAGTTGCAGCAGTGCTTCCTCGGGGCCGGTAGCTGGTAGCTTATCGGTGGTTGCAGTGGCGGTATTACCACTTGTAGAGGTGGTGGTTTTGCTATTATTAGCCGCTTGTTGGTCTTTAGCCTTCTTTTCGGCGGTCGATTGCGCCTCTAGTGTCTCTTTTAGGCGCTGCTCATCAGTTTTTGTATCGGTGGTTTTGCTGTCACCCCCCGTTGTCGATTCGCTATCAGTTGAATCGTCGTTGCTAGCCACAGTTGGCGCCGTATCGCCATCACTAGTGGCTACCTGCGCCATATTGTTGCGCACCACATAAATACCACCTAGTAGTAGCGCTACTAGCAATGCCCCCACCAGCACGAATCCAAGTGTATTTCCTTGCTCGCTTACACGTGCCATATTATTTCCTCTAAATTACTACTCTTAGCATACACTACCCACCCCTATAATACAACCGTGATGCAAATCACCGCATAAATAAGCTACTTATGCTATTATAAGTCTATGATATTAACAATCGATACCGGTGGGACAAAAACGCTTATTTCGTCATTTGAGGGCAATGGCAAAATGGGCGCGTCGATTAAATTCCCCACCCCAGCAGACCAAAAAGAATATGTGAAAGCCCTACGCGATGCCGTACACACCAACTACGGCCATGACAAAGTAGAGGTAATAGTGGTGGCGCTGCCCGGTATCATTAAAGATGGCGTAGCGGTGTGGTGCAACAACCTAGGCTGGGCCAACTTTAACGCCGCCAAGGCCTTGCACGACCTACTGCCCGGCGTACCTGTGCTGATAGAAAACGATGCCAACCTAGCCGGCCTAGCCGAGACCCGTGCACTTAACCCCGTACCGGTATCATCGCTATACATCACCGTAAGTACTGGTATTGGGAGCGGCATCATTACCAACGGCTATATCGACCCCGGCGCCCGCCTAAGCGAGGCTGGCCGCGCCCTGGTAGAATACAACGGCCGCGTGCAAGAGTGGGAAAAGTTTGCCAGTGGCCAGGCGATTGTAAAAGTGTATAAAAAATTTGCCCGCGACATCAAATCCAAGCGCACTTGGCGGCAAATCGCCGACCGTATATCACGTGGCTTGCTAGCAGTAGTGCCAATTTTGCAGCCAGAGGTTATAATAGTAGGCGGTAGTATTGGCACTTACTTTAGCCAGTACGGCACCACCTTGCACGATATCCTCGCCGAGCACTTGCCTGCGCATATACCCTGCCCCAAAATAGTGCAGGCGCAGCACCCCGAAGAGGCGGTGATATACGGCTGTTACTACTATGGAAAAGATTACCTCGCTAGCAAAAAAACTGCAAAGTAAGGCCGCCCGGCACTCAAATTTGCAACATCTCACCCTTACCCAGGGTGAGATGTTTAGTTGGGACCATACCGCTTGTGCCATTACCTACAATCCAACGGCCGATAATGCAGCTGCCTACTTGCTGCACGAATACGGCCACGCTACGCTAGGGCATGCTGGCTACCAGCGCGATATCGACTTGCTAAAGATGGAGCGTGCCGCCTGGGATGTGGCGCTAGATATTGCGGCAGAGCTAAGTGTAAGTATTGACGACGACCTGATAGAGGATGCCCTAGACAGCTACCGCGACTGGCTGCACGCGCGGTCGCTTTGCCCCACCTGCGGCGCTACCGGTGTACAAGCCGCACCTAGCGGCTACCGTTGCCTAGCCTGCAGTGCCACCTGGCAGGTCAACGATGCCCGTAGCTGCGCCCTGCGGCGCTACTCTACCAAAAAACGCCCTTAGTTTGGGCGTTTTTGGTAGTCTGGCAGTTAATTACTTATCTGCAGTCTTTTTAGTGCGGCGTGAAATACGGCCACCCTTAGCGCCAGCAATGCGAGCTAGCTCTGGGTTGGCAGCAAAACCACCGGTGTGGCCGTTTTTGCCACCCTTAGCACCAATCTTCGCGTAGAAGTTTGGATCTTTTTGTAGGTTCTTTTGTGCAGCCTTTAGGCCGCCAGCTTTAGTACCTGCCATTGGTAGGTTCTCCCTTATGCCCCACAGGGGCTAAATTATATTAAAAGGGCTTCGCCTATTTACCTCTGTAAACGGTTCGAAACCCTCGCTTTTACCTCACATATGCTATGTGTAT